>JAANXD010000026.1 GCA_018263435.1 Candidatus Scalindua arabica | reverse complement strand
CCATATTCTTCATGAAGATTCTTAATTAACGGAGCTCTTGATGCTTCGTCCGGAGTAATTGCTACAAGAGCTGCCAGGTATCTGGAGAAATGACGAGAAAAGCAGTAATACTGTTCAGCAAAAATCTTAACTTGGTCCTTATTTAACTCTCTGTTTTCAAACCTCTTTAAATAAGAGTGTTTCATTGCCGGATGTTCCAGGCAATCCTCTTGCAACTTATCTACAAAATCTCCCGCTGATACTGCCATAACTTATCCCTCCTAAAAAAGTTAATAATGTTAATTGCTGTGGTAAATTCGCAAAGCATATACCATTAAAACATTATTTTGCTTAAGGAAGAATATGTTAGGTAGTAACTGCTGTCCTTAGAATACCTTATGGTTTACAGATAAAGTCTTTAAATTCTTAGTGGGTTCAGAGCAAAGCAATAAAAACGCAAAAAATGCGCATTACTTAAATTTGGAGGAATGTAATAGCGAATAATATGCGCTATGATTTGAATACTTGAAGGATAGTTCTTGTTTGCGTACTAAAACAATTTATATTGTGTACAAACTGCTCAAATTGACTTTTACAATATTTACTTACCAAATCAAATTTGCTTATGTGTAAGCGAATGGTGAAATAATATGGATAGAATTATGATTATTTTGTGGATCTTTTACTTATTGGTACATAACCTTGTTTAGCCGGACCAACATAGATTTGTCTGGGCCGCGCAATCTGCAATCTGTTATTATTAGTTGCTTCCTTCCAATGTGCAATCCAGCCGGGCAACCTGCCAATAGCAAAAAACACAGGGAACATATTCTTCGGCACACCAATAGCCCGGTAGATAAGTCCGCTGTAGAAATCGACATTGGGGTATAATTTACGCTCTATAAAATATGGATCATTCAATGCAATATCTTCCAGTTCAAGAGCTATATCTAACAATGGGTCTTTATGTTTTAACACATTAAAAACCTTTTTAGATAATTTTTTCAAAATCATAGCTCGAGGATCATAATTTTTGTAAACTCTATGTCCAAAACCCATCAGACGAAAGCTATTATTTTTATCTTTTGCCATCTTAATATATTGTTTTACATTCATGTTGCCAGAATGAATTTCTTCCAGCATTTCAATCGCAGCCTGATTTGCTCCACCGTGCAGGTGTCCCCAGAGAGCTGCTATACCAGCTGATATTGAAGCGAAAAGATTGGCGCCAGAAGAAGCAACCATACGTACAGTAGATGTACTGCAATTTTGCTCGTGGTCTGCATGTAGTATCAAGATTAAATCAACTGCCCTCTTTACTTCTGGATGAACTTCATAATGTTCATGCGGCAAAGAAAACATCATATACAGCAAATTTTCTGCATAACTGTATTTAGGTTTAGGGTAGATGAATGGTTCACCGCGAGACATCTTGTAGGAAAATGCTGTGATAGTGCGAATCTGGCTGATTAATATTGCCGCTGCTTTTTCAATCTCCCTGGGGTTATGAGGCTGGGCTAATACCGGATGATAACAGCTCAAGGCATTAACCATTGCAGAAAGCATCGCCATAGGGTGAGCATCAAACGGGAACCCTTCAAAATGGTGTTTAAGGCCCTCATGTAGAAGAGCATTATTTGTTAGCATATCGGTAAATCTCTTTCTCATACCTTTGTCAGGCAGAGTTCCCCAAATTAACAGGTCTGCCACTTCGATGAAATCACTTTTTCGTGCAAGCTCTTCTATGGGGATACCGCGATAGCGCAGTATACCTTTTTCTCCATTGGTGTAGGTAATACTGCTTTCGCATGAACCTGTATTGGTATAACCAGGGTCAAGAGTTATATAACCGGATTCAGCACGCAATTTAGAAATGTCTATTCCTTTTTCCTTCTCAGTGCCGATAACCACGGGTAACTTGTACTCTTTGTTGTTTGCTTTTATTGTTACGGTTTTCTTCATTTAATTATTAGTTAAAAATGTTGACTTAAAGAACAGGTACTTTTTGATACCTATTGCATATTTTACTATTTATGTATCTAAATTTCTACAAAATAGTAATATTTTTTAACGTCTCTTTTTAGGAGCGAGTATCCTTACAAACTTTACCACAGCCTTAATCTCTTCAGGGCTTAGTTTATGTTTTTGTGCCGGCATTTTCTTCTTTCCGTTAGTTATAGAATTGATCATTTGTTCATCTGTCACAGAATCTTGCCACTCACCATCGTTGAAATTCGGGACTCCCAGTTTCTTGCCCCTCTTTGTTCCTTTACCATCTTTCCCGTGGCATTTTTCACACTCATTTTCAAATATCTTCTTATAATTGATTTTAGCGCCAAGAGCAGTTGATAAGTTAAATTGAAGTATAGACAAAAACAACGTTACCACTAAACCATAAAGAAATATTTTCTTCATTATTGTATTCTCCCATTAACTGTTCAATAATTGCATTTGCATCAATAACGGAATACCGCATACATACTGCTTTTATAATGAGTGAGAACAAAAGGCTTACATACATGAAAAAAGCTATATCTATGCCGTCTAAAAAAGCTAACCTTGAGGGATAACCTGATTTAATAGTTTACCCTTAATCCTCTTCAAACAGTCATTTAATGCTTCATTCACAGAATCACCCAATCCGACATAATCAGTATTGCTGCATTCCTTGCTAATCAGGCTGGGAACAGCAATGAATGAGCCTTTAGGTGAACCACCTATAGGTTCTCTGACATTGATAAAAACTCTCTGATCATCTCTCTCCAATTCATATTGATGTACGGTTGACAAAACATCATCTTGATTCAGGATTTCTTCTGTATTTTCCATCTCATCTCCTTTATTTTGATTTAGTATTAGAGAAAATAAACTCTTTCTATTAGACTTCCAGATAATAAAAGCCACAACAACTATTTATAATACTAATTCTCTCATGATTATACGGCTTATCTACAATAAAAACAAATTAACAAGGCTAAGAAGTGGGTGGTTACATGTCCTTAAAAATAAACCTTTAAGTATTCTAATCAAGTGAAATAATTTTGTGTTTTTTCTATAAAATGTGTATATTGAATTAGTTGCTAGTTTATATGATTTCAAGTAGCCAGATGAAATTCTTTTACTTTATAGAACAGTGAAATGGAAACAGAAAACAGAAAAGATGACACGCATGTCTCAACAGATAAATTAGACAGAAAGTGGATAGACGTAAATATACCCTGTAGCGCTGCATGTCCTGTCATGACAGATATCCCGGGTTACATCCAGGCTATTAAGGAGGGTGATTACGAAAAAGCATACCATATTAATAGAATGGAAAATATATTGCCCGGTGTGTTGGGCCGTGTTTGTGATCGCCCCTGCGAGCCTGCCTGTAGACACGGCTGGGATGGACTTGGAGATCCCGTGTCAATATGTTTCCTTAAGCGAGCGGCGGCTGATTTTGGGATGAAACCGGTATGTGCAGAAATCAAACCTAACGGCAAAAATGTCTGCATAATTGGAGCCGGCCCGGCCGGATTAACTGCAGCTAATGACCTGGCCTTAAAGGGTTACGGGGTAACTATACTGGAGCAGTTCGACCAGCCCGGCGGAATGCTGCGTTACGGAATCCCACAATTCCGTCTGCCGCATGATGTGGTAACCGAAGATGTGAAGTCGATTACCGATCTCGGTGTAACGATTAAGACAAATGTCCGGATTGAAAACACCGGCAGGATTGAAGAGCTGAGAAAAGATTATGACGCGGTTATACTGGCAGGCGGATGTGCAAATCCTAAACATACCACTCTTCCCGGTGTTGACAGCAAGGGCGCATACTGGGGCCTCGATTTTATGATAGCTGCGAACAGGGAAGAGCTGGATATACCGCTGGAGAATGTCATCGTAATCGGCGGCGGGTTTACAGCGGTGGACTGTACCCGTATGTCTTACCGGATGGGAGCAAAAAAAATCACACTGGCTTACCGCCGTATGAAAAAGGATATGTATGTCGGTGCGCATGAACTTGAAGTGATGGAGTCGGAAGGCATTGACACAATCTCTTTAGTGTCTGCGGTAACTATCTTATCTAACGACGAAGGGGTAGTCACAGGAGTAGAATTTATTCACAATTCTATTAATGAAGAACGTAAAATAGCGCCAATATCCGGGTCAGAATTTGTCATGGAAGCCGATACTGTTATATTTGCCGTTGGACAGGAGGCCGATGATAAAGTAGCGGAAACTGAAAACGCTGTACGGAAGAGCGTTTTTTACGTTGCTGGTGATTTCAGAAATGGCTCCTCTACTGTTATCGAAGCCGTAGCGGATGGACGCAAGGTTGCCAGAGAAGTACATATGCAGTTATCCAATATAAAAGGTTTTAAAGAGACTATCCACATCAGTGAGGTAAAGGATACCGGAAGAAAACGGGATTATGATTTTATCCCTATCCAGCACATGGACACAACACCCATGCGTAACAGGCAGATTAAAAACATGGAAGTAGAGACCGGATATTCAAAAGAGAAATCAGTTACCGAGGCAAAACGGTGTTATCTCTGCCATTACAATTACCAGATAGATATAAGCCGCTGTATCTACTGCCTGGCCTGTATCGATGTGATGCCGGTGGACTGCATCAAGATGGCAAAGGATATAGAGGTAACCGAAGACGGCAATCTAAATTATGTGGAGACAAAAAACTGGAGTGAAGTAGAGGCAATTACCATAGATAATGATAAATGCATCCGATGCGGAAACTGCGTCCGTGCATGCCCGGTGGACTGCATATCCATCTCCAAGTACAAGCTTGAAACTGAGGAGGAGAAGTGAAACATGTTATTATTGGCGCCGGAGTTGCAGGGATTACCGCTGCCAAAACCATCAAGGAGTTGGACAGGGACGCTAAAGTAGTAGTTATCGGGGATGAGCTGTTTTTGCCATACAAGCGCTATCTGCTGACAGAATTCCTGTGTGACTCAATAAAAAGAGACGAGTTGCTTTTCTTCTCTGTAGAAAAGTTGAGAGAGTTGGGGATTAAACTTCGTAAAGGTGAGTTTGCAAAGGCCATTGATCCTTCGGAAAAAGTGATAAAGCTCCACCATAACGAAGTTATGCATTACGATAAACTCCTCATCGCAACCGGCGGCAGACCCGGTCTGGGAATAGTATTGCGCCAATACAAGAAACATATCCACTTCTATTATTCTCTGTATGACACTCTGATATTAAAAGAAAAACTACCTGAAATCCAGAAATGTATTGTTTTCGGAGATGGCGTAAGTTGCCTGGACTTAATCTGTATGCTGCACAACCTTGGAAAGCAAGTAACTTATATTACTAAAGGAGAACGGGCAACGTTTGCTCTGGAAGAAGATGATTTTGAGGGTGATTTGCATGAATTTCTGAAAAAAAAGGGAATTAAAATTATAACAGAGGACCAGATTGTGTCGATAGAAGAGTCAGATCACGGTTACAAGATCGAAACAATACAGCAAAAAATGTTAACGACTGATATTGTCTTTGCCTGGGACAATTATAAGCCAAATATCTCATGTATAGACGGTTCGGAAATCGAAAAAAAATTGGGTATTTTAGTGAACACCCGCCTGGAAACATCAGAAAAAGATAACTATGCAGCTGGAGATTGCATAGAGATATATCATCCCTGTATTAAAGGTTACTGGATTAATTTTGGACTGCCTAACGCGTTGGAACAGGGGGTAATTGCCGGAAAGAATATGTCGGGACAAGACGAGGAGTATAAAATACAGGAAGCCATCGCTTTCAATCTTATGGGGAAATCTTTGCAGGCAAGGTGGTGGAAATGAAATATTCTGAAATTACTATTCGCTTTTGTGGAATAGCGGGTGATGGCATAGTTGCTTCAGGAAAGATTTTAGCAGGTGCCTGTGCCTATATAGGCTTGCACGTAATGGTAAATAATATCTACAGTGCAGAGATCAGAGGCCTGGGTAAATCTTCTGCAACAATCAGGTTTTCAACCTCAAAGCTGTATAGTATGGGTGATGGTTTAGACCTGCTTGTAGGAATGGTGAGTAAAGAATCTATTATCGATTTACGTAATGTCAAGGCTGGAGGTAATGTAATTTATGATATCAGTACTATTGGTAGTGTAGCGGAAGAAGATAGTTTAGTCTCACATATCACACCTGAAATACAGGGACATGGTCTGCCCATTAAGAAGTTGGCAAATGAGGCAACAGGAACAAACCAGGGAAAAAATCTGGTTGCTATTGGAGCGATTTGCTACTTTTACTCATTGCCTCCTGAGATGTTTGTGAACCAGATAAATAGTGTCTTTGCCCATAAGGGACAGCATATCATCGACGTCAACGTCAAGGCCTTCAATCTGGGCTATGAATATTTTAAGGAACATTACCCTCTCAATAACCGGTTTGAGATTGACAAAGAATCAGAACCCAGGGCATTGACAAGCGGCAATGATGCAATTGCCAAAGGAGCGATAGATTGCGGTTTGAAATTTTTTGCGGGATACCCCATTACACCTGCAACAAAAATCATGGAGATCGCGGCAAAGGAATTGCCGAAGCTGGGTGGATGGACCCTTCAGATGGAAGACGAAATTGCAGCTATAGGTGCTGTGCTTGGAGCCTGGTTTGCGGGAAAGCGTGCAATGACGGCCACATCAGGCCCCGGCATTTCACTGATGAGCGAAATGATTAATATGTCGGTAATGGCTGAAATCCCGACTGTTATTGTTAACGTTCAACGCGGTGGGCCTTCTACAGGCCTCCCTACTAAGGTTGAGCAGGGAGATCTTAATATTGCACTTTATGGTGGTGCCGGAGATTCTCCCCGGGTAGTAATGGCACCCAGCAACTCTGAAGAGTGCTATAGCGGTATTCAGCTGGCCTTTGACATTGCCGAGAAATACCAGACTCCTGTTATCTTTCTAAGTGATCTCTTTTTGGGACAGCGTATAGAAACCGTTACGATCAAGGAAAATATTGACAGGGATAGATGTACCAGAAAGAAACCAACGTCAGAGCAGTTAGAAGATTTCCTACGCTATCAAATTACTGACGATGGTGTTTCTCCCATGGTCGTGCCGGGAGAACCTGGAGCCGTTTACTCTACTACCGGCCTTGAACATTCAGTCACCGGGAATCCCAATTATGAATCTGATGTGCACAGTATGATGACAGCAAAACGGTTTCGTAAATTTGAATCTATGATGGCTGACCTTCCTCATGCAAATATTCTTGGAGATGAAACTGCGGAAATTGGCATTGCCGGTTGGGGATCAACAATAGGCTCCATATTAGAAGGCATGGAAATAGCGAAGAAAAATGGGGTTAAGACGAAATTAATCAAATCCATTATGATCCATCCGCAACGCGAGGATTTATTTCTAAAATTCTTTGCTTCATGTAAGAAGATTATTGTACCTGAGATGAATTATCAGGGACAGTATGCAGCTTTACTAAAATCACGATATGGTATAAAACCTATTGAGGTTCATATACCTGCGGTGGAACCGGTAAGTCCCTTAAAAATAGCCCAAAAAATTATGGAGGCGAACAGTGAGCTTTCTAAGTAAAAAAACTGTACTTGAAGAATTTGAGAAGGCCAAGGCTTCTAAAACAAAGCAGTGGAGAGACAACCTTCCTACCTGGTGTCCCGGATGTGGTCATTTTACAGGACTACACGGTCTATATGAAGCTGCTGAAACACTGAAAATCCCACCTAAGGATTTTGTAGTAGTTTCCGGAATTGGCTGCTCCGGCAGATTTCCATTTTTCATTAAAGGATTTGGATTACATGGATTGCATGGCAGGGCTATACCAATAGCTACCGGTATTAAAGTAGCTAGTCCGGACTTAACTGTTGTAGTAGTTGGAGGAGATGGTGACGGCGTAGGGATAGGAGGTGGTCATTTTCCACATGCTGCGCGAAGTAATTTCAATCTGACCTATATATTGTTGGATAACAGTATTTACGGTCTAACCAAAGGCCAGATATCCCCTACTTCACCAATGAGCATGAAGAGCGGTACATCTCCATATGGAAATATTGCACGCCCTCTAAATCCCACCACTCTCGCACTGGCATACGGGGCTACCTTTGTGGCAAGGACCTTTTCCAGAGAACGGGATATGGTGTCTGAACTAATTACTAAAGCCATCAGTCATAAAGGTTTTTCATTTATCCACGACTTGTCACCCTGTGTGGTGTTTAATAAAGTTGTCACGTATGATAGCTGGAATGATGCGGCGGTAAAGCTTCCTGAAGAACATGATACACTGGACCGTTCAAGAGCTATGATGCTGGCAGAAAGCACTGATCCAATTTACCAGGGGCTTTTCTTCAGAGAGGAAATCGCATCGTTTGATGATCATGTCCAGATGGTTAAAGATGGGTTAAATCAACCTGATTGAAAAGATAGAAAATATATTAATGTATCGTTCTTTCTGTTTAACAGATTCTCTATTATATTAAATATTCAATATGAGAACTTTGGTGTAATATAGAAATTAGAGTAAAGAACGTGCTCTATTTCTTTTTTAACTTGAATAGCAAGTTTTTTTGATATCTGGCCGAAATCCTCTTCATCTATCTCTTCTTTCAAGTCAATATCAGCTACAATAATTATTCTTCCCTTGGTTCCTGCAACTACACGAAAGTCGTGATAGCTTACAATTTGTGGAAAAGTCTTTATGATTTGCTTGAACTTGTCCTCGATAGCCTTGATTTCCGGGGTCATTTCCATCATCGGGTCCATATGGCATACTGCTTCACCACCAAATGTTTTTCTCAGTTTATGTTCGCATATTTCGGTAATTTCATGCATTTCTACAGCGCCTAATTCTGCCGGAATCTCCGCATGGAGTGAAATCAAATACATCGAACCATAGTCATGCACGATGATTTCGTGAACATTTTCTACTCCTTTGACAGATTGTGCTGTCTCTCGAATCTTATTTATAATATCCTTGCTGGGGGCTTGCCCGAGGAGCGGAACGATAGCTTCTTTTCCATGAGTATATCCGAGAAATAATAACCATGCAGATACCAGAATCCCAATATAGCCATCTACCTCAGGATGATGAAGATAATGGCCGACAACCAGTCCTCCAATAACAGCAAGTGTCATTACCATTTCGATATTATGGTGAGCAGCATTTGTTAGAATAGCATGTGAATCAACACTTTTGCCAAGAAAAGTTACAAACCGTGAAAGCCACTGTTTCACCACAATTGTAAAGAGCAGAATCCATGGTAATGCTGGCCAATAGTGTAGTTCGTGAGGTTCAATCGCCTGCTGGAGTGAATGCTCTCCTATCTGAATACCTGAGATAAATAAGAATATTGACATAATAAGTGGAGCTATATGCTCCATCCTTCCGTGGCCAAATGGATTCTTCTCTGTAGCAGGGCGGGCAGTCAACTTGAAGCTGATTACAAGGATAATTGAGTTGGCTAGATGCGAAAGGAGATGAAAGGCATTAGCAACCATAGACACAGACCCGGACAAAATTCCAATGGTCATCTTTATCACGAAAAGCACAAAGGTTGAATAAATACCAAACCAACCGGCAACCAGGCCATACTTGATACGAACTTTTTTGTTATCCGTATTATCAAAATCACTTATGAACAGCTTTGCTAATCTTTTGTTGAATTGCATTTTCATATGACATTAATATTGATAAGATGTCAGCTGTTATACAGCTTCTTCTCTATAGTCTATTTCTCCAACACTTTGCAGTAACGGTGCATTTGTACCGCAGAGGTATCGCACCACTTTATCAGGGTCTGTATTAAAATGCTGGTGCCATGACCAAGGTGGAATGTAAAGGGCGTCGCCTGCTTCCCATTCAACCCTTTCTCCCTCGATAACAGAGTAACCACTGCCTTCCAGAAAAAAGATTAATGCTTCATAATAATGACGGTGGTTTCTGTCATTACTAGAAGGTTGTATTGACGTAATGTCAACACCTACGGTATAAGATGGGAGATCTGCAATAGAAACCGAACATTGCCTCTCTTCTGAATAAGAAGAATTTAATTGCTTTTCAAGCTGATGAACAATTACCTTGTCAGGCATCTTGACCTTGACATGATCTGTAGTCTTTCCAAACTCTGCAGAAGTTGCTCTGGTATCAATTTTTGTTTCAGTACTCATAAATAGTCCTCCTTTTTGTTTATTTGTGATATGACCCTACAAAACTACACAGCTTCTTCTCTTCTTGCAATTCCTCCAACATTTTGCAGAAGTGGTGCATTAGTATATGCAACATAACGAACTTCATTATCAGGATCTGTATTAAAATGCTGATGCCATGACCATGGTGGGGCATAGATAATATCACCTGCTTCCCATTCCACTTTATTGCCTTCTACAACTGAATATCCATTGCCTTTTATTATGTAAATTAAACTTTCGTAGTAGTGACGATGATTGCCTGATGTTCCACCTGCAACAACGACACCAACATTCATACTTGCAGTGTGTGAAGGAAGTTTAGCAATGTAACAAGGATGCTGCCTCTCTTTAGAAAATTGTTCATCCTGTGAATCTTCTATTTGTCGATGTATAGCATATTTCGAAGTGTTAAACCTGGTATTTCCAATTGCATTTTCTGTTTCCTCTGAAACACTAGTGCTCATCATTATGTTCCTTTCTTATGAATGTTTTCTTGGTATATGTACATTAATACTGTTAATAACCCCCAAAACCTCCCTGTATAAGTCTGCCTGACAGCCCACCAGCCATCGGGTAAACATGCAGGGAGGTGAGGGGTTCTTTATTCGCCAAATGCCCTGATTACTGGAACCAATACCTTCATCTCCTCTGCTGTGAGTTTATCCTTAAATGGAAACATCTTCTCTTCGGTCCCACTTGCAATCTGTTCTACGATCTGTTCATCTGTTATGCCAGCCTGAAACTTCTTATCGTTGAAGTCACGCGCACCTAGCCCCGCTCCCAAATCAGTTTTGCCTGTACCGTCTTCACCATGACATAAAACACAGTGCCTTGTGTACAGATCCTGCCCATCGATATCATCGGCAAGTATTCCCGGCAATACTAAAAATCCAATTGCGGCTTGTAAGACAACTACAATTAATATTCTTGTAAACACGTTATTGCCTCCATTTCCAAATGGTTGATTAATTATCTACTCATATGCTACTACGCGTATGAGTCCCATTGTACCACCGTCGGCATTTACTGTTGACGAATCGCTTACTGAAATAATCTTTCCTATATTATTTTGCTCTATAAAGTCATTTACTGCTTTGTCAAGCGCCTCCAATTCTTCATGTACATGAAATATTTTGAGTTGTGAACTAAATGTTTTTACTTTTGCCATGAATATTCCTCCATATACAAAATGTGGTTAAAAAAGGATAACTATAAGTATGTCAATGTTTATTGCGACTCTCAATAATTTTTCTAGCTTGAAACATGGGTAGATAGAACTCTTTATATTCTACATATCCAAAAGTCCTTTTTGTGAATTTAGAATCTCTTCTCCATGATCATTTAATTCAAATTGCTTCTTTTCAACATGACATTTCAGGCATTTCCTGTTGCCGGTTCCTGTCCAATCTTGCAATAGCATGGCTGTCTTGGCAGTCACTCCTTTTTGAGTAAGAGCTTTCTTTCCTGCATGGCAATAACTGCATTCAACATCCATCATTTTTCCCAATTTAATCATTTTTACAGCTACTTCTAATTTGTCTGTAAATTGTTTCTTTCCCGCATGGCAATAATCACACTTTACACCAAGTGCAATTGCATTTTTCATCATAACTTTTGCTTTATTTCCTTCTTCGGTAAAATCAGTCACATCTTCGTTATGACAGAAGGAGCATTCTCTTCCCAGTGCAGGAGAAACTTCATTACTACATTGTTGTTTCTTTTCTTCTCTGGTACCCTGCAAGTAAGATTCCCGCAACATTTCAGTTTCTGATATATCTACTTGTTCTGCATTTAGTAATCCGGTTGAGAGAGCTAATAGAAAAGTGAAACTAACAATATTAAACATTTTTATGTTTTTATTCATTTAGTAACATTCCTTGTTTTTAAATTAAAAAGACGGTTATTTTCAATAAACAGGCAGTCTTCATAAATCGGCATCATTATCAGTCTTAATAAAACCAGGTTTAGTCATCGACATAGGTGAAAGTATTTCATTGATTTTTTTCTCAGATAATAATTTCTTTCCTAATACGACTTCTTTTATAGATTTGCCTGTCAATAATGACTCCTTTGCAATGTCTGCGGCCTTTGAGTAGCCTATGTAAGGATTCAAGGCTGTTACTATAGACATGCTATTGGTAGCATATTGATTGCATCTATCCTCATTTGCAGTAATTCCCTTTATGCATTTGTCAGTAAATGCCTTCGTGGCGTTTGTCAATATTGAAATAGAATCAAGCAGTTTGTACTGCATTACCGGCATCATTACATTTAATTCAAGTTGTCCTGCTTGTGATGCCATTGTGATCGTTAGATCGTTCCCTATTATGGAAAAACAGACCATATTCAGCATTTCGGCCATAACCGGATTAACCTTACCGGGCATGATTGAAGATCCCGGTTGTACTGCCGGCAGTGTTATCTCCGCAAGACCGGTTTTCGGTCCCGAACTTAAAAGACGCAAATCATTGGCAATCCTGATCAACTCAATTGCTAATACTTTCAAGGCGCCTGATACTTCAGTAATAGGTGCATTGCTTTGCATTGCCTCGAAATAATTAGCAGCACCTCTTATGTCTAAATTTGTGATATTCTGTAATTCATTAACAATTCTCTCTTTATAATCAGGATGTGAATTTAGTCCTGTTCCAACTGCTGTACCGCCAATACCTAATTCCTTTAATGCATCGTTTGCCTTCTTAATCTTTTTTGCCGATTTTAAAACTGCATCAGCATAGCCTGAGAACTCCTGCCCTAATGTTATGGGCGCTGCATCCTGGAGATGTGTTCTGCCTGATTTTATGGTTTTGTCGAACTCATTTGCCTTTTTATTAAATGATTTTGCAAGCGCATCGACTACAGGAAATAATTCCTTCAGTAGATACAATGCAGAGATTCTCATTGTAGCCGGGAAGACATCATTTGTTGATTGACCCAGGTTCACATGGTCATTCGGGTGTATGACTGAATAGTTTCCTTTCTCCCAGCCTAAAGATTCAATTGCAATGTTGGCTATCACCTCATTTACATTCATATTAAATGAGGTGCCGGCACCCGCTTGATAAACATCTACAACAAACTGGTCTTTAAATTCTCCTTCAATAATCCTGTCAGCAGCATTTATGATCGCTTCACTTTTCTCATTGTCGAGACACCCTAATTCATTATTTACCTTAGCAGCAGCTCTCTTTATGTAAACCATCGACATGGTAGATATCGGGTGCGGCTTGATACCGCTGATTGGAAAGTTGTCCAGTGCCCTGGTAGTCTGCGCACCATAGTAAGCCTCTAAAGGCACTTTTACCTCGCCTAATGAATCTTTTTCTATACGGTACTTTTTATTCTTAGTATTCACTAATAATTATGTCTGGTAAACGATTATAACGTACTTTCATATGTAAATTGTAAAGTTACCAATAAATGTTTTTTCTGGAAGAATAGCTCACCACCACTATTCTGTCTTTACCTGAGCGGTGCCTTCCCAAAGACCGTGTCTATTGCAACGCGATATTGCCCTTAATGTAGAATCCAGGCCGCTATGGCTTAGTTTCAGGGGTATTGTTATCTCTGGTTTAGTCATTACTGGTGCAAAATCAAATCTTCCCAGATACACACTGCCAATGTAAAATTCAATCCATTGAATAAAATGTTCATTTTCATTTGGATGTTCCATTTCTCCAACCGTGATCTTTACGTCGTAAAACTCACCGGTCTTTAAGACTGGTGGTACCGTAATAACAGGGACATGCTTTTTGGTTACCGGCGAATCTTTATCAGCGTTTTCCAGGGTATTTAATTTACAAAACAGTGCTTTTTCGTCACTCATTACTAACCTCCTCTTTTAGAAAGTTAAAAAGATTATATCCTTTGCTACAATGTACTCTTAACATCCATTATAGCTTTAAATACTGTTAATTTATACGTTTAATTTAGCAATATCAATGCCATTAATGAATGTTTACGGGCATGATGTTGCTGTTTACGTTTAAGCATATAAGTAACAAAGGCATACGTCATTAAGGTAAAATCCAGGAACAATCAATTTCTCCAACCTAAAAGCTGGTTTGCGAATATATTACGTTTTGTGTTAATAGCTAAACCTTAAAAACGAAAATATTACGCTTTTGCATGAAAGATGGTTTTGATTAGAATAGATTTCTAAAATATATGAGAATATAAGCCTATGCAGTTACGGTACTTATAAGAATTGAAAAAACTATGGCTACGAAAATAAATCATTGGTATGAATATTGCGATTTTTGAATTGCAGTTAATTGGAAGAAGGGCAGTATAGAAGTTATTAAGAATTGACAATGACCTTTATTTTATAAGGAGTGTAATTATGTCTTCACATAAAAGTGAAGTGTATTATTGTGAAATATGTGGAACTGAGGTTGAAGTAAGAAATGGTGGAGATGGCACCTTAAAATGTTGTGACCAGGTGATGGAAATTAAACAACCTTAATAAAGGAAGGGGGCAAGATTTATGGATAATAATAAGATAATTGAGATTTTGAATAAGATTAGAGTTGAAGAGCTTACAGCTATAATGCAGTATTCTCAACATCACTATCTGGCGAAAGGTATTAATAGTCCGGTGGTGTCAGAAATTTTTAAGAAATTAAGTATAGTAGAAATGAAGCACGCTTATGCAATTGCGGAAAGAATAACGGCTCTTGGTGGTACTCCCACAATGAAGATTGATAAGGTAGATGTACCTGAAAAACTTGAAGACATGATACGGGTAAACTGTGAGGTAGAAAAGGGTGCAATTGAGGCCTTTAAGGGATTTATTAAGGATGTTTCTGATGACCATACCACCAGGAGAATGCTTGAAGATATACTGGCAGATGAAGAGGAACATCTTGATGAGCTTGGGAAACTATTGGAGAATTAAAAGATTATAACATTGTTTCTTATATCAAAGAATATACTTTCATTAGAATACACATTTTAGTAATAATATTCTGATGAAGCTTTATGACAGCAAAAATAACATAGCGACATTTAAATCTGCCGTTAGTAAAAGTGAAAGAATAGTTGGGTCTATCCCCTCAATTGCAGAAGAAAATGGCGCACTTCTTGCTATAATAACACTTTCTGAAACCCCCCTCGATAGTTCTGCCGATTTCGTTTTTCATTTAAAGGTGGAGGAGTTCATAAACCTTTTTCAATCATAACATTTCATTATGGAGAATCTATTGGCGAATAGAACTTTAATACTTTTTCAAGGTGACAGTATTACTGACTGTGGGAGAAGCTGGGATGGTCCGGATAGTCTGGGAGAGGGATATGTCAGGATATTAACGATAATGTTGCCGGAGAAATATCCTGAATACGAATTTAAATTCATAAATAGAGGGGTAAGCGGTGACAAGGTAAGAGATCTTGTTTGTCGTTGGGATGTTGATTGCATTAGTCTGCAACCCGATTGGCTGTCTATTCTGGTAGGCGTAAATGATACATTAATAACACCAATAACGGAATTTGAAGAAGAATATCGGACACTCTTGAAACGTACTACAAACGAGTTGAATTCAAGGGTTATAATGTGTGAACCTTTTCTGCTTTCAGTAGGCAATGATGTATACAGGGAAGATTTGAACCCCAAAATTGAAGTCATTCGCAAACTGGCGAACGAATATGCTGCTGTACTGGTACCATTGGATAAAATATTCCAAGAGGCCTGTTCATTAGAGGTTCCGGAATATTGGGCGCCGGATGGTGTGCATCCATCTCCTGAAGGACATGCCCTTATTGCCAAATCATGGATTAAGTATTTAGATGTATAACAAAAAAACTATTGTATTTATGTAAAACCTTGTATAACATTAAATGTTTTAATTATTATCGCTGGATGGGAAGATTTACATTTGTAGCTGTCCATCTGAATGGTCAGTTATCATTATTTTAAAGAGTTAAGAAATGTTCAAAAATTCTACTTGTATATGTTTGGTGTTATTATTGGTCACCATCCCAGTCTTCGCATCTGGTTCTAGATCAGGTAGATCGGTTACAAAGTCGACGGATTTTAGTATAAATCAGGTTTTAGATGATGTTTATGCGCTTGTTGATACTGAGGAAGCAAAGCTGTTTAAAGAGAGGAATAGTGAGATGGATAAAGAGCTGAAGGAGCTTTTTGATGTTTCTATACTCCGGTCAAAACTAGAGCAGTTTTATACCATGCTTTTTTACATTTCCAAATATACATCAATTGAGAATGATGAGATTTATCTTGATCGTGAATCGACGATTAAGCTTTTGATTTCAAGTGAAGTCTTTACCAATCGCGAATTTCCAAGGAGGATTACCAGGGTTCACCTGGTCAGGCATAACCGGGAAAAACCATTTTACGAGGTTTTCTTTGACAGCGACAGGGTAGAGCTTGATTTGAATTGGGGTGATGATTTCGATACTTTTAAAGAAGGAATGAACCAGAAGGCAAAGGCACTGGTCTTTTACGGATCCTTTTCTTTCCGTTTGAGAAAAAAGGGAGAGAATGTCGAAGCCTTTGATTTTAAGGATGTTGACCTTTACGGAACTTTCGGTTCTCGCGGATTTATTAATGTCGATATAAACTATGTGGCAGTGAGGTCAGTTGAATTCCATAAAGGCTCAGAAATGGCTCTTGTAAGGGCAAAGGTGTCGAGGAAAGAGTTTGAAATAAACGAGCATACCTGGCTTCTTGCCCTTGTAACAAGATTTGTCACGGACAAATCTCTTCAGGCGCTTGATTGGTAAGGACCTTTGTGAGTGGCATGTATATACATATGGAAATGTTCAGGTAGACAAGCAGGGATTACCAACCGCCTGAGAAGCCTCCTCCTCCAAAGCCTCCACCTAGTCCGCCTCCAAAACCGCCGAAACCACCACTTGAACTACCGCCTCTATGGCCGCCAAAACCGCCAAAGCCACCAAATAAAAATGGCAACATCATCATTCCTCCCATTCCCATGCCCATTCCTCCCCAACGGCTTCTTCCGTACGCCCTTCGTCTGCCACCCAGTAACATCGGTAGTACGAAGATTAAAAGAATTGGCAAAAACGATAGTCCTGAACTTCTTCTCCTGGGCAGTTGTACTCTTGTCGGTGCTCCAGAGACAGTAATACCGGCATTCTTTGCTATTTTATTTATGATTGCTGCGGAACCCTGGTAGATACCCTCATTAAAGTTGCCATTTCTGAAATTTGGTACAAACAGGACTTTGCCTATTTCTGCACAAAAATTGTTTGTAAGCACCCCCTCCAGGCCAGAGCCAACCTCTATGCTGTATTTTCTATCTTTCTTGGCAATAACCATGAGCACACCATTGTCCTGTTCAAACTGTCCAAGTTTCCATGCATTAGCGAGATCAATTGAGAATTGATCGATAGGTACTCCTCCTGTAGTCTTGACAGTCAAGACTACCATCTGGGCGCCTGTTTTAGATTCAAGTTCTGCCAGGAAAGCATTAAGCCTGCCTTCTGTTTTCTTGTCTATTATCTTTGCACGATCAGCAACATGCATTTTTGGTGCAGGAATATCTGCAGCTCCAAACGCCGTTATTGCGGATACAAACAGGGTAATTAATGTAATTGTGAATAACACAAGATGTTTTTTACAAGTCATGGCTGTACCTGATATTGATCAATTATTTTTGCGATATCATCAATGGTGTTATACATCCTCTGGAAATCGTTTTTCAAATCTTCGTGTGTTGGTTTGTATTTGCCCAGCTTAATCGTTACTAATTCTCTAAAGACACTCATTTTAACATTCAGAACACCTTCACACATGTCCAGTACGGCATTTCTGTCCTTTGGTAATTCTCTGTCGTATAGGAAAAGTATAGCCCTGAAAATTGGAATATATGCAGAGAGAAAACTGACAAACAGTTCTTTTATTATACGGTCATTACCAAGGGATTTTATGTATGCCTGACCCAGGTTCTGGATCCAACCCTTTAATTCTCTTTCACATACAAGTCGTAAATCTGACTTTTCAATCTTGATACTGTTAAGAACATCGTCACCATAAACGAGTTCATTAATAGTTTGCATATTTAGAAATTGAATAGGGAAAACCTCAAGTGAAGAGTGTATGTAATCATTAGTTATTATTATTGGGGCCCTGATTCTTCTCTTGCCGTATTTTTTGCCGATTGGTGCTATGAAGTCAAAGATATCTAGGGTCTTTTCTTTAAGCACTATAAGTGAGTCGACGTCAGATGTCTTTACATCAAAGTCACTCGTAACAGCACTGCCTATTATATATATAGAATTGATTTGACTCTCATAAGAGGGAAGTATTTCATTAAAGAACGGTTCCATCCGATCTTTTATCTGTGCATTTAAATTAGATAGGTTTAAATTTGACATAAAATATTTCCTTTGCTTGTGATTTATTTAAATTTTATACTAGTTAGTAATTTTACAAAAAGTCATTATAGATTACAAGTTAAATGTATATCGTAACTTACTAATGACACAGCTAGTCATTATTTTAGAAATTGTAGAATAAACAACCTGATACAATGTATAAAGTTTTAACTATAGCTGGTTCTGATTCTTGTTGCGGGGCTGGTGTGCAGGCTGATCTGAAGACTATAAATAAGCTTGGTGCTTACGGTACCTGTGCAGTTACAGCTATTACTGTACAGAACACACTTGGAGTAAGTTCTGTTTTAGCTGTCCCGGCTTCAATAGTGGGCCAACAGATAGATGCTGTGGTTTCAGATATTGGAACAGATACGGTGAAGACAGGTATGCTTGTGAGCAAGGAGGTTATTGAAATAGTATGCGAAATGGCAAAAAAGTATAAACTCAAAAAGATAGTAGTTGATCCGGTGATCAAGTCTCACAAAGGCGAAAGGCTTTTATCTTTAGAAGGCGTTAACAAAATACGTTCTGACTTGATTCCTCTATCCTGTCTGGTAACACCAAATATCCCGGAAGCAGAAGCCCTGACAGATCGTAAAATTAGTAGTCTCTCTGATGCTAAAGATGCGGCCAGAGTAATACATGAACAGGGTACTGAGAATGTATTGATAAAAGGAGGCCATAGCATGATTAGGGGAGCTGGCAGTGATGGAGCTTTGGATGAGGATGCAGAGGTTGTTGATATTTTCTATGATGGGGAATCGTTTCAAGACTTCAAAGATGAGCGCATAAATTCAGGAAATGTTCATGGTACTGGATGCACATATTCTGCAGCTATAGCCACCGAACTGGCAAAAGGAAACGACATGATTAGTTCAATTACAACTGCAAGGGAATTCATAATAGAAATAATAAAGGGATCGATAGCCCTGGGTAGTGGTTACAGGTTGGCTCACTTTCCATCTCAGACCAGAGAGGGAGATTGCTGAGTTGTAAAATATTTTTCTCTTTGAAAAAGTATGAATAATTGTTAGTATCACTTTTCTAGTAAATTTTTTGCTCACGATATAAGGAATATGATTATAACATGTATAATATTGCAACGATCCCCGGTGATGGGACAGGACCTGAAGTCGTTCGTGAAGGATTAAAGGTACTTGATGCGGTAAGCCAGAAGAAGGGTTTCAAGTATGAGATAATTGAATATGATCTTGGTGGTGACAGGTATTTAAAAACTGGTGAAGTTATACCTGATTCTGTAGTCGAGGAGCTTAAACAATGTAATGCGATATTCCTTGGCGCGATTGGGCACCCTGAAGTTCAGCCCGGTATTCTTGAAAAAGGGCTCCTCCTGAGGCTGAGGTTTGATTTACAGCAGTATATTAATTTACGTCCTGTAAAACTGTATCCGGGAGTTGATTGTCCTCTCAAGGATAAAGGGCCTGATGATATTGATTTTGTGGTTGTGCGCGAAAATAATGAAGGGCTATACGCTGGGGTAGGGGGGTTCTTAAAGAAGGGTACTCCGGAAGAAGTTGCTACGCAGGAGATGATTAATACGAGGCAGGGAGTAGAGCGCTGTGTACGTTATGCATTTGAATACACGAGGAAAAGAGGCAAAAGAAAGAAACTGTTACTTTGTGCAAAGACAAATGTCCTGACTTATGCTCACGACCTGTGGTGGCGTGTGTTTAATGAAGTAGGGGAGGAGTATAGTGATATCACTCGTGAATATGCACATGTTGATGCCACCTGTATGTGGATGGTAAAAAACCCTGAGTGGTTTGATATAATTGTGACGTGTAATATGTTTGGTGATATTATTACGGATCTAGGTGCTATGATCCAGGGCGGGATGGGCATTGCAGCAGGCGGTAATCTTAATCCCGAGGGCGTTTCCATGTTTGAGCCAATTGGAGGATCAGCTCCGAAATACACTGGTAAGAATATTATTAATCCTGTTGCCGCTATAGCTGCATGTGGAATGCTACTTGATCAGCTGGGTGAGGAAGAAGCTGCCAAATCTATTGAAGATGCTGTGATTAAGGTTGTAGGCACCAAACTTAAGGGAGTAAATGCAGGAAAGATGGGATATTCTACCACTGAGGTGGGAGACCTTATCGCAGAAAGTATTACATAACAACTGAATGCGTATTATAATTTAAAGCATATGGGAGCCTTTATGCAGAACGTTAGAGCGTTGGAGTCCAGTGTTTTGGTTCTGAACAAGTTCTATGCAGCAGTTCATATAGTAAATGTAAAGAGGGCATTTGCATTACTGTTTAAAGAGAGTGCTGAAGTTGTATCAATTGACAATGGCCAGTATAATTCTTATGATTTTTCAAGCTGGGTGGATGTTTCTGCATTCAAGGCAGAATTCGAATTGCCTGATGAGGATCAATACGAAAGCATCAGGACATTTTCTATAGAAATCAGAGTACCGAAGATTATCAGGCTGGTTGTGTATGACAAGCTCCCTAAAACCAGGGTTAAGTTTAATAGAAAGAACATATTTGCCAGAGATAAGAATATATGTCAGTACTGTGGCAAAAGATTTCCCACTTCCGAACTAAGCTTGGATCATGTTGTGCCAAGGACTCAAGGTGGGATAAGTACATGGAAGAATATTGTCTGTGCCTGTACTGATTGTAATAAACACAAGGGGGGCCGTAGGCCTCTGGAAGCCGGGATGAAGCTGATTCGTAAGCCGGTTCAACCCAAACATTGCCCAATTATACAGTTAAAGCTAGGTTCAAACAAATATCAATCCTGGAAACAATTTCTGGACAATGCTTACTGGTCAGTCCCTCTGGAATAAAATAATCTCTTAATAATCTCCTCTTAAACCTTTTTATGTTAAAGGAATATTATTTATCAATCCTTTACGGGCAGCAAAGAGGTTTTATTGCAGCCTTAATCAAATCGACCCTTTCTGCATTTACGTATCCATATTCAGCAGTCCTGAATACAAGAGATTTCCTTTATACTAACAGCGTATTAAAAAGCACAAGGCTACCCGTTGAGGTAATCAGTATCGGGAACATAACTACTGGAGGTACAGGTAAAACACCTTTGGTGGAATTCATGGCAAGGTGTCTTCATGAAAAGAATAAGAAAGTTGCAATATTAAGTAGAGGTTATGGAAGTAATAACCCTTTACAGGAAGACAACGACAATATTAATGATGAATGTCTCGTCTTAAAGGAAAATCTTCGGAATGTACCTGTTTTAGCGGGTAAGGACAGGGTGTCAAACGGTGAAAAAGCAATTAGAGAGTTTGGCGTGGATTGCCTGTTACTTGATGACGGGTTTCAACACTTCAGATTAAAGCGTGATCTGGACATTGTAGTGATAGATTCGCTTAACCCGTTTGGAGGAGAGAACCTGATACCCAGAGGAAGCCTCAGGGAACCGCTTAAAAACCTTGAACGTGCAGACCTGTTTATAATATCGCGCTGTGATCAATCTAAAGAACAAGCAATAAAATCAATATATACAAAGTTGAGATATGTAAATAATGATGCTCCTGTTTGTGAATCAATCCACAGGCCGGTGCATATTGAGAGTATTACGGATGGCTCAATCCAGAGACTTGAGTGGTTAAAGGGGAAAAGGATTTACGCACTCTCCGCAATCGGGAATCCTGAGTCTTTTGCTTATACATTAAAAGAACTGGGAGCCGATCTTGTAAAACACAGGAAGTTTCATGATCATCATAACTACAACAGGGCGGAAATAATTGATATTATTTCTGAAGCAAGATCTCTTGACGCTGATGCAGTTGTGGTTACACAAAAAGATATTGTAAAAATAAGAAATATGGATATAAAAGGTTTCAATATTCTATCACTGAAGATTGAAATACAGATAACGAAGGGAATTGAGTTGTATAAAGAGGCAATAGATAGAGTTTTCAAATCTTGATCTACATAATTTTGTACATTTAATCACAAAGAGAAATCTATAAATTAAATCCTATATTGGGAGGTTATTCATATGAAGCTTAAGGTAGTCGTTCATAAAGCGGAAGAGGGGGGGTTTTGGGCGGAGGTTCCTTCCATACCTGGCTGTGTAACCCAGGGTGATACATGGGAGGAGTTATTGCAAAATATCTATGAAGCAACGGATGCATGTCTTTCAATCGAGACAGAAGATATCAAGTTAAAACCGGAAGACAAAATATTGGAAATTAATGTATGAGAAGTATATCTGGGAAGGATTTTTGTAAGGTTTTAGAGAAAAAAGGCTGGCTGTTAAAAACAATAAAAGGAAGCCATCATGTATATATGAAATCTGGTAAAAAAGTACGTATAAGTGTACCGGTTCACAGTAATAAGGACTTGAAAAGAGGCTTATTGAAATTCTTAGTAAAAATTGCTGAAATAAAAGAAAACGAATTATAAAGACAATAAAATATTATCACTTTTTTAGAACAATATATAATGAAGGAATTTGCGTGTAGGGTGGATTAAGCGAAGTGAATCCACCAATTATTTATTAATTTGCACTATAGAATCAGGAGGTTTTTTAGTTTTGAAAAAACAAAAGAAGGAACACAAACCAATAAACCTGGAAAAGATAATAACATACTCAATAAAAAAGAGAAAGAATCTTGTCAAAATAGATCAATTCGGCAAAGTTATTCAGTACAGAGACTTTAATAAGTTCATAGACTCCCTTCCAAAGGTGTTGGCGGCTAATGATCTGAGAAACGTAATCGATAGTATAGTCAAGGCACACAATAAGAAGCGTCAGGTAGTTTTGGCAATAGGAGCTCACGTTATAAAATGCGGTCTTTCACCCATTGTCATAGATTTGATGAAGCGTGGTATTGTAACTGCAGTTGCAATGAACGGTTCCGTCGCTATACATGATTACGAATTATCACTGATAGGAGAGACCTCTGAAGATGTATCCCACAGCCTCAAGGATGGAACTTTTGGTATGGCGAAGGAAACTGCGGAGGGTATTCAGGCTGCTGCATCAGTGCCTGAGTGTGGTTTGGGCAGGTCGCTTGGTAACAAAATAATAAAGGATAAATACAAACATAGTCAGCACAGCATCCTGGCCGCCGGTGCCCGGCTGAATATACCCGTTACAGTTCATGTCGCTATTGGTACAGACATAATCCACATGCATCCAGGTGTCTCAGGGAGTGATATGGGAGAATCAAGCCATGTCGATTTTAAGATACTGTGCTCGGTTGTTTCTGAACTTGAGGGTGGGGTCTGGCTCAATGTAGGTTCTGCCGTCATAATGCCTGAGGTCTTTTTGAAGGCAATTACCGTTGCACGTAATCTAGGCAGAAAGGTGAAGAATTTCACAACGGCAAATATGGATATGATTCAACATTACCGTCCTCAAACAAATGTAGTAAAGCGTCCAACTACACATGGATATTCAATCACAGGCCATCATGAGATAATGCTGCCATTACTCAGATTAGGTATTCTTTCAAAACTGAAGAAGTAATATCTTTCTGTTACTTACTGTATTATCCCAAGCCAGTCTCTTATCAGGAACTGTATTCGCCCTATCAGGAGTGACATCCTGGCCATCACAGTGAACCCAAAAGAAGCACCAAAGGCTATCATCAGGAACCACACACCTATTTTTGAGACTCCTCCTATGACACCCTTGTGTTCCAGAGAAAAGAAGAAATAAATTAACACTGATACTACTCCTAACAGTATCAGAAAATTGTTTATACTATCAGGAAGAGTTGCCGCGATCAGTGAATTAAAAGTAAGCTGTTTTAATATGAAGGCATGTATGAAGTTTGGTATAGTTATGCCTGCGCCCAGACCAACAACAAATGCGAATGACCATCTGCTGAGCCACGATAGTTTATTAGAAAATCTTAAAAGCATAAAGATACCTAGTAATGTGGGTATGATGACAATATAATGAGGAGCATTACCGGTATCTTTGAAAAAAGGAACTATTAGCTGTTCATAGACATCAGGCTTGAGAATGTTAAACCATGTGATAATGATCCAATATCCCATGGCCACTCCCACGAACAGGTTCTCGGCGATTTTAAATACAGGGTTGTCTTTGTATAAGAAACTGTACATGGCAAGTGTAAGTGCAACTGCCGTAATTGTGCCCAATCCTTTTGCGTCAAAACCCAATTTCCCTGTTACCAGGAAGAATATGTTTACGATACAAAACGCAACCAGTATCCATGTCAGGATTGAAATATCTGCTTTTTTATCCATCTTTTATTTCTTTCGTCCGGTCATAAAATATAAGAAATTTCCAAATATCACGAACAATACAACGAGCACATGTACTACACTCTGCGGAGACATGCCTGCAACTGCCGATGACTTTCGGCTTATGAGAGTTTCATATTCAGCAGCACCTTTTAATCCACTCATCAGCCCATCTATTTGTTTTGATTGTAAGAAGGGGTACATATCAGGGCCTATTACGGCGGTACACCCAGCGCCAAGATCAAAGTTATATTTTTCCTTCCCAAATGCTATCCATGCTTCAATGCTCGAACCGGATGCCAGGTCTACTACAAAATCAAAATCCTGTAGTGATTGAACACCCTTGAGTGCCGGCATATCTGTGGTTGCATTGCCTTTGAAGTCATTTGGAAAGGCTGAATAGATATTTTCCCCCATGTTTATCATAACTAACTCTACACCGGTCTTATATCCAAGGAAGACGTAATCCTCCTTATATTTTCTTCCATATTCAGTTCCTACTTCGGTTATCGCACTATCTGCCAGACCGGTACCTCCGGGATTGAGCGTCATTCCAATTACATTAATATCTTTTTCGAAACAGTGATGTAAAAGTGCTACTGCCATAGGCTGGAGTTCCTCTTTTGATGCAGGGTCGTAATCAAAGGCTATAAGTACGTGTGATCCTTCAGAGAGAGAATCGATCTTGTCATATATTCCCCTGACTTCTCTGGTTGCCGGTACAGGTAAATCAAATTTAATAAGCAGGGGAATAGTTACTGCAGCTGCAACAAAAGCAAAGAGGATCCGCCTGTCTACCCTGAGCAATCTTTCCATTAGTCACCACCTCCGAGATACGCTCTTTCAATTCCAAAGATTATCCTTAGTGAAGTCGCAATAGCACCGATTGATACACCAATCAGGATACCTCTTTTGGCTGCCATATTTGGTACAGACATTATCCAGTCAGCAATAGGGGGGAGAAATTCCCAGATCAAGGCGCCGACAGGTACGCGTCCAAGCATTACAATAATGGCAGCTACTAGCAATATGGTAGCTTCACTTGTCCTTGCTCTAAAAGTCCTGTATGCAGCAGACGCCATAAAAAAAGCAAGTATGGAAAACATTGTCGCACCGGCGGGAACCTGCACATTGAAGTACATCCAGTCAAACATAGTCCCTTCCTGTTTGTCGTGAAAGAAGAATTCTCCACCGTTGTATAAGCCGAATATAATTGTTATTCCGGCCCCGAAGAAAACGAAATTGCTGTAGCCCCATCCGGGAACTTTACGTTTAATCTTATTCCAATGAAGGTGGAATAAGCTGTACGCACCAATGAATACTGCGAATCCAGCAATTGTAATTCCCCAGCGGCTTACAATCTTCAATAGAGATTGAGATGCTTCATGAGGCACATAATATTGAAATGCCATCATAACTCCCATTATAAATGCGATTATGAGTGGTATTGTCCTCTTAAAAAAGTTCATCCTGCTTCTATTCCTTTCGTTCTAATTAATATATAAATGTAGCGGAAACCTTCAGGTTTCCACCTTGTCCAGAATAATGGAAGGCTGAAGCCATTCCGCTACAAATATCCACAGTAATTTCATTGTTAACAATTATACATTTCGTAGCGGTGGTTTTCAGATCTCCTACAAATATTCATTAGCTCGTAGCGGAATGGCTTTAGCCTTCCACTAATCTTTAGGTGCCAAGTTTCATGACATCGTTTACACTTTTTAGTACTACTAGCTGTGTCATGAGATCGTTTACACTTTAGCAAAATTGTTTCTACCTTCTCCAAAAGCCTATGGTTAAATGATCGGTGACATTTTTATAAGTAGTTATTAACAAGAGTTTATGACCGTTAGTTGTTGTACACACTTTCTTTCCCATTTTCTCCTCACCCTTAAGTGGGAGAAAATGGGAAAGAAAGTGTATACGGTCTCATGAAACAAAAAGTGTAAACGATGTCATGAAACTCGCCATTTAGGGCCTAAAGACGGATAGTCTTCGTAATTCTTAACAAGACCCTTTCTAACCGGATTATTAAATATATATTCCGCTATTGAATTCAGATTTTCTTCTTTACGTACTACATGATCATGAAAGCTCTTTTGCCATAACCTTCTTCCAGAAGCTTTCTTGAAATTATATCCTGTTATTTGCTTAAATGTTTTTATAAATTTAATCAGATTTACTTTTTCATCACCTGACGTAAGAATGTGTAAATGGTCAGGCATAAAACAGTATGCTAAAATGGAAAAATCCATTTCAGAAGATATACGGTTTAACGAATCAAGAATTGTAGACACTGTATTTTTATTTGTGAAATAATTTCCATTGTCATAGCAGCATATTGTTAAAAAGTACGCATAGCTTCCTTCGTAATCGAAGTGTTGTAATCTATTGCGTTTTCTTTGTATTTTCATATTAGATTTAGTTTTGTATGTGGAAGCCTAAAGGCGTTCCGCTACATTTGCTATGAATGTCTGTAGCGGAAACCTTCAGGTTTCCACCTTGTCCAGAATAATGGAAGGCTGAAGCCATTCCGCTACATGATTATTTCAACCGGCCTTAAAAAGAAAGCTTATAAAACCAATACCAACTGTTGCAAGTGCTGTACCTACTACGAGTGCGGTTATTATAATCCCCTTAGCAATATCCTGTGCACGCAAACTGCCTAGAAGTAATGGCTCTCTGGACAAATATGCGCTGGCGGCATATAATTCTTCACCTATCAGTGTATAATCACATGTAGTTATAAAGAAGGGGAGTTGTGTATAAGAATCTGTTGCCGCAATTTGTATAGCACCTGTGGCGGCACCGGTTTCCGCAAGGATAAGAGATTCCGCATAGAAATATCCCATAAAGAAATTTGCAGCAGGCTTCTCACGTATCATTATACCACTTACTGCGGCAACATAAGGGAATTGTTCAGAAGCCGCCATAAATACATTATCTTGTACGTAAGCATCAGGTCTTCCGGCTTCCAGGTACGATTCCTTAACAACCTCCTGGCTTACTGATAAAACGATCGGGTCGATGTTTGAAACCTTGAGTGTAGTGTCATATTCAGCAACCCTTATAGCAATCCTTCCAAGTATATTTACAGCTGCAATTGTAGAAATACTACCCATACCGTTCAGGCCATGCACATATAATACAGGCTTACCCATTTCAGTTGCTCTTCCCAGTGCCTCATCTATGGCATCCAGCCCGCTTATTTTCCTCAGATAGAGATTAGGATTCTTCTTTGCATGTTCAATAAACCACAATACAAGCGTTGAAAAGGCTATCAGAATTATAAAGTTGTTTAGCTTCTTCCAATTAAACCAATTTCCCTTTGGAGTAACTGAAGCAATATCTTTAACAGCGGAATTCTCAAGATTTGACATCATAACGAGTCTGAAAAAGTAACTCGGCCTAACGTCTGTAGCATCAGATTCCTTTTTGAAGAATTTTCCGGGTTTGATTTCTACATGATGGAAATTAGAATCAGAACCGTCCTCATACATTGTCTTGGAATTTATGCGTAATACCTCTGTGGTAAAAGGTCCATTTTTACTCAAAGACGCATATACGACGTATTCAGCCTCTGTAGATTCGGAGTGAGAAGAAGGCCATCTGAGTGTTACGCTTTTGCCGTTATCATTGGGTGTGTCATAGGCCTGGAAGTCAGAAGGCGGGGTGAGCATGTCTACTTCCGCTGCAAATGTAGAAGAACAAGGCAGTAATAAGATGGATAAAATGAACGTAAGAAATATTTTGTGCATGAGTTGAAAGTTACGCGTTACAAGTTACAGGTTTCGAGTTTATTATTTCCATTCTTTCTCTACGTATTGAATGAATTTGTTTATTTTACTACCCAATTTGTTGTAAGCATCAAATAATACTTGAATTTCTTTTTCAACAAACGCATGTGTATCTTTTATGAAATTCAAGTGCAGAATTGTTTCATCACAAGAAGCATGCGCATAAATAATGAACTTAGCAAAATCTGCTTTATATTTCCTTCGGCCATAACCCTCTACGATACAGGAAGTAATTCCTTTTGATGATCTTCTTATCTGGTTTCCTTCCTCATATAATTCGTACTTTGGAAGTTTTAAAGACATTTTGTGTATTTTAATAGCTAGATAATATGACAAATTGTAGATTTCCAAATCTCGATAACTTTTCATTTTACCTCCATGTATACTCGCAACCCACAACATGTAACCCGTATTTACGTCTCAATCGCCTCAATATTTGCCCTTGGTACAACAGCAGTCTGTCCATCAGAAAATTCAACTTCCAACACCCTGGCCTTTGCTTCTGTTTCAATAGTTTTCAACTCACTCGGCAAGGCCTTAACCTTACCGATCTTCCCAAAATGTGGATTCCTGATTACACGGATTGGATCACCTGTCGAAATACCGGCAGATTCTTCATTTGATGAAGCCTCGCCTCCGGCAATTGTATCAGATGTTTTTTCGATTTCACCCTTATTATAAGGGATTACAATTTCCGGCCTGACAACACCGGCCCTTATCTGAGTTGCACCATTTATAGATGCTATGGAGCCTTCTCTATGCTTTAGTATATCAAATGTTTTCTGTGCCATTCTGATCTGGCCAAAACCTTCAGTTATTATCAATGTTATATTAATATCTTCTGATCCTGTAATTGCAACCCCTAAATCGTAGCCTAATAGTTCGTTGATATCTTTATCACGAATTCCACCGACAACAATTCCTTTTACGCCAACATCTGATGCCTTCTTTATCGCATCGTAATAGATGATTGAACCACAAACTATTATTTTGTCCTTGTGATTTTCATTCAAATCTTCAGGTTTTACAATGTCACCCGGTGACTCTACAACAATCTGCAATTCGCCTGTTGTCTCACCTCCTATGCCGAATATGCCCTGAATGAAGGTTGCGTAAGTCTCTATTACAACACCCTCTTTCTCTATAGTCTCTACAACCCTGCCATCTATATACGCACTGATCTGAACAGGTTTTGGAGGTTCTCTTAATAATACCTGGCCGGTAATATCTGATATACTTTCAATATTGCCGGTTATTGGCGACAGGCAAACAGACTTGAACATCTTAATAAATGGACTGGTCTCTGCTATAGGTTCATCCTTCTTGACACTCTCACCTTCCTTTTTTAACATGTTCTTGCGTAAATCGCCTGGCAGGATTGCAAGACGGTTAACCACATTAACAGAATGAACCTTTCCTGGCAGATTTGTCCTGGCAACAATATCATCTGATTTGACGATATCATCTTTTTTTACAATCACATCACCTGGAAGCGGGAGGTTCCTGCTTTTACTTATCCGTATTTTCTCCGACAGCCTTAAGCCTGGCGTATATGCATGTGTCATATCGAATGTAGTTATAAGCTAATTGTTATTTGTTATTAGTTTTCTGGCGGACCAGGTAGTTTATGTATCCATTCAATAGAGCAAGAGCTTTAGATATCAGGGCTCTTCCTTCATCATATTGTTTAGAATCAATATAACCATCGTCTTTAGATGTAATTAATTGGTCGATTAGTTCGTAAAGAGAACCCCGACTTTGTCTGCAGAATTGAATGTTTTCCTGAAAATGAAAACGCCCAAAGCCTTCTGAAATATTGTGAGTACATGAACGTGCAGCTCGTTTCATATCATCAACTAAGGCAAATATTTCTTCCTTTGGAAAGGTCTTTACCAATGTTGTTGTAAATCTTCTCACTTCAGTACAAGCTTTCCAGCATTCTAAATCTTCGAAGCTTTTTAAGCTAGCTTTCTTCATGATAAAGCTAAAAGCTAATAAAATAACTTTCTGAGAACTTCATACTTTTAACCAATAACATTTAACAAATAACTATATGATTCTGTAAACCTGTTTCACTCCGGATACGCATCAAAGGCCTTATTCCACTTAGAAAGTACTTCTGCCAGGGGTTCCCTGGCCTTGCCCTCTTTGGGGTCAAATGGCCTGCCTCGAGCATCAATAACGAGGCCCACTACACCACCTGTAACCTCTTTAACAGTCTTTTTGCCACTACCTTCACCCACATCAAATTGCCTGGTTGGCGTTATTTCGACTTTTGCCTTCTCTCCATCTTTTAAGTCAAATACCTTAAGCTCTCCAAGTAAGAGTGAATCTTCAGTATTCTTTCCACCTGAATATGTGATAACATAGTCAAGGCATTTGATACCATGCTTTCCTGTATTAGTTAAAGAGATACAAGGGCCGAGATAGATCAGGCAATCCTTTTCGAATACCTCTGTAGCTGCAGTCTCGTTAATCGTTGAAAGCACACCAAGGTGCGGCATCATAAATATACTGTCTACTGCAATCATGGTTGTACCGTAAGGCTGAAATGCATCAATCATCATCATCATTGCCTGAGACCTTCTGGGAGCATGAGACAAAACTCCGCCACTGCCGATAATAAGATCGAGCTTATTCATTTCGATAAGAGTCTCTTCTGTTGCAACCTGTTCGAATGTCTCAGATATATCCCTCTGTTTTTGTATACCCTTCAGGCCAACTGCAAGAGCCTTATGCTGTTCAAATGCCAGCCTTAATGCCTCTCTTGATATAGCATGTTCAAGTTTAAGATCTTCCAGTAATTGCGGGATAGTAGTAGGGCGAATCATCTTGTTCTTTATTCTGTTGCGGATATCCGCTTCATCTATATCAAAGGGAAGCCATTTCATAATGTTTTCAATTCCTGTTTCTGCAATAACATTTGATATACTATAGCTCATTCCCAGATTAGCGCTTACTGTGCGATTGAAGACTCCATCAAAAACCGAGAACACATCGGTTGTTGCTCCTCCAATGTCCACTCCGACTACATTAATATCATCTTTTTTTGCAGCCACCTGCATCATTTCGCCAACAGCACCCGGTGTAGGCATTATAGGAACACCAGTCCATGACATTAAGTTCTTGTATCCTGGAGCATGTGCCATTACATGTTCTAAAAAGAGGTTTTGGATCTCCTGCCTTGCCGGGCCCAGGTTTTCACTCTCCAGCGTAGGCCGAAGATTGTCTGTTACTTTCAGTGCAGTCTTTTCCTCCAGGACACCACTGACCCTTTCCCGTGCATCCTTATTACCGGCGTATATAACAGGTAATTGGAAAGTCATCCCCAGTCGTGGCCTGGGATTGGCGGCGCCTATAAACTCTGCTAACTCTACAACGTGCGAAACAGTCCCTCCGTCTGTCCCACCAGACAGAAGTATCATGTCCGGACGCAGATCCCTTATTCTCTCGATCTTCTCATGAGGCAAGCGTTTGTCATTTGATGCAATTACGTCCATAACTATTGCGCCAGCACCGAGTGCGGCCTTTTGTGCGCTTTGTGCCGACATAGTCTTTACTGCACCTGCAACCATCATTTGAAGTCCGCCGCCTGCACTGCTGGTTGATATGTATACGTCAACACCGGTATCGCCTTTTGCCGGTGTGATGATTTTCTCACCATCCAGTATCTTTCGGCCTGATAACTCCTCAAGCTCGGCAAAGGCATTAAGCACACCTCTTGTCACGTCCTCGAAAGGAGCCTCTACGGTTGTTGGCGCTTCACCCCTGAATGTCTGGCGATATTCGTTACCCTTTTTCTCTATAAGTATTGCCTTTGTAGTCGTGCTGCCGCAATCTGTGGCAACAATTATATTAAGATCGTTAGTCATTTTGGTAAATTAGCCTTTGGAATTTGCCTTTTTCTCAATTTCATTTATAAGCAGATCTACAACTTCTCTTTTTTCTAAAATGTTGGATATTCTGTCATATTCATATCTGGAGAAAAAACGTGAAAGGATTGGCTTAAAGAAGACCATGGACTGACTGCCAACAAAGTTTAATGGCCTGACAGACTCAAGAAGCATTACAGCAGGTACGGACATGTCTCTCTTGACTACGTAATCAGCCAGCTTTCTGATTAATTCGGTGTCATTATCCCCCAGTTTCTCTCCACCAGTTGCAAATGCATGTTTAAAACCATCAACAATCTTCTTTATTTCAACCATAATTTGATTCCAAGACTAATGAGTCTATGTATATACAATATATAAAACTCTGAATTATAATTCAGGTATAGATAAAGCTTTGGAAATTTTCTTTACAAGTTTATTTGGAATCTCATTATGTCTGGGGATAGCTTCTGCATGTCCGGTTTGAGGGTTACACCATAAGGAATGAGAACGTCCTTCTCTTTTAAGGAAACATCCGTGTTTTCTTAAATGCTTAAGCAAATGATGTCTTTTCATTTTATTGTAACAACTTCTTGTATGACACCTTCAGGTATCCCACGTAAAACATCATTTCTTCGGTCTTCCAGGATTAGAGATATAGCTTCAGACAAGCTATTTTTACACTCCTCAAGCGTGGTACCCTGTCCATTGGCGCCTGGAATTTCCGGACAGTATGCTATGTACCAATCTTCATCCTTCTCAATAATAGCCGTAAATTCGTTATGCATTTGTGCCTCCACTAAAATGCTTCCTAGTCTAGACAAGTACAAGTCTGATACAATAATTTACTGCAACATTTAGTTGGAATGGTATCAGAAAACTATATTTAAGTCAAAATCAAAGTGATTAATTACATGAGGATTCACGGATTAAAGACTATCCTGCTGCTGCCTATATTACCCTCATAGTCTGTTGCGTTGACCACTATGGTATGTTCATCTGCAGAAATGTAGGGAATTTCAAGCAGAAAAGATTCTTCCGTAGAATCAAAGATCTTGTCTTCGGGGAATGCAGTCTTCCATTCTCCTGAATTTATAGAGTATTGGATGTCGGTTATATTACACATTTCATCTTTTGCGATACCAGATACAATTATCCTATAGCCGGACCTGCCATGCCTGTCAATCGAGTCGCCCTTAACAACTGTTTTAAGATCTGATACTACCGGCCTTGTATTGTCTATCAGAAAGGTATCACTCTCTACTTCCTCCTTTAGTGCAAGCTCTAATGGATTATCCAGGTCGTCATTAGCTGTGACTTTTGCCTGATAGTATCCGTCAGGTATCCTGTTTGTATTCCAAGAGAATTCATTTACTTCTTTAACATTTCTTTTCAGTTCCTTCCACTTGTTTTCATCTACACTCTTATATTCAAGATCAAATTCGAGTTTGTCGTTATTAGGGTCATCTGCTTCCCATGATATCAGTTTCTTTGGTTCGTGTGATACGTGTTCATAAACATTTCTCTGTATGCCACCGAGATATACATCGTTCGGGGAGGAAGGAGCCGTCTTCTTTTTATCAGTGTCATTCCGTTTATCTAATGCATTGTCAGGAGAATGTATGGGAGTAGTAACCTCGACATTTCTGACTATGGGTGACTGATTTTGCGGCAGATATGCAATGCTTACATCGTCAAGGGCAGGTGTCGCCTTTGAATTGTCAGTCGTAAGGGTAGTGCGATATTGTATAAAACGGGCAGGAGGGCTCTGTATCTTTTCGCCATTTTGTTGATATTCTCTGGTCCAGTCACTCCATGTATTATCAGGCTTTTTATTATTTCCGGATCTTGTAGACAATAAGATACTTGTTTGTGATGGTTTTTTTTCTTTCCATGATATGCATCCCCACGAAGAAATATATGTAGTGTCGTGAACTGCAGATTCATAGGTGCCTTCGTTAGAGTATGCACCTGATAGTTGGTAAATGTTTGCATTGTTTCCGGTTGCCATGTATTTGATTCCATCCTTATATGAAAGAATATCCAGGACCTGTGATTCACCGAATTCATAAAGCAAACTGGCATCTTCATTACTATCAATCTTAAAGAGCTTCGCCATATTTCCTGTACCAACAAGAAGATCATTGTTGTCATCAACTGACAGGCAGAGGATAAAAGAATCTTTTACTACAAATATTTCTCTTACTCTTCCATTCTTATCTATTCTGTATACTGAGTTCATCTCAGGCATCACCGGTCTTTCTCCAATTCCGTTTTCAGCATAAGCATCCTTCATCGAAGGTTGATCAGTAACTTCTAAATCATTACCGGACAGGATATAATCAAGCCAGACATCACTTGGCTCGCCGGGAAATTCTTCCATGAGCAGCGGCAACAGGACTTCAGGAAGCTCAGGAGGTGATGGAGCGTGCAGAGTCGGAGGTGTACCGGATGAAGTTCCGGCATATAAAACACCATTTTTATCTATGGCCAGACAATGTATTTCATCTTCTTCTGCATCGTAAAGAACAGTGGCCTTGCCGTCCGGTGTTATCTTGTAGATAATGCCCTCCGGTTCACTTGCTGCGTAAATGTTACTATCATTATCAATGACGAGATCGAGTATATTTGAGAACGGGGAATCAAAGAAAATTGATTGGATGCCTCTATCCGAGATTTTATAGATAATGCCGTTGTCGCCTGTTGCCGCATATAAATTACCATTATTATCGGCAATCATATCCCATATATAAGGGTCAGGAAGTTCACAGAAAATCTCTCCTTTGCCCTCTGAAGTGATCTTGTAAATTCTCCCATGAGGCAATGTGCCGGCGAAGACATTTCCTGCGGTATCTATGGCTAGGGTCTGGACGTGTAGTTCAGAGGTTTTATAGTATTCTACTACGTTACCATCGTGACGAACTTTGAATATGGAGCCGGGATTACCAGTGCCGGCAAATAGTGAATCAGTACCATCTGCAACAAGACACCAGACATATGCAGCCGGAATTTCATTAATTCTCCGCTTCTCAGGTGACAGTGTAAACTTTCCATTCTTATGCACAGATATATTCTGCAGCTTACCTTTTGCAATCTCTGCCTGTTCAGTGCTTGTCCATATTTTTGTAGTAACTGCATGTGTGTGATCTGTACATACTGTTAAGAATGTTAGTACCATCAGGATGATGGCGAATGAGTATGGTTTTAATATTTTCATTAGGATATCTTTTTGTAAATCAGCTCTTATTATCTACAAATAATATTATAGTCTTTTTGCCGTTGATAAGCCATTTTGTCGGGATTCGTTTAACTGTTTCACTTTGCAGGGGGGCGGCTCCACTTTGGTTTGACAGGGACATTATAGTCAAGAAAGAATTTGGAAGTGACGGGAAATCTTCACCATTATACGTCAGGCCTCTCTTATTTAATTTGATTTTTACGATTATGTTATTATTACTTTCTGTGTCCTCCAGATTATTTACTAATTGTTCAAAGCTGGCTGGTGAAAAATGTCCCGGAGCGCTTACCATTTCCATCATTCTGCTGATAATGGCATCACATACAGTTACCCTTACACTGGTTCCACGAACAACATCATCCGGTATTTTAATTCCTACTGGTATGGATACGTAATCCTGAGTATTTGGTCTTAATCTGATACTCAAGTGTACTTCTTCTCCGGGCGCAACCCATCTTTTGCTGACTCTAATATTTGCAATAGAAGCGATATTATTGGTTTCTGAAATGTCAGCAACTAACTTAATAGATTCTATTTCTGTCGTTTGGAATTCATTGTTCAGTAAAGTTGTAATGGGCTGAATGGTATTGTAAATGGGAAACCATGAGGGCCCTGAATCAAAATACCTGTTTTCTATCTTGATAGATTCCTTTCTGCCGGCGATACCAATATCAAGTTTCAAGTTTACAGACTTTTCTCCTATAGTTTTTTCTGTAGCAAGTAATGCACTCTCAACTGCCATTTGAAAAAGGATCGGTGTTAACACCTTATTGTGAACAATTTCAAAGTTGTATTTAACATTTAGAGACCCTCGTATTTCTGTCTGGCAGGGTAACATTTTCGTATATTCTCCAATTCTTCCGGCAATAGCCGATCTCCTGTCCTGAGAAATCCTTCCTATGATTTCGCCGGGTGATGCCATCTTAACTGAGCCTGACTGGCTTGCCAATACTGTATGAACTTGTGCTGTTGACATTGGCAGATCAGTGCTTCCGATTTGAATTAGTGGATGACCGAAAGCGAGAATATTCTTATCGTCTCTATAGGTTACAGTTCCGATTGCAGAAGCGCTCAGATCGCCCCTGATTATTTCAACTGCAACTGATGAGCCGGGCTGAAAGTCGTATAAATCTGTAGGTGAATTGCTGCTGCCACTGGTACCCTGTAAAGAAAATCTGCCGAGTTTGTTGAATAGGGGACTAACACTGTTCAGGCTTCTATAATCAAATCCAGAGATAATTACTGGTGTTTGAATTGGAACAAGGCTGAGCGTAAATGGCTGCTGTGGGTTGGAACTTTTGGTCAATACGCTTTCATGTATTAATCCATGTGATTGTAATCTGGCGACAACATCAGAATCCTGAGTACTTAATGATGTGCTCCATGTGCTGTTATTTCCTGCATAAGTATTCTCTCTTGTCTCTGAATCAATTTTAAGTACATCCAGCATTGCTCTTATGGGAGTGACTCCGGCAATTGCGTCCTTGGCAAAGCTCCATCCATGAGACACAGCTCCTATAAGCTTGTTATCAACATAAACCGGACTGCCGCTCATACCTGCAATAATTCCGGTTTTTTCTAAAGGCCCTCCGGTCATCTTTACGAGTATCATATCATTTCTTGCTTCCCAGTTCTTTAAGACTCCCAGGATCTCTACATCAAAAGACTCAATTTGACTGCCTGAAAATACAGTTTTCCCATAGCCTTTCATACCCGGTGTGATCTCATCGGTATCCATTGTTTCCATGGCAATAGCAGAATGAGAGAAGAAGACTAACAATATGAAGAGGGATACGATTGGCTTGAATATAAACAGAAAAGGTATGCTTTTTACGGTTCTCATTTTATGTAGATTACTGGATTTGTTTAAGATGGAATTCGATGTAAATCTATCAGCTAGTTATTTTCTTGTCAAGGTGAAAAGGATTTGTGCATGATAATGTAAATAAACATAATAAAGTTGATAATATAATTTGAAGGTGATATATTTGGATGGAAGTGTTGAGAGGCAAGATACTGGAGTTGAGATGCGAAAAGATTAATTAATAGGCGAATAAATATTCACAAAGAGACAATTTATGACAGCTGAAATCCTATGTTTGGATGATAATGATACATATCTTGAAAATATAAGGACTGCCGCGCAGGCATTGCGTTCCGGCAGGATTGTCGCATTTCCAACTGAAACAGTATATGGACTGGGTGTATGTGCTGACAACGAAAGAGCTATTGATAATTTATACAGGGCTAAGCAAAGGCCGAGGCACAAGCAACTATCTATAATGATTGCGGAGCCTGACGACGTAACAAAACACGTAAAACATATACCGTTAATTGCCGGAAGATTGATAAGTGCATTCTGGCCGGGTCCTTTAACTATTGTTTTTGATCTTCCAAATAACCGTACGGTAGGCATCAGAAATTCAAGTCATCATGTCGTCAGAGACCTTCTCAATGCAGCAGGAAAATCAATTGTATCAACAAGCACAAATATTTCAGGAAGACCTCCAGCAACTGATGCACAGCAGGTAATTAGCAACTTTTCAGACAAGGTTGATGTGATCCTGGACGGTGGACCGGCAGAAGCCGGTAAGCCTTCAACCGTTGTAAAAATAGTGGATAACACTTTTAAAATTGTTCGTCATGGTGTAATTGGAAAAGAAAGGTTGAACAGGTGTTTAAATGAAGATTGCCTTAGCATCAGATCATAGAGGATTTGAATACAAAAATTTAATTGCCGGATACCTCACTAATATTGGGCATGAAGCCGTAGATTTTGGAACTAAGAATGGCAATGATTCTGTAGACTATACAGACTATGGGCTTCTGGCTGCTAAAGCTGTTGGGAAAGGAGAATGCGATAGAGCTATCCTGGTATGCGGGACAGGAATCGGTATGTCACTCATCGCAAACAAAGTAAAAGGTGTACGGGCAACTGTCTGTCACGATCTGTTCACAGTGGAGATGAGCAGAAGGCACAATGATGCTAACGTGTTGTGTTTAGGCGCAGATGTGGTGAATCATGATTTGTTGGAACAGAAGATAAAACTGTTTGTTGAAACTGAGTTTGAGGGCGGCAGGCATGCCAGACGTGTGGGAAAGATTATGGATGCAGAGTCAGACTGAGAAATGATTTGTGAATCGTCTTAACTAATTTATTTCAACAATCCCGGCTCTTTTTGGTTTCTTGAATTGAAATATTTCAGGTTTGAGGGGTTCGTTTATACTAATGTTGTTCAGGTTTAAGGTTAAGGTAGTATTTGTATCCGGCCAATTAATCTGAACTACGTTAGGAATAGACTGGCCGTTTATTTCTGCATAATCACTTAAAGACGCCTGTACACGGACAGCACTATCAGGCTTAAACATCGTAAGTTCCGTTACAGTGTTATCAATCCTATCCACACTTAACCTGCCATAAGGTATAAACTCTTTACTTCTTTGTTCTAATATGTGAACAAGCCAGAAAGTTGGCCATGTTTCCATATAGGAGTGTCTGGCCTCAAATAGTCTGTCATATTCCAGGAGGGCGGCTATATCATCGGGGAATATGTATGCATTAGTATTTGTCTTTCTCGTTACATTGCATTTTCCTTTATAAACCACTTTCTCCTTCGGCAGGTAGAACCAGTAGTTCTCTCCATCCGAAAGCATATCAAATACGGTCCTTGCGAGCTTGGAGCCTATTACCCTTATTTTTCCGGGCCTTTGAAATCTCACAACTCCTTTACACTTGAATTCTCCGTTGATCTCAGGGCTTGTTAATGTTATGTCGGCTTTTGCTTTCAGGCTGGTTAGATTTATGCTTTCTGAAATTACGGTTTCTTCTACTTGTGGCAAGGATAGAGTTTGGACCTTGCTGAGATCAATGCCTGGTTTCCCTAATAGTTTGTCATCGATGTAAGGCCTGGCTTTTTGTGTAGCACAACCGATAGGGACGAGAAGAACAATAACAAGAATTGGTTTTAATATGGATGATTTAAATTGCATTTAAATAAGATTCTCACCAGTTAGGTCGTCGGACATATCGTATATCCATTTTAAGTCTGATTTTTCAGATTCTATAATGCTTGAATCGTCAAAGAAAATGGGAATCTCTCTCTCGGCAGACTCGACTGAGTCCGATCCATGTATAAGGTTGAAACGGCCGCTTATTGCATAGTCACCTCTTATTGTTCCCGGATCGGCCTCATGACCGGACGTGGAACCCATCAGCTTCCGGACAACTCCTATTGCATTCTTTCCTCTTAAAACCAATACTACTACAGGCCCGGAAGTCATAAACCTTACAAGCTTTTCAAAATAGTCTTTACCCTCATGAACAGAATAGTTCTTCTTTGCAAGATCATTAGGGATAACGGTCATCTTTAATCCAATTATCTCCAAACCTTTTTCTTCAAACCTGCTGATTATTTTACCAATTAAACGGCGTTGGACAGCGTCAGGTTTAATTATTGCTAATGTCCTTTGCATACAAAGCCCTTACCTTTAAGAAAAAGTCCTTATATTCCTCTGTCTGGAAATCAGGATACGTCCAGGGCAAATTCTTGAAAACTTCATGTTGATAAAACAGGGTTACTTCCGCATAAATACCATTTTGGAGATGAATCCTGTGGTAATAATCTTTTGCAGATGCAAGTATCAGGTTGCAATGCGTTAGATATCCTGGATCAAGATTAATTGGCCTGGCAACATCAGACTTCCTGTTACGTTTGATCTCATCCTCTAATTCATTTGTCCAGATCTTAATAGTAGAAAGTTCTTCCGGGTTTATAAGTTCCTTGAAACATAGAAACTGCCTTGAGATATTTGAGCCCATATCTTTTTTGTAGTATTCTGTAAAATCGAACGGGAAAATTTCACTTCTAATGTCAACCTTACCAAGACGATTTACCAGTAAATTTTCTACTTCCTCTAAAAGTGTATTATCACTGGAAAGAATACCTACGAATAGTTTTACTGGTTTTGGGCAGTTAATATCAGCCATGTCACCATTCTTGTAACTACAAAGTTCATTTCAGGGAGTCCATGAGGTTTCTGATTTCAGTAGTTATTTCTTCAGGCTTTGCATAATGCGTATCGCTTTTAGACCTCAACTTGATCTCAAGCTCACCGGTTTCCTTTAGCCTTTTGCCGACTGTTATTCTTATTGGTATTCCTATAAGATCAGCATCCTTAAATTTAAAACCCGGTCGCTGGTCTCTATCATCAAGAAGTACTTCAATCCCTTCTTCGCATAAATCATCATAGATCTTAGTGGCAGTATTCATGATAACATCATCTTTAATATTTATAGGCACTACCAGTACCTCATAAGGCGCTAATGGTAGTGGCCAGATTATGCCGTTTGAATCATGAGATTTTTCAATAGTTGCTGCCAGAATCCTGTTAACTCCGATGCCATATGATCCCATGATTATTAGTTGCTCTTTTCCATTACTGTCAAGGAACTTTGCATCAAGTGAGCCACTGTACCTTGTTCCCAGTTTAAAGACATGTCCCAGCTCAATTCCGTGAGAAATATCGAGCGAATCATTACATTTAGGACATCTGTCGCCTTCTGTGACATAACGAATATCAGTAACCATATCAATATTGAAATCCCGCTCCAGGTTTGCGTTTATAATATGGGTATCCGCCTTGTTGCCTCCCACAACACAATTCTCCATCATCGAGACTGCCTGGTCTGCAATGACTTGTGTCTTTAATCCAATAGGGCCAGCGAAGCCCACTGGAGAATTTGTCAGCTTAACAACCGTATCTTCATCGGCTAGAGTTATATTCCCATCAGATACTACCTTTGCCAATTTAGATTCATTTACATCATGGTCTCCACGTACAAGGACGGCAACATTTTGACTGTTATATGTGTAAATCAGGGTTTTAACCATTCTATCAGGTTCAATACAGAGAAAGTCACTTACCTCTTTTATTGTAGTCATCCCAGGTGTAGAAACCTCTTTCAGTTCTTCCGGTGTAATTTCGTCTTTAGATTCAATTGGAGACGACTCTGCTTTCTCAATATTTGCACAATAATCACAATTCCTGCATTTAACTATTACGTCCTCGCCGTTCTCATTAGGGATCATAAATTCGTGTGAAACGTCACCGCCCATAGCACCAGAGTCAGCTTCTACCGCTAAATAATCTAATTTACATCGTTCGAAGATTCGGCAATAAGTATCATACATTTTCTGATAACTCTTATTCAGGCTATCAATATTAGTGTCAAAGCTATAAGCATCCTTCATCAGAAATTCTTTACTTCTCAAAACACCAAATCTTGGCCTTGCCTCATCTCTGAATTTCGTCTGTATTTGATAAAGAATTAATGGCAGTTGTTTATAGGAACTAACTTCATTCTTTACCAAATCCGTGATAACTTCCTCGTGGGTAGGGCTTAAGGCAATATCTCGCTTGTGACGATCTTTCATACGTAATAAGTCCTCACCAAAAGCATCTATTCTTCCGCTAAGTTCTATGAGAGTCAATGGTTGTAATGCCGGAAGGAATAGTTCGATCGCACCGGATTTATCCATTTCATCCCTGATAATGTTGATTGCCTTATTTAATATTCTCGTTCCGAGTGGCAGGTATGAATAGACTCCGGCAGACAATTTCCTGATCATACCGGATCGTATCATCAGCCTGTGACTCTCAACTTCAGCGTCACTAGGGTTCTCTTTTAAGGTTGGTATAAATGTCTGGGACCACTTCATATGAATTATTAGCTTAATTTAAAGAAAGTTTTAAGGATTATATTGCTGGGTGAAAATATTTGCAAGAAATTTATAGATTTGGCTATTTTGCTTCAATATATCGGTTGAATTTAGCCATACTTCTGCTATAATCTTTTGATCTTTTTGAATTTGTGCTTGTAAGATGTTTAATTGCTGTATCTTATATTTTATTGTATTAGTCAAGTGGATCGGCATGTTTTCTGCGGCACTCAATCATCCGAGTTTTTTTTAAATAAGAGAGGTTATTGCTATGTACAAGTTTTTAATTGTTTTATGCATATATTTTGTAATCAGTTTCCTATATAAAGTCAACGTTGAAGCCGCGGACAAACCTATGCCGACAGAGCAGATAGAAGGCACTGATGAGCTTATGGGTGAAGAGCAACCAGAAAAGGAGAAGAGTGAACTGGCATTGTTGATGCAGGATATCGACGACAGTTATAAAGCGGTAGAAGCAATGTCGGGTTATTATAAATACAAGAAGAAACAGTGGAGAATAATCCAGGAAGCGGGGGAAAATATTGCGAAGATTACAAAGAAAGTTAGAGTTAAATTCGCAAAGCCTGATGACTCTAGATATGAAAAGCAGATGAAGCTCATGGAGGAAGAAGCGGATAAAATGGCTGAAATAGCCAAAAATAGGGATAAGGAAGGTTCTCTTGAGGATCAACAGTGGCAGGTAAGACGCTTAAGACAGACTTGCGCTATATGTCACAAGCATTTAAAGATCCATATATATCCAAATTTGTACAAAAAAAAGCATAAGGAGTAGCATCTGGAGCCATAAACCCATAAAATATTTCGTTAGTTATTTAGTAGGAGTTTTTACTTGACTCTATTCCGGTACGATGATATATTTAGCCCGGTTTGGAGTTACTGGATTAATAAGATTTCACATCTTTATGATGTATTTCAAAGGAAAGGGGGGGTGGAGTTTTATATTTTAATAGATGATATTATGTAGAACTTTACAAGGTTTGTTATACATACACACAGACCAAGGCTTGACTCTTTGGCAAACCAGTGAAAGGAGCTTAATTTTTTTTTAATTTAAGGAGGCATAAGTAAAATGAAGGGAAAAAATTTCTTTGTAGCAGGCATATTAGTAGTAGCAATGTTTATAGCAGGCACATCCGTCGGAATTGCGTCAGATCAGGATATATGTAAAGAGCAGATAAAGCATTATCAGTTAATGAAGATGAACGATGGACTGCTACCTGGCGACGAATTTAATCCTTACGATTACAAAGGTGTTGAAGCAGCCGCTAAAGCTGCTCTTGAAAATGAAGGAAAGCGAGAACACAACGACAAGAACCATGAGGCGATAAGCAAGCTGGTCGCTACCCATCTTGAACATATAGTAACAGCAGCAGGCGCTGCAAAAGAGGGTGCCGTTGAATCAGTTGGACACTCTATGAGATTTTTGTATCTTTCATGTAAGGCATGCCACAAAGTATACCGTACAGAGATGCGTCTGAGACCGTAAGTATGTGTTCAAAAGAGCTTTTATTATATTACTCAAGATTAGATAAAATTTGTAATCGTTATGATTAGAGGGGGTTTTATAAATGAAAAAATTTAATTTATTGTGTATCGCAGCAATTGTTGCAGTATCATGTTTCGCTTTAAGCTTGAACAGTCAGGCTGATGAACTGGAAGACTTGTACGGAAATCCGGAAAAAAGTTATTACTTTGTTTTTGCGACCGGTGCTATTCAGGGCTCATTCGGTACAATGGAAACTTGTGTATATTGCCATGGTAATGGTGGCAAGGGCACATCAGAAGGTAAAAAAATGGGTGTTCCAGATTTCACAGATGAAGCTTGGCAGTCTTCAAAAACAGACGAACAGCTTATTAAGTTTCTGGAAGCTAATGATAAAGGATGCACACAGTGTAGAGGTAGGGTTTCAGAAAGTGCTATTCAAAAGCTCGTAAACATTGTTAGAGCTTTTGGTGGTAGTAAATAATTTTAAGCAAGATGAATAAAAGGCTCTTTAAGGCGTCTGCAAAGATGTTTTAAAGGGCCTTTTTTATTTGCAGAGATGTGATTTGAAATGGAGTTTTTCATTCCATTCAGTTAGTTGAATACTTCTAATTTACCTGGTTGTAAAGGGTGTCTCTTTCAACAGGTTCACGTCCGGTTTCTTCTATCAGTGATTTAATTTCATCTACCGTCAATGACTCCGGTGTTTCAGCCCCGGCAGAGTGTGTAATCTTTTCTTCAGCCACTGTGCCATCTATGTCATCAACTCCAAAACTAAGTGAAATTTGTGCCAGCTTAATACCTAGCATTATCCAGAATGCTTTAATATGATCAAAATTGTCCAGCATTAATCTCCCTATAGCAAGCATCTTCAGATCCAGAATTCCAGCAGTGCTGGAGAAATCATTCAGATCAGTATTTTTCGGATGAAACGCCAGAGGGATGAATGACATGAATCCACCAGTCTCATCTTGTAGCTCACGCAGCTTTAATAAATGGTTGACTCTGTCTTCATTTTTTTCTATGTGGCCGTACAACATGGTAGCATTGCTCCTCATTCCCAAATTGTGAGCAGTCCTCATAGTGTTCAGCCACTCATCACCGCTAAGTTTTTCCGGACAAAGCTCTTCCCTGACATCTATTGAGAATACCTCCGCCCCGCCACCGGGAAGAGACCCAAGGCCGGCATCTTTTAATTTTTTTAATGTCTCATATGTCGACATGCCTGAGATTTCAGCAAAATGGGCAATTTCGACAGCCGTAAATGCCTGAAGGTGCACATCAGGAAATTCTTCATGAATCGAGCCTATCATGTCAACATAGTAATCAAGCCCCAGTTCAGGGTGAAGGCCACCAACAATATGTAGTTCTGTAGAATTGTCATGAATGATTTGTGAGGCGTTATCCAATATCTCCTTAATGCTCATCTGGTAAGCACCTTCTTCATCTTTATTACGGCTGAATGCACAAAACTTACACCTGTTTTTACATACATTTGTATAATTTATGTGTCTGTTTATAATGTAATAGCCTATATTCTTGTTAATTCTTTCCCTGACTATATTTGCAAGGCCGCCTATGGCAAGAATATCAGAAGACTCAAATAATCTGATACCGTCTTCGTAATCAAGGCGGTGGACATCCATAACTTTTTCACGTATATCACTTAAGTCTGTATTCAGTATATTTTTCAATGATTGCATAATGATTTCCTTATTATGCTTGAAAATATCAAAATAACTCTTTAAATTCAAGAATATAACTGTAGATGTATTTGAAAAATAAATACATTGTTTATTTTATACTATAGAACAAATCTGGAGGAATAATGTGCAGAAAGAAATCATTTCAACTAAAGATGCCCCACAGGCAATAGGGCCATATTCACAGGCAATTCGATTTGATAATCTTATTTTCGTTTCAGGTCAAATACCAATAGATCCTGAAACCGGCAAAATCCTGCAAGGTGACATTAATGAGCAGACAAAACTGATACTTAAAAACATGGATGATATTCTGACAGCAGGTGGTTCTTCTCTAAATAATGTACTGCGTACTACTATTTTTCTGACCGACCTGGAAAACTACCCTGTAGTTAATGAGACCTATGCACAATATTTTCACGATTTGCCGCCTGCCAGGTCTACCGTTCAGGTGGCAAAATTACCCATGGATGCTCAAATTGAGATTGATGCAATAGCTTGTGTAAATACAGAAGAAAATTTACTTGACGCATAGACATGATGCCTTATAATTAATTTTCGTAAGTGTTTGTAACTAAAGGCATTCATCGAATCTTCATCTAGAAAACAAGAAAACTATTTAAATTTATGTTAGAAATAGCAAAAACACCGGAAAACCAGGATAATATAGAACAGGTTGTTAATCTCCTACAGGATGTGAAAAAGTTCTTTTATAGGATAGGGGACGTTGAAACAGAGAAAAAAGTCTCTGAAATGGCCGCTCAAATAAGTGAACCTTTATACATGGTTGTTGCAGGTGAATACAATTCCGGAAAATCCAGTTTTGTCAATGCACTCTGCGGGAAAAGAATTCTCGAAGACGGTCCCACGCCATCAACAGGTAAAATTACACTGTTAACCTACGGAGATGAGATATCATCTGAAGATATTGATGATCATCAGAACAAGATGACATATCCCCTGGATGCGTTAAAAGATATTACAATTGTTGACACGCCCGGAACGAACTCAATTATAGAAGAACATCAACAGATTACTGAAAGCTTTATTCATCGGGCTGAAGTAGTTCTCTTTGTTACATCAGCTGATCATCCTTTTACAGAAAGTGAGAGGTCCTTTCTCCAGTTACTAAAAGGCAAATGGGACAGAAAACTTCTATTCTTATTGAATAAGATAGATTTAAAGACGGATGAAGAGCAAAGTGAAATAGTAACATTTATAGAAAAAAACTTTTACAGGCTATTTGGTTTCGAACCCAAAATAATTACAATATCAACAAAAGACGCTTTTGTAGCGAAGACATCCGGTGATGCAGAGGTACTGCAAAAAAGCAACATTGAAATGGTAGAGAATTTTATTTTTGAGAAGATGGATTATGAAACAAAAATGGATCTTAAAATTCTCAGCCCTTTAAAGTATCTTACAAATGTTTTTGACGATCTCAAGGGAGGTCTGGATGAAAAGGTGTCGCATTGTAACACCGAAATCAAAAGCGTTGAAATGTTCGAAAAACGATTAAGAAGCAAAAGGCAGGATATGACAGACTATATCCTTAAATATAAGACAGAGATACAATCTGTTTTCTCCAGATTAAAAGAGAAAGTTGATAGCTTCTTGAATTATTATGTGAATATTAGATCCACCATAACTACGAAGTTTGCACGCGAAAAAGTTGATGACAAGTTCAAGAGAGAAGTATTTGGTATGGCAAATCCGAGGACAGAATTGGAACGGATAATAAATGATGCTATAGACTATGTTGACAGAAATAATAACATTTTGTGGGATATGGCACATGACTATATTGAATCAGAGATCTCCTTACAGCGAAAAATAAATGAAGAGTCTCCAAAACGCAAAGAACATTATTCTTCAAGTCGTGAGCCTGAAAAGCATGTAAATCTGAGGGAGTTTGCTAACCAATTTCAGGAACTTGATGGAGAATTAGAGGGAGCAAGGGTATACAGGGTAGTGCAAGGCGGGTTTATAAATTTCGTTGTTTTAGAAGGACTTGCAATTGCGATTATAATAGGTCTTAGTACATTGTTCATCCCTAACATCTTGGGGTTGATTGTAGCTGGAATACTTGCAGGAATTGGTTTTTCAATCTATCCACTAAAGCGAAAAAAATATAGAAGTGAATTTATCCAGCGGGTCGATGCTATTAGCGAGAGATACAACAATATGATACAGTTTGAATTTGAGAAGATTATAGACAGGGTAATAGAAGATATCGGAAACAGGATATCATCCTATCGTGATACCAGATGGTCTGAAAGAGAAGAGGTCAACAGGCAGATTGCAGATTTGAAAAAACTTTCAGAGCAAACTAAGGATTTAATTCGCAAAAGCGGCAATAATTAGAAGTATTTTAAATAGATGCTCTGATAGTGAAAAGAATATGAGAACTTTAATTATACTTTCGTTAATTGTTTCAATCTTCACGGTCTCTAATTTCGCATGGGCGGCGAGCTGTGAACGTTGTTACGCACGAATTGCTGATGGACAGGCGTTTTGTGAAGCATGTACACTAAACAAAGACAAAGATCTGTCTGAAATGAAGTCCAGCGAAGAGCAGATTATCAGCACTATTAAATCCTCAAGGGAAAGCTACAGAAATGCATTGACGGAATTAATTCAGTTTTATATGGATATCGGATATCAATCCAGAGTAAAGAAAGCCAGAAAGGAACTAAAGGCACTCAATAAAATTCCTCAACTCAAATATCTTTCTGCTGATGAAGATGTATCAGATATCAGCCCTACACAAAACATAGAAGAAGCTAATATATTGTTTCAAGATGGAAAGAATTACAAAAATATATTGAATCTGGCAAGTAGAAAATCTAAGTTGTCATATGCTGCTGCAAGACTTAAGAAGATATTAGATGAATATCCGGAAAGTGACGTAGCAGATGATGCAGCTTATGAACTTGCTGAAGTTTATGAAAGTCGTCATTTCAAAGATTATGAAGGTTCGGTCTACTACTATAAAAAATGTTTCGAACTAAATCCAAATACAGACAGGCCAGCTCGATACATGGCAGCAAGGGCTTACGATATGTTTCTACACGATTATAAAGAAGCAGTCAGGCATTATGAAATGGCACTTAAAACATGCAGAGATGAAGAGTTACTTAGATATGCGAATGAGAGACTTGCTGCGCTCAGGAGTGAAGGCTATTAGACGCCTGATTAATTTAATGGATTTGGAAAAATCCTGACCCCTCAATTCACCAATTATTTATAAAATCAGTTTTTCATGTTACCCCCATATCTCTTATGTATGTAGGAATAGGTTATGACATACATCGATTTGTAAAAGACAGAAAATTAATCTTAGGCGGTATCAGCTTTGATCATCACTCAGGATTATCAGGTCATTCTGATGCAGATGTTGTTTTACACGCCATAGGTGATGCTATATTGGGCGCAGCTTCCTTGGGAGACATTGGCGAACTCTTCCCTGACACAGACGATAAATGGAAGGGTATATCAAGCCAAATCCTTCTGAACAAGATAATGGAACTGGTAGGGGAGAAGGGGCTGCATGTAAATAATGTTGATGTAGTCTTCATCTCACAGGAGCCGAAGATAAGCAAGCAGAAAAAAGATATGGAGAAACGGATTTCTGAGCTTTTGATGGTAGAACCAGAAAGGGTTAATGTTAAAGCGACAACTAATGAAGGTATGGATTCAATAGGGAGGTCTGAATCCGCCGCAGCTCAAGCAGTAGTTACATTGACAAATAATTCTAAACGCTCCTGATTATATCTAATCCATTCATGTAGGGCTTGAGCACTTCAGGTATCTCTACAGTACCATCTTCCTTTTGATATGTTTCAATAATAGCAATCATGGTTCTGGGCAGAGCAACACCTGAACCATTTAATGTATGTACGAATCTCAGGTCACCATTTTCATCATCACGATAGCGAATATTACTCCTCCTGGCCTGAAAATCATCGAAGTTACTGCATGAAGATACTTCCAGGAATCTGTCTACACCGGGAGACCATACCTCAATATCGTAGCACTTTGCGGCAGCAAAACTCAAATCACCAGTACACAGTTTCACTACCTGATACTGCAGACCCAGCAGCTGCAATACCTTTTCCGAAACAGATAACAGGGACTCAAGTTCATCATAAGAGGTTTCAGGCTGTACAAATTTTACTAATTCGACCTTATTAAATTGATGAACCCGTATCATCCCCCGGGTGTCCTTTCCGTATGAACCCGCCTCGCGCCTGAAACAAGCCGTATAGGCAGCGTATAAGATTGGAAGATCCTTGTTTGATAATATCTCATTTGCATGGATGTTTGTCACCGGGACTTCCGCTGTAGGAATAAGGAACAGATCATCATCAGGAAGTCTATACATATCTTCCTCCAGCTTGGGCAGTTGCCCCGTTCCTGTCATAGATGTCCTGTTTACAAGATAAGGTGGCAATACTTCACGATACCCATGCTCTTGTGTGTGGAGGTCCAGCATGAAATTGTAGAGTGCGCGTTCCAGTCTTGCACCTGCACCCTTATACAGTGTAAATCCGGCACCAGAAATTTTTGCTGCTCTTTCAAAATCTAAAATATCCAGCTTTTTACCCAGCTCCCAGTGGGGGAGGGGGGTAAACGAGAAAACCTTTTTTTCTCCCCATGATTTTACAATAACGTTTGAAGTTGGATCTTTTCCTACAGGAACATCATCTGCGGGTATGTTTGGAATCCTTATAAGCAAAGAGTCCAGATTATCACTCACGGTATTTGTTTCTGCTTCCAGTTGTTTTATCTTGTCAGAAACTCCCTTCATTTCCTGTATCAATTCTGCAGCATCTTCCTTTTTAGATCTCAATTTGCTGATTTCTTTCGACGTAACGTTTCGTTTGTTTCGAAGTTCGCCACATTCAATCAAGAGCGCTTTACGTTTCGAGTCGAGTTCCTGGAAAGAGTCAAGGCTTGTTGTTTCATTCTTATTGACAATAGCCTGTTTTACTTTGTCAATATCGTTTCTAATAATGTTAATGTCTAACATCTACAAGTCACTCCTTATCGTATTAGTCTAGTTAACCGATGCTTCCCTGGTTACTCCATGCTTATCATAACAAATTGTTCCTGAAACAACCGTAAGAACACACTCAGAATCATGTGAAAATATTCCATCATAAATATTGGTAACTGTTTCTTTTTTTATGTCAACTACAGCAATGTCAGCATCATAACCCTCTTCAAGTTTACCAATCTTATCATTTAACCTCAAGGCTGTTGCCCCTGCAATGGTACCCATACAAAGAATATCCTGAGGTTTTGAGGTTTTGTGCTGAGTATAAATATATTTCATTTCATCCAATATGCTGAGTGAATCATTGCTTGCCAGGCTATCAGTTCCCAAGGCTACATTTATGTCACGATTTCCCAGTTTGTAAGAAGGATGATCTTTATGACGGAAATATTTATGGCTTCTGGGACAAAAGACAATGGTCGAGTTAGATTCTTCAATATGATCAACTTCTTCACCTTTTAAATAATTACAATGAACAAGTATACACCCATTCTCTAAAAATCCAATATTTTTCAAGTAGTTCACCGGCTTTAAACCCGGAGGCTTCCACTCTTTTAACATATCAAAATCTCTTAACAGAGAGATAAATTTTCCAGTCCCTCTTGTTAGAAAATGGGCCTCATCGATTGTTTCAGATATATGGGTGGCAATACTAAATCCTGACTCCTCGGCAACAGCTTTAGATCTTCTGTAAAGCTCCTCTGACACAGTATAAGGTGCATGCGGGAATATTCCAATTGAGAGAAGGTCGTCACGCTTGACCTTCCTTATCATATTCTTGAAGTTGTCAATTGTACTCTCTGTACTATCCGGATTAAAGTCTATAAGTTCATAAAAAAGAGATTTCCTGATTTTACTCTTCTGTAATTCCTCCAGAGCAAGGCCGTTTCTGGTAATATCGACCACTGTTGTTGTACCTGACTCAAGGCTGCTCTTAATTCCTGAGCGAATGGATGAAAGATATTCACTCTCTGTCCACTCTTTCTTTGCATCAACCAGTTGTCTTATCCAATCCGTGAAGTCGCCATTGTATTTAATAATATTGTGTAAATGTGTCAAATCAAGGTGGGTATGAGTATTTACAAAACCGGGCACTATTGCTGAATTTCCAAGATCAATAATCTGGCATGACTCACGGTTGCTGATATCGTTGGCACTTCCTGCAAACTTTACCTTTCCATTGTCAATTAAGACAGCGCCATTATCTATTACAGTAGAAGCATCTTTTAATAAGTACCTTGATTTTAATAGTAGCATTATGTTTTCTCAAACTGTCCATAAGCTGATAGGCAACCGAATTTCACGAAGTAACCCACTCATGCCAGTCATCACCAATTGTTCCGTTCTTTTTATACCGCTCCATTGATAATTGGCATTTGCAATTCACATCATGATTGTTAATAGCACCTGCTATCGCTGCAATAATAACCGGAAATCTGCTGACACTATTTGCAACGGCCTCTCTATCACTGTCTGATGAAAGACCCTCAAACAGTTCTCCGGGCCTGTATTCACTGTCAACAACGCCCTCCGCATAATTGGTGACATAACATATGGACGCATAGCACATCTCGAGTTCCTTCGCAAGGAACACTTCCGGGATCAGGGTCATTCCTACCAGATCAGAACCAAAAGAGGCATATTTCCTGATTTCAGCAGGCGTTTCCAAGCGGGGCCCCTGTGTGCATACATATGTACCACTTACCGCATGATCAAACTTAAGCGATTTCATAGAGTCGATTATGGAAAGCCTGAGACTCGGACAAAATACTGGGCTTTGACGAATGAAGCCTATTCCCTTATTCTTGAAAAATGTGTATTCTCTGTTTTTGGTCTCGTCAATCAGATCGTCTACAACCACATATTGACCAATCTTATATTCAGTATTAATTGCGCCGGGTCCAGACCACGACACAATTTGCTTCACTCCGTGTTCCTTCAGCGCATAGATATTAGCCCTGTAGTTGACGTACGGAGCTGTCCTGGAATATCCTTTCTCTCCATGACGCGAAAGGAATAGAAAGCTGCCATGTTCTGCATCTATTTTGAATATTGCCTGAGATTCTCCAAAAGGGGTATCTATCTGTCCAATACGCTCGCCATTTAATTTATTAGACATCAATAAATTGTAGGCTTCACTTCCACCAATAACAGCAAATGTATATGAGATTGGGCTGCTCCCTGGAAAATGTAGGACACACCCGCCAAACAGCACGTCGGGCAGGGATTTTCGCAGATTAAGACGGATACAAAAAACATTTTGATCATTATGGTAACAGTTGCTTATTTTACTGTCAACATTTAAAGGCAGAGGGGGTAATGGATTGTCAATTATAGATTTATGATTTAATATTGAGTTTCACTTATTACTTGAAATAAACATAACCAATGTTAGAATCGGTTATGTTTATAAATAAGATCTCTTATATCATTCTTGCGCTTACCTTTGGTTCCTTAATGCTGAACCCCGCCGTTTCATCTGGTTCGGACAGTGTTGGTGACTATGATCTGGACGAAATACTGGTAAACGTGGAAGGGGCGAATTCCAGGCTGAAAACAATGGAGGCTGAAATAAAGTACTCAAGGGTTATAACACTGCTTGATTCGGAGGAGGTTTCTGTTGGATTTCTGCAATTTAAAAAACCGAAGCTGATTAACGTAAACTTCTTTCCTCCGAGGAACGAAATCAATGTCATAGACGGATCGTATCTCTGGATATATCATATTGAAGAGAGACAGGTAGAAAAATATGAGATGAGTGGTGATGATTCTCCACAGGGAGTGGACATATTTGAATTAGGCTATGATTATACTGCAGAGAAGGTGAAGACAAATTACGAAGTTACACTCCTGGACGTTGTTTCTACTGAAGAAGAGACACTATTCCACCTGGAACTTATTCCCAGAGCGACATTCGATTCAGAATATGACAGGACGTTATTATGGATCAAGGAGGGACTCTGGCTGCCGGTGCAATACCAGCTATTTGAGAGTGACGGCGAGATTATAAACACTATTCATTTAACTCATATTGAGATTAATACAGAAATATCCGATGATGAGTTTGTATTGAATTTGTCGGATGATGTCGATATTATAGAGCCGTTTAAATAATTTTGGACGCGGATTTTCGCAGTTAAACACAGATAAAAAGTATTTCAGCCAAAAAATGGAATATAATACGTGCTATGCAAAAATTGTAATCCATACGTAATATAGATTTATATTCAGGAAATGGTCTAAAGTGGATGTTGAAGATTTAAAAAGAAGAGAATATGTATACTATGAACCAGAAAATTTAATGAAAAAGAGAGTAAGGTTTTGTATTTTAAGGATAATCAGTCAGCTTTTACATATGCCTGTAAATTTATTGATAATTCAATGCAAAAGGATACTATTTTGCCAGCCATAGTAAAAGAAACAAGTAATGTTTCTGGTGGACTGCAAAACCTAAAGTTATTGCTTGCCAGTAATGATGGAGGTGTTTCGGTAATAGCAAAAACAATAAATAATAAAGTTATTCGTATTAACGAGGGTGATTTTGTGGCATTTCAAGTTTTAGAATATCATCCAGAATCTCCAATTGCTGTGGATTTAATTGGTTTTGTTGTTTCTAAGTTGCAAGCAATTTATGACGTAGAAGAAGGTGGTTGGCACCATGATATTGGTGACAGAGAGTTGCATAACAGCTATACGATTAGTTGTATCTCTTTGTCCATTCAGCACTCATAAGAAAGTTTATTTTTTAAAGAGACTAACAGCACTTCTCATTATTGTAATTGATACTAAATTTAAACTTAATCATTTCATTGTCAACCGATTTATCTTATTTCTTAAACATACGGAATTTTATCTTCTGCTTCCGCATCAGCAAAAGCATTCAGGCGTAGTGTGCAGCTCTGACAGCGGCCGCATGCCATGTCGTTCCTTTCGTAACATGACCAGGTTAGGTTGAGGGGGGCGTCAAGTTCAATCCCTTTTTTGACAATCTCTGTTTTATTCATATTGAGTAGGGGGGTAACCACTTTTATGTTGGTTGTTTAGCGGTTTTAGTCTAATGATAATATAATATTTTAAGAAGAAATGGGTTTTGATCCATGACATATTGCAACTATTTCAATAATATCTTCTTTAATCCGATAGACAATCCTGTAGTTCTTATAAATCCTTTCGCGTATGTGTTCATCTGCATATTCTGGAACAATACGGCCTGCCTTGGGGAATTGAGGGATAGCTTTAATGATTGAGTTTATTTTCTTTGCAAAAAGGATGGCGTAGTATTCGGAGTCCACTGCTATATAATTACAAATGTCCTCGAGGTTTGAAACTGCCCGTGGAGACCATCTTATTTTGTGAGCCATTTGGACATCCGTTTTTCAACTTCTTCGTGAGATATACCTTTACCTTCATCAAGTTCTCTTAAACCCTCATCTACCTGAAGTCTGAAATACAGCTCTTCCATGATATCATCAACAGTTACCCCTTCGGGAAGTGATTGTATCATCTCAATTACCTTCTGTTTTATACTTTGCATCTATTTATCTCCAAATAATTCTATTTGTCATTTCTTCAGAATATACAATTATGTGTGCGTTTATTCAAGAACTATATCTGATTACATTATTCTTTCTCAAACATATGGGATTTTGTCTTCTACGCCCGCATCAGTAAATGCCTTCAGGCGTAGTGTGCAGCTCTGACAGCGGCCGCATGCCATGTCGTTCCTTTCGTAACATGACCAGGTTAGGTTGAGGGGGGCGGTAAGCTCAATTCCTTTTTTGACAATCTCAGATTTATTCATATTTAGTAGGGGGGTCACCACTTTTATGTTAGTTGTCGGTTTTGTCCCCACTTCAACAAGCCTGTTATAGGCATCATAGTATTCTGCCCTGCAATCCGGATAATCGTAGCTATCCTGTTGGACAGCTCCGATATATATCTTCTCAGCTCTAATTACCTCGGCCCATGATACGGCTATTGATAATAGATGTGTATTCCTGAATGGTACGTAAGACATTGGGATTTGTCTGGTCGTGATCTCTTTGTCTACAGGAATGTCAGGATCGGTAAGGCTGGAGCCACCGATCTTGCTTAAATAGTCAATCTTTGTTGAGAGAATCCTTGCCTCCGGAACCTTGTAATAATTTGCAATTGCCCTGAATGATTTATACTCTCGCGATTGAGTACGCTGAGAATATCCTACATGAAGCAGGGCGATAGTGTGTTCCGTATTAGCAATAGCAGTAGTCACACAGCTATCAAGACCCCCGCTTAAGAGAACTATGGCAAGTCCTTTATTATCTAATGAATTTGACTCTTCCATATAGAACACCCTTATGAGTAAAATTACAAATAAATTGCAAAATACAATGTCCAAATATCATAAAGAGTAAAGCTAGTATTTTAAATCACAATGCCCGCCTGTCCGCCAGTTTGTTAGGCGGGAATAATCAAAAATCTATTTGTTTATATGTTTAGAATTTCAGAAATTGGAATTAATTTGATATTTGGATCTTGTTATTTGGTGCTTTTCATTACTTATATACCTCTGGCCTTATCCGGCCATATATACTTTTGAAGTTGAAGCTGGAGACGTACTTCAAGCCTGTCTTTTAAAATCCAGCCGGCCAGTGTTTTCGGTTTTATCTTCCCATAAGCAACGCCGAATAATATCTGCGCCCTGTCTGTTAACTTGTATTTTCTGGTAATTCGCTTAGCCCATTCATAATCCTTTTTAGATGATATTATGAATTTAGCCTCGTCCCTGACCTTTAGTTTCTCGATATTATCCCAGTCCATTTCTTTGTCCATTCCGCTGTCAGGACATTTTATATCCATAATTCTGATTACAGCTTTTGGCAGCATATCTATGTTAATGCTTCCGCCTGTTTCTACAAAAATCTTATATTGGCTCTTTTTTAGAAGATTTATCAATTTAGTGACACTTTTCTGTAGCAGAGGCTCGCCCCCTGTAATACATACATTCTTACAGTCATACCCTTTTATTGTACTTAATATTTCATACACCGACATCCTTGTCCCCTCGTCATAAGCATAAGTAGTATCACAATACGAACACCTCAAATTGCATCCTGTCAGTCTGACAAAGACGCATGGAATCCCAGCATAGGAGGATTCGCCCTGAATACTCTTAAATATCTCATTTACACATAAAAGGGGGGCAATTTTACTCATATATGTATTTTGATGACCAGAACAGCGTAAATATGCTACTCGGCAGGATATAAGGCAAAACAGCCGAAATAACGATATTTTTCCAACATAACATAAGAATTGTTATCAGACGTTCAGAGGGCCCAAAATAAAAGAGATATATTAGCAAGCAAATGCCTATATACCATTTCTTCCGACAATGCACTTCTGGTATTTCCTCTCAAGCCTGATGGATTCATCTGCATCCTCGTAAATGTAATTAAAGAATTTTAGGCAATCTTTATGGCTGTATCTTATGTAATAGCTGGTATTCACACGATGTGCTTCATATATTGTTTTTTTGCTAAGCCCTGCATGCATATGAAGTTTTGTTTCAAGGGCAGTCATAAATGCCTTTGAGCCACTTGAGAAACTGACACGCAAAGGTGATTTCTTGCTTCTTGGATCAAAAAATACAGAGCCATCTCCGTCAAAAACTCCCCTTATAAAATGTGACAAGAATCTTTGAGGAACCTTTGGAAACAATATTATTAAACTTTTGCGAGGAATCAATCCTAATTTAGACAAATCACTATTTATTTGCGGGCGAGTAATAAATAATCTATATACAAACCATTCTTTATGTATTACTTTCTTGATAGGATGTGTTGATTTCATTGCTTTTTTGATATTCTGAAGCAATGATGTATCTTTGGAGGAAATACTTAAGCAATAAGTCCCTTGTGCTTGCGGATGAATATTTCCATCCGCAAATATGTAGCCAAGTACCCATGCCATTTTAGCTGACCATCTACTGAAGAATTTATCATTAATCTCGTATAAATCCATAGACAAACGACCCTCGTTAGCAGCAAGCTTTCTGGCCTGACTCTTATTACGAATTTGAATGTTGTGTCTTTTCATATATCCAAACACAACTGTCCTATCAACATTGAAACGCTTTCCAATCTCAGCAAGAGATAGGTTATCATTCCAATAAAGTCGTTTAATTTCTTCTGGTATAGTTTGGTTCTCTAGTGAAACCTTATCCCGCTGTTGGGCTTGTAATTTCTTAATATTTTTGTTCGTAGGAATATCATACTGTTTCTTAAGTCTAATAAGACTGGATATCGATACGTTAAACCGCCTTGCTATTTCAGTTTGAGAAACACCTTGTTTGAGATGTAATTCTATAAATTGTTTTTTGGACAGTCTTTTTTTGAGGGGATCTGATTGGTAGCCTACTTGAGCCATAAATCCATATACTCCTTTTGTTATTTTACTACTCTTGCGAAATCTTTGCAGATACTACGGTATTTTTCTGAATACCAGGAAATAATGATATGGCATAAACCTATGTCTTTCTATTAAATCAAATCCGATTCTCTCTACCTCTTTAATGACTGTCTCTTTGGAAACTCTCAAATCCAATGGAGGCCCGAACGGCGATTTCTTTTCAGGGTCCCAGTCAATGATGGCCAATTTGCCGTTGTATTTGAGGTCATTCCTAATATTTTCTAGCATTAAGAGAGGTTTTTCCAATTCGTGATATGTGTTTGTAAGGAAGACAAGGTTAAAAAAATCATCCAGAAGTGAGGGGTCTTCGACTTTTCCAAAGACAACTCTGACATTATTCAGCCCCAGATTATCCACTTTTTTTGTGATATAGTTGACCATCTCTATTTGAATCTCTTCGGCAAAGACCATACCTTTATCCCCAACCCTTGAAGCTAGAGGAATAGTGAAATATCCTGAACCTGCCCCTATATCCGCAATTTTATCTCCGGGACTTATTCGAAGTCTGTCCAGTATTTCTTCTTTATCTTGCCAATCACGAGGTTCTTCAAGCAGGAATATCTTATCAGGTGGAAAAAGTGGTGCGGGACGCCTCTCAAATGCTGAAACCGATGAACAAAAGAGAGTCGGGCACGTAGTAATAAGTATAAGCAGGGCATATTGACTTAGGCATTTTGTCATAGATTTTACCTTCAAACCTGTTGCCCCCCTATCATACTCTGAATCGTTCTGGTGATTATCTCTTAGCCGGCTTCTTTTTGGCCCGTACGACTATCGGCCTTTTGCCTTTACCTTCCTTTTTGAATATATGTAGTATTATCTCTGCGTCTTCAAAAGGAACTGTTATAAATGAGAATTTGTCAAATATCTTAACATCAACAATTTTGCTTTCTTCAATATTGGTTTTGTGTTTAATCATAGTTACCAATTTTTTACGCGTCATAGCATCTGACTTGCCAAGTGCCACAAACAGCCTTGCTGTTCCTGTCTTATCAACAGATATATCTTTGATTTCACTGTAGCCTTTCCCGCTAAGCTCATCCTGATATGAATGCTTAAGAAGAGCGGCTATGATATTCTCCGGCTCTTGATCCTGCAACAGCTCCTGCGCCATATTGATGTAATCACCATTTATATCTGATTTAATAATATTCTTAAGTTGTGTCTTTATCCGTTTCTTCTTGGAATCTATGATGTCTTTTACTTTGGGTATTTTTTCCTTTCTAATCTTAGCCTTGGTTATTCTCTGTATAAACAGAAGACTCCTGTATTCTTCCGGTGTAACAAACGTTATGGCTGTACCTTCTTTCCCGGCCCTTCCGGTCCTTCCTATTCGGTGTACGTAATATTCAGGGTCCTGAGGCAGAGAGAAATTAATTACGTGAGTCAGATCAATGATGTCAATACCTCTCGCAGCAACATCTGTAGCGACGAGAACATTGGTTCTCTTTCTCTTAAATTTATTCAGGATCGTTTCTCTTTGATACTGAGATATATCACCATGCAGTGCATCAGCATCGTACCCCCTGTCGACAAGACGCCTGCCAATCTTGTCTACGTCAACCTTAGTCCTGCAGAAAACCAGTCCATAGAATTCATGCTCGATATCTATGATTCTGCATAATGCGTCAAATTTGTCTGAAGTGGACACTTCAAAATATATCTGGTCAGTCAGGTTTGCAGTCAGCTGCTCTTTCTTTATTGATACAAATTCATATTCGCCCATATACTTTTTAGCTATTCTCAATATTTCCTTAGGCATTGTGGCAGAAAACAGCATAGTTCTCTTCTTTTGATTAGTAGCATTTAATATAAGCTCAACATCCTCGAGAAAACCCATATTCAGCATTTCGTCCGCTTCATCCAGCACTAAATATGATATATCCTTCAGATTCATACTTTTCCTTTTAATATGATCTATCACACGTCCGGGAGTACCAACTACTATGTCGACAACTTTCTTTAAGCTTCTGAGCTGTAGATCTATAGACTGGCCTCCATATATAGGCACTATATGTAATTTTTTGTTTCCTTTCAGGGAGTTTAATTCATCTGAAATCTGGATGGCCAGTTCTCTTGTTGGAGCAAGAATAAGAACCTGAGTCTTTTTTGTCTTCTCCTTTATCCGTTCAATAATTGGCAGTCCAAATGCAGCTGTCTTTCCTGTACCGGTTTGTGCCTGACCAATCAGGTCTCTTTTATCTTTTAACAGAATTGGAATGGTCTTCTGCTGAATCGGAGTAGGTTCTTCAAATCCCCTTCTCTTCAGCGCCAATAATGCATTTTCTGATAATCCCAGTTTTTTAAACTTCTCTAATTTCTCCATATTTCTCTCATAAAAGTATTAATGACTATATCTTACATAATATACTATAAATTGTTTAAGAATAGCTATTTTATTTTCCTGACGATGATTACGGACAAATACCCCTTGCCGCTTCCTTTAAGTGAGCTGAGTTCTCTGGTAATATATTCGTTGTCTAATCCAACATAAGAAGCAAACAGTGAATTGTCAATGAGTTTCATCTCTTCCAGAAGCTCAATCACCTCGTCCAGCTTCTTTGCCACCTTCATCAGGACTACAGTATCAAAGTTATTAAGTACTGGACGTAATTCGCTGATATCATTCGAGACGGGTATTATGGCCAGTTTTTCGTCCTGTTCAATCATTGGAAAATTAGCCAGACTCGTAGCAGCGTTGTAAGACGTAATGCCGGGAATTGTGTGGATGTTTCGTGAGGGGATAATTTCGGAGAGCTGCTGTAAAAGATAGCAATATGTACTGAATGTTAACGGATCTCCAATAGTCAGATAAGCTACACTGTTTCCGGATTCTATTTCGTCTTTTATCTCATTTGCAGACTTTCTCCATGCTGCTTCAAGTTTTGTCTTATCCTTGACCATGGGATAAATCTGCTCAACAATACGTTTCCCTGCTGTAATGTCCTTAACTATGTCTAACGCCAGACTTGATTTCTTTGAATCTGCTCTTGGTGCAAAGATACAATCTACAGACTTTATAATACGAACTGCCTTTAATGTAATTAATTCACTATCTCCGGGACCTACACCAACACCATAAAATTCTCCTGCTACATTATTCTTATTCACTCGATTCTTCATCCAGGATTATAATCACGTTTAAGCCTTTTACCTGTACTTTCAGCAGAGAAGTTACATCAAATTCACGAATCCTCTCTTTGTCCAAAGAAAGGTTTTCACAGACGTATACCTTTCTCTCTTTTAAACCTTCATCTAACAATCTCCTGGCAATAAGCTTCATATTATTAGAATTGTCTGTTAATACTGCAACCTTTTCATACTCTCTAACCCTTCTGATGAGTGCAGCAAGCCTGCCTGTTCGTCCATGCAAGCTCATGAAACAAGCATCATTCCAGGTCCTGCCAATCCTGGCAAAAGCCAGCTGTACTGAACTGATACCGGGAACAACTTCACAGTTTTCTATTCCTGCCTTGTCAACTATAAGTTTAGCATAACTGAAAAAACCGGGATCTCCACTTACAAGGACTACTACACCTTTATTCTTGCTCAGAGAAATGATTCGTGTGATGAGCTGTTTGTAGTTTCTATTTAAAGTATACTTAACAGCCTCTGCGTCCGAAAATAATGACAATAGCCTCCTGCTTCCGACCAGAACATCAGCATCTTTTATGTATTGCGAGGCCTGGCCGGTCATAAACTTCTTTGAACCCGGGCCACAGCCTACTATAATGATTTTGTTTACAAGCTTCTTTGCCAATCCTTAAAACCCTTAGAAACCCCAATAATGTTTTTCCTCATATCAAACAATATTGTTCCGATATTTGCTTTAGATGAAATGTGCCGATCAGTTACCGATTGAACATCATCTGCAATACGATCAAATACCTGCATATCACTATGTTTATTAATAATCTCTACCATTCCTTCAACTGTAGAGGAATCGTTAAGTTCGTTGATAAGTGCTGAACTTAATTTCTCTCTCTTGAATATCTTGATCAGGATATCATTTGCCGGTTTTGACTTTGAGCTGTGCGTGTCAAAATCACCACGAATCAACTTGGCCAGCTTACCCGGATGCCCACCTATTATAATATCTTTGAATCCACGCTTAACTGCCTCATCAAGCATAAAGCCAACGAAATTACTCATCTGGATTACCTGATATTTAGAGATATTGAAATGCTTGAGGAATCCAGTTTCACCAATACTTCCCGGAACAAGAACAATTGAATCATGGCCGGCCGCCTTTGCAACATCCAAACCACACAAAAGCGAAACCTTGAATGAATCCAGAGACATTGGCCTGACAATACCGGTAGTCCCTATTATAGAAATACCATCTATTATACCCAATCGACCGTTAAATGTCTTTTTTGCCAGCTTCTTACCTTCAGGCACAGTAACTGAAACATCTATCCTGCTATGTTCACCAAGAACCTCTCTTAGAGAATTCTTGATCATAGATCGTGGTACAGGATTTATAGCCGGTTCACCCTGAGGAATTTGCAGTCCTGATTTTGTAACCAGGCCAACACCATCCCCTCCCATGAACCTTATTCCATTTGCCTCTGATCTTTTGATCCTGACATAGACTTCACAACCATTTGTAATATCAGGATCATCTCCAGAGTATTTACGAACAGCACATTCGGCAAAATCCTTACCAACTTTGCGATGAATTAGGCTTAATTTTAGTGTTACATCTGCCGGTATTGTCAGGTCTACGGTATCAGGTATTGCTCCCTGAAGGAGTCCAAATGCAGCCCCCTTCGCTGCACCAGCCGCACAGCTTCCGGTAGTATATCCGTAATTATGTTTCATTATAGTTTAATTCTGTAGCGGAAGGTCATGCCAGAGGCAGATCTACCTATGGTACGACTTCAGCCTTCCATTATAACGTATACAAAGGAAACCTAAAGGTTTCCGCTACATTTCCTTAGTAATATTTATTAAAGCATTTACAATTGCGACTGCAACTGCACTTCCGCCCTTTCTACCGATGTTGACTATATAAGGAATCTGAATGTCTTTCTTGTTGTCAAGGAATGTCATTAAAGCCTCTTTCGATTCAGCAGCCTTTACAAAGCCGACCGGAACCGCTATTACAAGAGCAGGTACTACCCCCTCTCTCCTGATAAGATCAATGATCGAAAAGACTGCCGTTGGGGCATTTCCTATCGCGACAATACCTCCTGATATATCGGCCAGGGACTCCTGCATGGACGTAATAGCACGTGTTTTATTCGTCTCTTTTGCCTTTTTGGCAACAGCTTCTTCTGCAATCCTGCAGATTATCTTTCCTCCGAATCGATTTATTGCTTTTGCGCTAATTCCCGCCTTGACCATATTTACATCTGTAACTATAGATTTACCATTAGAAATAGCATTAACTGCAGCTTCTACTGCCTGAGGATTAATTATGAGATTGTCTGCAAAGTCAGTATCGCCTGTTGCGTGAATGACCCTTCTTGCTATAGGCCTGGAAGATTCCGGTATTTTGTCGAAATCGACAAGATTGTCGATAATATCGAAACTTTCATCTATTATTTCCTGAGGGTTTTCTGAATAGTCCTTAGTTTGGTTTTCCATGTTCCAACTGATGTCCCTTCCACTTTGCGGCACCATGAATGATAATATAGATCAGGCATCACGCCTGACTATTTGTATTTGATGCATACTAGACATGATTAGTCGCCGCTTCTATTCTCTCTCTTGTTATCTGGGCAAGGCGTTCGTCAGCGCCAATACTCTTTGCATAGTAGAATTCTACTTCAGGAAATTTCTTCTGCTCCTTCTCTATTTCCTCGGGAATGTCCTTCGTAACATGGTTTCCGCTGAACAATAAAAGCGGCATAACTACCACCCTCTTTGCTCCTCTTTCAATTATATCTTCAACTGCCTCGGTAAGTCCTGGTTTTGCCAGTTGCAGGAAGCATGCTTCCACCATGTCCCATTTCCCCATTGCACGCAACATTTCTACTATCTTAAACAAACCCTCATTACCGGTTCTAACCTTACTTCCATGTGCAAGCACAACTACACCTGTTTTCATAAAAAATTAGCTCCTTTCTATCGCTTATTTTTTGTGTTTTGCCCGGTAAAAATAAACAGACAGAATAAAAGATTGATAACTTACTGAATATGATGTATAGGAATATCAATGTTGATAACACTTCGACTCCGCTCAGTGTGACGTCATCCTGAGCGGAGTCGAAGGATGGTTTTTATCGTGAAGCGACCTAAGTTATATGTCATGTTACTCCCGTCCATAAATGGATTATAATGTTGATACTTCTTTGTTCCTTGAAGCATTTGCCATTGATAATAACAGATTTCTTGCCAGTTCAGGATTACTGCTGAAATGTACGTGAGTATAAGATGCTAAAACATTTTTCCCGCAAATACCGTCAGCCTTAGATTGTTTTCCATTGCTTTTTTGTGTTTTATAAGCAAAAGCAGTATCATCAGGTACGTCCAGTAATTTCGACCAATGGAATTCGTGTGCACGGAAAGTATCCCCCCTTTTGCAGATCACATTATCACATGTTGCCTCAGCAATGATATATCCCAACCCTTGCCTCTTGTTTTGCATCACGGATGTACCACCCAGCACTCCACCCATCTTAAACGATCTGCCATCACAGTCAATTAATTTTTCCAGCAGATACATCATTCCGCCACATTCACCGTAAATAATAGTTCCGTTATTATATGCATCCAATATCGATTCTCTCATTGTTTCATTTTTCATAAGCTTTCCAGCATTTAATTCAGGAAAGCCACCGCCAAGAAATATACCATCCACGTCATCCGGGATACATCTATCATGAAGAGGACTGAAGTATTTAATCCTGATCCCCAATGCTTCAAATAATTCAATATCATCCTGATAGTAAAAACAGAAAGCGTTGTCTCTTGCAACTGCCAGGTTTACCTGCAAAGCACTATTTCTGTCACAAAAGATAGATTTTTTGCAATCAGGAAATTCGTCCGCCGATCGTGCTGTATTGAGCAACCCATCAATATCTATGGTTTTCAGTACCATTTTCCCCAATTTTTCATAAAGGTCAGAATGGCCGGCGTTTTCCTCTGATGGCACTAGGCCAAGATGCCTTTCGGGAATTGTTATTTCATTATCTTTATCCAAATACCCAAGAACCGGGACTGAGCAAGTCTCTTCTATAGATCTTTTAATACAATCATAATGGCTGTGGCTTGCGATATTGTTTACAATGACGCCAGAGAGATTTATACCTTTGCTAAACTCCTTATAACCCATTACGACAGCACCGGCACTTTGCGCAATACCCTTCGCACTGACTACCAGGATAACCGGAGCTTTCAGGACGCTTGCCAGGTGTGCACTACTGCCATGCCCTGTAGAATCAATACTGCCATCGTACAGACCCATTACCCCCTCGATGACTGATATGTCAGCATTAATAGCCGAACGTTTAAACAGCTCCCGGCAAACACTATCACTCATCATCCATGTGTCCAGATTCCGGGATGAATTTCCTGTAACAAATTTATGATGCGAAGTGTCTATATAATCAGGTCCGGTCTTAAACCCCTGTACTTTTATCCCCTTACTGACCAGGGCAGACATAATACCCAAAGTAACCGTAGTCTTGCCCACGCCACTATTTGTTCCGGCAATCATAATTCGGGGTAAGTTACTCAAAATAATTGCGCCTAATCAGTTATTAAGAACTAATCTTATAAAATGTCTTTGTGGTAAATAGTTCATTTATTCTTTGCGTAAACCAGCCTCCATTCATAGACAAGAAATCGCCAATCAACATAAAGGTGATGCCGGAGACAACTAAAATAATTGCTGAGACCATAACAATCCTTGTAGTATTACTGATATCATCAAAGTGAATGTTATTTATAGGGTCACCTATGAAAGGCTTGTCAGAAGGTATACCGTTATATACACTCGGCCCGCCAAGGCTGATTTTTAATGCACCTGCAATAGCTGCTTCTGGAATTCCGCTGTTTGGGCTGGGGTGCTTTTGCCCGTCCCTATTAACTATTTTTATAGAATTTGAGAAATCTGCACCACATATTAATGAAGATATTGGCAGGATTATGGCTGCAATCCTTGCAGGGATAAAATTAGCGACATCATCAAGTCTGGCTGATGCCCATCCGAAATTGTTATATTTTTCGTTCTTGTATCCAACCATAGAGTCCAGGGTATTGACTGCCTTGTATGCCATTGCAAGTGCAGGGCCACCAATAAAGGCATAAAACAGTGGTGCAATTATCCCATCTACACTGCTTTCCGCCGAGGTTTCAATACAGCCCGTTACAACCTGTTTCTCGCTAAGATTATGAGTATCCCTTCCTACAATCCGGGAAAGATTGCTGCGTGCTTTGGGCAAGTTACCTGATTTGAGTGCCTTCAAGACTCCCCTTGTTTCATTTAAAAGATCACGAATAGAAAGTGAGTAGAAGATAGTAATTATACTGGCAGCAATTCCCCAAAGAGTTCCTAAGCCGTAAAAGAAGCTTATTATCTTAAAAGTTATTACATAAGATCCCAATACTATAATACCCGTAAGAAATATGCCTGCCGTACGCTCTGACCTGAACACCTTTCTCAATAATATTTCCAGGTATTCAATACACTTCCCTATCATTCTTATTGGATGTGGAAGCCATCTGGGATCCCCGATCATGATATCGAGAACAAAGGCTATCGCAATTTGTACTGTCAAATAATCATTCATCATAGTTTATCACACGAAGCCACAAAGAACACAAAGTACAAAAACTATTTGTTTTGATTTTTTAATTTTATGTTCTCCTGTCAACTTCTCTTAATCCCTTAATTTTTTGTCAGTCTTTGCCTGTGAAAATCTGTGGCCAAATTTCTCATTTAGTTTTTCTTTACGTCCTTAGCGCCTCTGCGTTGAAATTTTTTAAATCGCCAATCAGTTCATAAATCAAATCCATGTTAATATGTTTCTTAAACAGATCTGCAAGTTTATCATATTGCCTCTCTTTGTCTACCTTACTCAGATCCTTGAGTTGAATGTATGAAAGGCCTTTTCTTCTTCTGAGACAATTGATGAGTTCCAACCTGAATTCATCATTGTCAAAAATACCGTGTACGTATGTGCCGATCACGTTCCCATCTTCAGAGATTGCCCCGTCGTCCATACACACCTCTTTTTCAGATCTCTCTATGATTTTCAAAAATGGCAATGTTCCGTTAAGCAGCTCTGTCTCTCCCATGTGAATTTCATAACCGGTTATCTCGCTTCTTGTATTGAAATCCTTCAGGCCAGATTGACTGATCAGGCTATCATGTATCTGAGCTTTGACCTGATAGGTACTTTTTTGCAGCATAAAATTAGTCTTGGCATCTATAAGACCCAGGCCCCCTATTTGAGTAATCTTAGATTCTGCATTTTCCGAATCCCTGATTTCCTTGCTAAGCATCTGATACCCACCGCAGACCCCGATAACCATAGTCCCACTCTTTGAAAGATTTTTAATTGTATCAGCAATACCATTCTCTTTGATAACTTTCAAGTCGCCTATTGTATTCTTGGAACCCGGTATAATAATCAAATCAGGGTTACCTATTGACTGCGCATTGTCAACAAACCTTACGCAGATATTTTTTTCTCTCTTAAGTACATCAAAATCGGTAAAATTGGAAATCCTGGGTAATTTTATGACTACAATATCAATTTGAGATTCAGATGGTATATAGTTTTTATTATGCAGTTTCCAATTGCCTGAATCAAGACAGACCGAATCTTCACTGTCTATATTTATATCTGTGAAATATGGGAGAACACCTAAAACAGGCTTATTGATCCTCTCTTCCAGCATTTTAATTCCCGGCTCCAGTATTCCCATATCACCTCTGAATTTGTTTATAATAATACCGCAGACACGCTCTCTTTCATCACCGTTTAAAAGCTCCAGCGTGCCGACTATCCATGCAAAAGAACCGCCTCTTTCTATGTCTGTTACGAGTATTACCGGCGCATCAGCAATTTCGGCGATCCTCATATTTACAATATCATCATCCTTGATATTAACTTCAGCTGGGCTGCCGGCACCTTCAATAACGATAACGTCATATTGTTCGCTCAATGTTGAATATGCTTCTCTTGCAATATCCAGCATCTTCTCCTTGTTCCCATAATACTCGTTAGCAGTCATGTGGCCAATCGGCTTCCCCATAGTTATAATCTGTGACCCATTATTGCCGGTAGGTTTTAGTAGAATTGGATTCATCTCAACGACGGGTCGCAATCCTGCGGCTGCAGCCTGTGCTACCTGCGCCCTGCCCATCTCCCCACCCCCTACTGTTACATAAGAGTTGTTAGACATATTCTGCGCCTTGAACGGTGCGACTTTCAAACCTTCCTGTTGGAAAATACGGCATAGTGCACACACCAGAATGCTTTTACCGACATCTGAACCCGTCCCCTGTACCATTATAGCCTTTGCCTTCAAATTGAGACTCCATTAATAAATAGAGCTGAGAGGCGTGCAGGTTTTTGCGCGTGCATTTTCAGCGAAATGTTGGGCGCAGTAATTTGCCTCTATATAATATTTCTCAATATGCTGACTTCTCACAAAAACGCATTGCAAGTTCATCTATGATTGATGCCTTAGAAATTTGAACCCACGTATCTTGCTTTTCTTCAGAAGATATATAATGAATTAATCCTCCTTTTTCGTCATAATGCTCTTCCTTGAATCGATGGTACTTGCCATTACGACAATCGATTAGAACGAGACATCTAATGTTTGATATTGAACTACGTCGTTTGTCAAAGCCTACAAGTTCAGTCAAATCCCTTCTATCAAATCCAGCATTCAAATTTTCCCATTCTTGCAGGTACTTAAGACTCTCTTCATCTGAGATATTCTTCGTAATATAAACTGCCACAAATTGGCCGTCGAATGGTTCAAAAACTCGCTCAAATTTGCTGCCATTCAGGCTAATAGGTTCTGGCTCTTTGGGAGTCGGCAGGAGAAACGCAACAAGTAGGTAGCCGATCAAAACGATAAAAAATAGGATTCCTGCAGACCTCAACAAAACTTTAATTAAACGTACCATCTTTATTCATCTTGAGCAATTCGAGTTAAAAATTTGAATTAATTATATGCCGCCCAACAGTTAAATATCATAGTCATTATTTATAATACTTTAATGCGATTTTCAAAAAGAACTAGAACTCAGCCGATTTGGGTGTACGGGGAAAAGGGATTACATCACGGATATTTTCCATACCGGTAACAAACTGCACAAACCGTTCAAAGCCAAGACCGAAGCCGGCATGTGGTACTGAACCGAATTTCCTCAGATCCCGGTACCACCAGTAAGGTTCCAGATTCATTCCATGGCCCTTAATACGTGCATCAAGCTTTTGCAGATCATCTTCCCTCTGCGAACCACCGATTATTTCACCGATCTTGGGAACGAGTACGTCCATGGCTGCAACTGTTTTACCGTCATCATTCTGCTTCATGTAAAAAGCCTTAATCTCCCGTGGATAGTCGGTGACGATTACCGGTTTCCTAAATTCCTTTTCGGTAAGGAAACGTTCATGTTCAGTCTGCAGATCGTTGCCCCAGTTCGTCTCAAATTCAAACTTTTGTCCTGACTTATTTAATATGTCTATTGCTTCTGTGTAGCTAAGACGGATAAACTCACTCTCTTTTACATGGCTGAGTGTATCCATAATGGTTTTATCAATACGTTCATTAAAGAATTTCATATCATCAATACACTCATCAAGTACTATGGTAATCAGGTACTTGATATAATCCTCAGCCAGATCGGCATCATCATCAAGGTCAGCGAAGGCCATCTCAGGTTCGATCATCCAGAACTCTGAGAGATGACGTGAGGTATTGGAATTCTCCGCACGGAATGTAGGCCCGAATGTATATACATTACCCAGGCCGCAGGCATAGCACTCTAACGCCAGTTGTCCACTTACAGTTAGGAACGACTCTTTCCCAAAGAAGTCCTGGCTGAAATCAACATTGCCTTCATTTATGGGTACAGCAGCATGGTCAAGTGTAGTTACCCTGAACATCTCTCCTGCTCCCTCGCAATCACTGGCAGTTATAATTGGAGTATTGATATAAAAAAAGCCTCTCTCTTGAAAGAAATCATGAGTAGCTTTGGCCAATTTATTACGGACGCGGGTAACAGCTCCAAATGTATTAGTTCTGACCCTTAAATGGGCAATCTCTCTCAGGCGTTCAAAGGAAACACGCTGTTTACCGATCACATATTCTTCCGGGTCACAGTGTCCGTAAACCTTTACCTCATCAGCCTTAACCTCAACACTCTGCCCGCCACCCTGTGATTCTACCCGCGTCCGTAATAA
>JAANXD010000025.1 GCA_018263435.1 Candidatus Scalindua arabica | reverse complement strand
TATTATTCTCGCATTTCTAATAACTGTCTACGCTTTAACATTCGTGTTTTCTGTCCAAATTTTGACATATAATGATACGGGTACGAGTTTAATCCCGCATGGAAGGATTTTTTCCCCTGCTCCCATAGAGTATGAGCCCTCTCCTTTTTGTCCATATTCTCAGCCTGAACATGTATGTTGGAATTCAGCAAGACTGTTATTAGAAATGCGAGAATAATATGAAAGGTTGGTTTTTTGGTTTGAAGAAGTGACATTTTATTTTAAGGCATTACCTTACTATATGACGGAAACTGATCGCCCTTACCACCGAAGACTTATCCTTGACAAATTCCATGACTTTCTTTTCTGGTTCGTCCGCATCTTCCATCTCGATGAGCAGGGCATTAATATTATCCAGCAGGCTTTCTGATGCTAATACAAAAACGGTTTCAACCCCTATATTTTCATCAAGCCAGAACCAGCGATCCTGTGCAGGAACTGTATGGCTTGAATTCGCTTTTACGTTATTAGAAAGTTTGATTCCAGGGTCAGGAAAAAGCAGATTGGCTTTGTTTAAGCTGTCGTGAATGATGATGTATACATATGCATCTTTGCTGGTTTTAAATTGCACCTTAAATTTATCTCCAGATTGAAGAATACTTCCCTCTTCAATGGTAACCCTGGAAATACTTCCATCAGTATCTTTTCTCTGACCTATAATGTTCATGGAGAGTTCAAGTGATGTTTCAGTGTTTGCTTGTCCGGTTAGTTCATCAAGTTGTGTTGGAGTACCACCTCGTGTATTGTATATATCATAATCATAAGGTATTGTTGTATCTTTAGTAATCATCACACTGTATATACCAACTGACAACATTACAATTAGCGCAATAGACCCGTACGATACTAAACGGTAACCCCTTTTAGCCTTTATAGTATTACCAACAAATTCAGAAATAATATTAATTAAACTCGTTACTGAACTTTCTGGAACTATGTTCTTTGCCAGTTCAGTTGCTTCTGTTGGTACCGCCATGTAACCATTTCCAATTATCTCCTTTTTTAAACCATGGAGCAATATGGTCTGCTGGAGACAATCCTCACATTTAGCAAGATGCTCTTCCGTTTTCTCTCTTTCGGTATCATTTAGAAGATTATCGAGATAGCACGCAATGGTTTCTTCAGAAGGGCAAACATGTTCTTTTTCCCGTAATAAATCTCTTTCTTCTTTTGTTTTATTTAAAAGAGATTTTAGAAATTCATCAATTCTGTCCATTATTTTTCCTTATTAAATTTTCATACCCTTCTGTAGCATCACGAGTTATGAAAAAACTAGATTCCCTGTTTACTTGCCATGCATGCAGTACCACGGGAATGACAAGTAGTACGATACATTGGTCAAAATTCCAGTTAGAAACTACAGATATTCTATCTCCACTATAAAAGACATTTCTAATTCAATTATCTTGCAATAAATTTTTCTTTTTTGCAATTTTTATTAACTTCTCTCTGATTCGATTCTTTTTACTATAAACAGTACTTACTGTTAGATTTAATATTTCGGCTATTTCCTCTGGTGGAAGTTCTTTTTCATAATAAAGTTTCAGAAAAAGCATATCATTGGCATTCAAATCATTGACCAATTCTTTAAATATTTCTCCATATTCTTTCTCTGAAAGCTCTTCATCAGGTTGTTGTTGAGGATTTGAAACTTTTTCTATTACATCCATGCCATCAGTGGTATTGTCTTCTATAGGGATGTGTTGCTTTTGTTTTTTGATAAAATTTAGAGTAAAATTAGTTGTAACGACCATGAGCCAGCTTGAGACGGTACAACCATTTCTTCCTTCATACTGACTCAGCTTTCTATAGTTGTTTTCCATCAAGGAAAGAAAGACGTTGTTATGAATATCACTTGAATCCTGATAAAGATAATCTGCATAGTAAGTCTTGAGAGTTTTATTAATGGTATGGTAGATAAGGTTGGTATATTTTTCGACAAATGCATCCCATGCTTCTTTATTTCCCAGAATACATGTATTTAACAGTTCTTTTTCGGAAAGATTATCAATGTCCATGTATTGAGAGAATACATAAAGCCACCTTTGGAGGCAACTAAAAATTCTTTCCTGATGTAAATCTATCTTTAACTCCAACAATTCTTCAGCAAGCATTTCTATATAGATACTGCCTCTTTCGCTATTTTCCAGTACATGCAGCCAACAAACTTATCTTTTAATTGTCAGGATTCATGGTTAGAGTTACGGGTGAAGAGTTGAGCGTTTCGAGTTTTAAAACAACGCCTTAGATGGACTTCGACCGCCAGCATGAATTTTGTGTCATCAAGGCTGATACCATGAGTTACATACACCAACCTGTTATTAGTGGCGAACTGCCGTTCGCCCCTACTACAAAGATCTTAAATGGAAATTCTATACCATTCAATTACTTTCTCCTTCTACCGCCCAAATCTTTTTGTTCTTCAGCGCCAATTCTTGCCTCTCGTTGTTTAGGCCTGAAGTAAAACTTTAGAGGTATTTCACTAAAAGGAAGATTATCTCGCAATTGGTTTGACAGGTAACGTTCATAATCTGAATCAAAAAGTCTTTTGTCGTTGACGAACAATACGAATGTCGGCGGACAAACTGATACCTGTGTAGCATAGTAAACCTTTGATATTTTAGATTTCCTCCTTGTTGGACGGTGACGTGTAAAAGCATGTTCGAGGACATTGTTAAGTTCTGCTGTGGAGACTCGCGTATTAGCCTGCTTATATAATTCCTGTGCCAACTCAATAGTCTCGATTATATTTTCACCGTTGAATGAACTTATAAACGACAAAGGGGCAAAGTGCAGACCTGGTAAACGTGCATGAACATATTTAATAAATTTCTCGATCTCGACTTCTTCTGCAAGATCCCATTTGCTTACGACCAACAAGCACGGCTTAAGTTGGGTTATGATATAATCACCAATCTTCTTATCGACCTGAGAAATCTCCCTTGGAGCATCAATCAACAATATCACAACATCGGCACGACGGATAGATCTCTCCACTCTGGCCATACCGTAAAATTCTATAGAACCCTGAATCTGCTTCTTCTTTCTTATTCCAGCAGTATCAATTGCAATGAATTCCTTCCCCTCTATTTCAAACTTCACATCAACAGAATCTCTTGTGGTACCGGGTATCTCGCTGACGATAACCCTTTCTTCTTGAGCAAGCGTATTTATTAATGTAGATTTCCCCGCATTCCGTTTCCCAACGATAGCAATCTTCATTAACGAATCTGTTTTCGCAGGCTTTGTATCTATTTCAGGAAAAGTAGAAACAATCCTGTCCAAGAGATCTACTCTGCCGTATCTTTGCAATGCAGAGACAGGTAATGGTTCTCCCAGCCCCAGCTTGAAGAACTCTGCTGCCTGCAGATCAAACTTTGCATCGTCACACTTATTAACAACGAGAAGGAGTGGTTTTTTGATTTTTCGTAGTCTCTCTGCAACCTCAACATCTAATGGAGTGATCCCTTCACGAACATCAACAACAAAAAGAATCAGGCTTGCCTTTTGAAGTGCTATTTCTATCTGAACCTCTACCTCTTGAGCAATATCTTCAATATCAGTTATACCTATACCGCCTGTATCAATAAGCTCAAACAGAATTCCATCGTGTTCTATCTCTACGGACACTCGGTCTCTGGTTACGCCGCTCATTGAATCAACAATTGAAATGCGCTTTTTGGCTAAGCAATTCAGGAGAGAAGACTTACCAACATTAGGCCTTCCTACGATGGTTACTATGGGGAGAAACATTACCTGGGCCTAAACATTATTATGATAAATCTAATAGATTTGATAAACATCTTGTGGAACACTGGATAATTTCTGAAGAAGATCAACAATCTATACACGTAGATTCTTGATCTTCTTCACACTTAATTATGATTCATAAAGGGCGCCTAACAACACATCATTTAACCATGACACGCCGCTTTATTCAGGCCTTTCAGACGATGATCCATTACCACCGGATGATTCATCTGGTGGTTTATTTTCATCAGCCTTTGGCGGTTCCGGCGCTGGTTTAGGCGCAGGCTTTTCAGGTGCCTTTACTTCTGCCGCTTTCTCTTCCGTACCAGGGGCCCCACTATTTTCATTTGTTTCTGGCACTACTTCCTCTTCTTCTGTATATACATCAAACAATTCCGTGCCATCAACATCCTTTCTCAAGATTAAATAAGCAATAGTGCTTGCGGAACCTGCAAATGCAACTACTATACCCCCAACAAGCACCTTAACCAAAATTATATATAACATCATCATCAAGGCAGCAAACTTCATAGTTACACCACCAAGTGCAGCTGATGTACCCCCACCGCCTACTACGGCTAAAAACTCCCTTATTGTTTCAAATTTAGCGCCCATACCAAATCCAACAGTATAGTAGGTAGTCTGCATAACCGCACAAGCGACAAGGCTTGTAAAATAAGCCAGGATAGCACCACATACTAAAATACAGATCAATAATGATAGAAAATGTGCGGGCCTTGAAAGCACATAACTATATGCACGGCTCATTGCATCAAAAGTATCAGAACCCTCAGTACTTATAGTAGGATACATCAGGAAGAATCCTATAAAGCCAATAACACCGATGAAAACAATTAAAAATCCCGAAAGAATTGCCAACGGAAAACCGATTGCAACAGCAAGCTCACCTGCAATCTGAATTTTACCTAAAAGGCCTCCTATAACATTGCATGCAATAAAGAATAACACCCCCAGAACAGGAGTAAGAGGACACCAGAAATATGACCAGAATCTTTTTGTAGAAAAAGCAATAGATTCTTGAGTTCCCAGTTTCTCACCTTTGGCAAATTCAACAGTCGCCAGGCGAGTAATAGAACCGGCAAAGACTGACCAAATTGCTAATAATCCCAGGACCAAAACAACAAGGACGGCATACCCTCCCAAACTAACAGTTTGTATTGATGAAAGAGCGACTTGAAAAAAACTGCATAAGCCAAGTTTTGGTGAGATCAAAACGGAGACCAATTCGAATGGGCTGGCATCAATTAACTTGTAAGCAGAAGCAAAGACGATAACCACTAATACCCAGATTACACTGAGAATAATACCCAAAACCGCAGAAAACAGTTTGTTAAAATCTAGCGTCATTTTAAAACCACGCAGAACATCCTGTAAATCCTGTAAAATTGGCGGCATTTGTCACCCCTTTCTTGAGATTAATTGTAAGAAACTGAAATCATTGAACTTATTATATATAATTCTCTAATATTACAAGGAAAAAATGTATGATATATTAACAAAAAGATAAGCTGGCTTATTTTACTAAATATTAGCAGGGAATAAAATCATAAATAGTGTGCCAGTCGCAAGTTACAATATAATGAATATTATGGAGGTGTTTAGGAAAATATTTGGGTCAGTTCTGTTTCTTACGCATCATCATTCTCAGTCTGATCACTCGTAGTGGGTTCCTCTATACGCCTTTCTTCATCAAACCATTGCCCCAAATCTACAAGCTTGCAGCGTTCACTGCAAAAAGGAAATGTCGGTATGTCACCTATAACATTATATATAAGTTCTTTGCCACAATTACGGCATTTAATCTTTGACATCTTTCTTTGTCGCTTTTTTCTCTTTCTTCTCTTTTTTCTTATCTTTGGTATCTGAGGAGGAAGATGATTTCTCAGCTTTCTGGCGTGATTTATATTCTTCGCTTCTATAATCAGTCTGATAAAAACCAGACCCCTTGAAAATTATTGTACTGCCAGTTCCAATCAGGCGTTTTACTTTTAGTTCTCCGCATTCAGGACATTTTCTGATATGTTTTGCAGTTATAGACTGAAACAATTCAAATGTATGATTACAGGCATTACATTCATAATCGTAAGTAGGCATGTTTTCCCTTCCTTCTATACTAAAACCGATTTGGTTTTCTCAAAAACCAAATCATGGTTGCAGTTATACTCGGGCAAAATAGTATTCGGTTTCTCCCGAAAACTATTTTGTGATGTGTATAACTAACATTTAAGACGTAAAGCTTTAGTCGTTATCATTTTCTATATCCTCTATTTCCTCTGACTCATCAACTTCTTTTACATCATTTTCTTCTATGGTTCTCCTTGAAACTTTAACCTTCGATGGCCTGATTACACGTTCATTCAAGAGAAAACCTCCCTGGAATTCATCAATAATAGTATGATGAGGCAGCTCATTATTCTCTTCCTCCATCACTGCTTCGTGAAGATTTGGATCAAAGGTTTTTCCAACTGTCTCAATAGGCTTTACACCGTACTTAGCCAAAACCTTAAATAATTGGACTTCTATCAACTTTATACCTTCCACAAACTTATCAAAATCTTTTGAACTGTCTGCCAGCTTCAAAGCTCTGTCAAAATTATCAAGCTCTGGAAAAAGATCAAGAATAAGATTTTGAATTGCATATTGGGAGGTTGATTCGTTTTCTTTGCGCACCCTCTTTTGATAATTCATAAACTCTGCCCTGGTCCTCAACAATTGATCGAGGTAAGAATCACGCTCTTCTGCCTTCTTCCTTAAAGCAGCAATCTCTTCTTCTTCTGTTATCTCGCCACTCTCGGCTTTACTATTTACGCCTGCCTCGGTTTCCGGTTTTGAATTTTCATCTGAACTTTCGAGGTTCTCTTTGTTTTCAGCATTGTTTACGACTTCATCGTGTTCCTCTTTCACTCTTTCTTCTTCCTGATTGTTTCTTACTTCAGACATAACAACAAATCCCCCATATGGTTTCACAAGAATGAACTATCTAAAAAAGCTTCTTAACCTTCTGGAAAAAGCTCTTTTGCTTGGGTGTTACATTCTTATGTTCTGATTCCGCAAATTCTCTTAATAATTCTTCCTGTCTTGGAGTCAATTTACTAGGAGTTTCAACTACAATATGTACTAACAAATTCCCTTTACCATAACCACGAACATGTGGAATGCCTTCACCTTTAACCGCTATGACCTCATCACTTTGCGTACCGGGAGGTATCCTTACTTTCCTCAACTTCCCAAGAATAGTAGGCACCTCAATTTCACACCCTAATGCCGCCTGAGTAAACGTAATCGGATACTCACAAATTATATCATAATCCTGTCTTTGGAAGATCGGGTGTGGTTGTACGTGTATATCACAATATAAATCTCCAGGCTGTGCCCCATTTGCCCCTGATTCACCCTGGCCGGTTACACGCAATCTTGCACCATCTTCAATGCCGGCAGGTACCTGAACCTTAATACTTGATTTCTTCGGATACACACCGTTACCACTACATTTCTTACAAGGAGTTTCAATAAGTTTTCCACTGCCCTGGCATTTTGGACATCCAGTTCTTAGCGTAAAAAACCCCTGTCTCTGATGAATTTCGCCATGACCCTTACAATAAGGACAGGAAACCGGAGATGTACCTTTTCGAGCACCGGTTCCCCGGCACTCTTCACAAATATCTCTCTTGGTAACCTCTATTGTTTTTTCTATTCCCGTGGCAACATCTTTGAATTCCATGGAAATATCACATCTTAAACTGGCTCCTCGTTTTGACGTCTGCCTTGTCCTGCCGCCAAAAAACTCCTCAAAAATACTGCCTCCACCGCCAAAGACATCACCAAACGCATCGAAAATATCTTCAAAGTTACCAAATCCTCTTGTGTCGGCCCCTCTTAATCCCTCATGACCAAATTGATCGTATCTTTTTCTCTTCTCGGGATCACTGAGGACTTCGTAAGCCTCCGCCGCATCCTTAAATCTCTTCTCAGCCTGTTTATCTCCAGGATTCTTATCAGGATGGTACTTCAATGCCATTTTCCTGTATACACGCTTTATCTCGTCCTGACTTGCACCCCTTTCAACATCCAGAATCTTATAATAATCTTCTTTTTTCATATTTAAACCATGCATATAAGCCTAAAACACATAACAACTTAACACTTACTTTGACTACTCAATTTATATGATACAGGTGATAAATAAAATGTCAAGCTGGTTTTGCAGCCAACAAAATCCTTCGAATATTAAAACAAAAAGGCCACATAAATGTGGCCTTTTCTCAAAACAGTTATATCATCTTTTTCAGTCACTTAACTAGATCACGCTACCCTCAACCGGAGATTCATCATCTTCATCTTCCTTTAACTCTGTGACCATTACCTCGGTTGTCAACATTAGTCCAGCTATGCTGGCTGCATTTTGTAATGCCGTACGTGAAACCTTCGTTGGATCAATTATTCCCCTTTCAAACATATCTACAAATTCAGATGTGTTGGCATCAAATCCAGTATTGGTACTTTTCTCTTTTACTTCTTCAACAACTACAGAACCTTCACCACCCGTATTAGAAACAATTTGCCTCAAAGGAGCCTCTATTGCTTTTGCAATAATATCAGAGCCTATCTTTTCATCACCCTTTAATTTCCTGCGTAACTCTTCAACCTTTGGAATTGTCCTGATGAAGGCAGTTCCGCCTCCAGAAACAATGCCCTCTTCCACGGCAGCCCTTGTTGCATTAAGTGCATCCTCTACACGTGCCTTTCTCTCATTCACTTCAGCTTCCGTAGCACCACCAACATTTATTACAGCAATACCACCAGTAAGCTTTGCAAGTCTTTCCTGAAGCTTTTCCTTATCATAATCAGATGTAGTCTGCTCAATTTGATTTCGAATCTGAGAAATTCTACCCTGTATATCAGATTTCTTCCCGGCACCTTCTATTATCGTAGTATTTTCCTTATCAATTGTAACACGTTTTGCAGTCCCAAGATCACTAAGCTCCAGAGTCTCTAGTTTTATCCCAAGGTCCTCTGATATCAAACGACCATTCGTAAGAATTGCTATATCTTCAAGCATTGCCTTCCTTCTATCACCAAAACCAGGCGCTTTAACTGCAGCACAGTTTAAGACACCCCGTATTTTGTTAACAACTAACATAGCCAGGGCCTCACCCTCAACCTCCTCAGCAATAATTAAAAGCGGTTTACCAACACTCGCCAGCTTCTCCAAAAGAGGCAACATCTCTTTCATATTAGAAATCTTCTTCTCATGAATTAATATATATGGATCTTCAAAGATTACTTCCATAGTTTGAGCCTTTGTTACAAAATAAGGAGAAATAAACCCCTTATCAAACTGCATTCCTTCGACGACTTCTAATGCGGTCCCCATGCTTTTAGCTTCTTCAACCGTAATAACACCGTCCTTACCCACCTTATCCATTGCATCAGCCAACAAATTACCAACTGATGAATCATTATTAGCTGAGATCGTACCAACCTGTGCAATCTGTGATCTATCTTTGACTTTTTTACATATATTATTCAATTCCTCGACTACCACTTTTACTGCCTTGTCGATTCCTCTTTTCAACGCCATTGTATTCGCACCTGCCGTAACGTGTTTCATGCCTTCATTAAAGATTGCTTCAGCCAGAATAGTGGCAGTGGTAGTACCATCACCTGCAACATCACTGGTCTTAGACGCTACTTCGCAGACCATCTTTGCACCCATATTTTCAAATGGCTCACCCAGTTCTACCTCTTTTGCTACCGTAACACCATCCTTTGTAACAGTAGGAGAACCAAAACTCTTTTCCAGAATCAGGTTTCTACCGGTTGGACCCATAGTTACCCTGACAGCGTCCGCCAGTTTCTTTATACCATTTTTTATATTGCGTCTTGCCTCTTCATCAAATAAAAGCTGTTTTGCAGCCATAATATACCTCCTGAACTTGATTAATCAATTTTAGCCAAGATATCGTTTTCTTTTAAAATAAGATAATCCTTACCACCTACTGTGATCTCTGTTCCTGCATACTTGCCATATAGAACCTGATCACCTTTCTTTACTAAAAGATCGGCTCTTTTACCGCTGTCCAGGAGTTTCCCCTCACCAACAGAAATAACCTTCCCTTTTGTTGGTTTTTCTTTTGCTGAGTCCGGCAAAACAATTCCACCTTGTGTCTTTTCTTCTGCTTCAAGTGGTTCAACTACAACTCTGTCATCTAAAGGCCTTATCGCCATAACAAATTCCTCCTTTTATTTTTATAATCACATAAAATCGAATTAATTCACATCACCAGAAAGAAACTCCCTGACTGGTTGCAGACTGGTAAGCCGTTACATCATGCCCGGCATACCACCCATTCCCGGCATACCGCCCATACCACCCATTCCGCCCATTCCGCCCATACCACCAGGAGGCATGCCGCCACCGGGGGGCATCATGGCTTCATCTTTCGATGGAATCTCTGTAATTAGACAATCACTTGTAAGGAGTATACTTGCAATGCTCAAGGCATTTTGTAATGCACTCCTTGTAACTTTCGTAGGATCTATCACGCCGGATTCAATAAGATTACCGTATTCTTCCTTTTCTGCATCATAACCAAAGGCCTTGTCCTTTGATGCCAGAATCTTTCTTACTACAACCGCACCTTCCAACCCTGCATTTTTGACTATCTGTTTGATTGGCCCGCTAAGTGAATCTCTTATAATGTCAACACCATAGTTTTCATCACCTTTTAATTTGAGATCATTTAATGCCACGGAAGCCCTTAATAATGCAACACCTCCACCAGGCAAAACACCTTCGTCGATTGCAGCACGAGTTGCATGTAATGCATCCTCTACACGCGCCTTCTTCTCCTTCATCTCTGTTTCAGTTGATGCACCTACGTTTATCTGGGCTACACCACCTGCTAATTTTGCCAGCCTTTCCTGTAGTTTCTCACGATCATAGTCAGATGTTGTATCTTCTATTTCCCTTCTTATCTGATTTATGCGCCCGGTAATATCTTTTGTACTGCCACCACCTTTGACAATGGTAGTATTTTCAGAATCTATATTAATCTTCTTTGCTGTACCCAGCTCATCCAATTCGACATTTTCCAGCTGTGTTCCTAAATCCTTAACCACCGCATTGCCGCCTGTAAGTACTGCTATATCATCCATCATGGCCTTTCTTCGGTCTCCATATCCCGGCGCTTTAACTGCTGCGCATGTAATCGTGCCACGGATGTTATTTATAACCAAAGTTGCTAACGCCTCTCCTTCTATATCCTCAGCAATTATCAAAAGAGGTCTTTTAGTCTTTGCAACTTTTTCAAGTAAAGGGACTATGCCTTTAATGTTTGAGATTTTTTCTTCGTGAATTAACACATATGGATCCTTCAACTCAACCTTCATGTTATCTTTATCTGTAGCAAAATGAGGAGATAAATATCCGCGGTCAAACTGCATACCCTCGACTATCTCAACATCAGAATCAATACTCTTTCCCTCTTCAACAGTGATAACACCATCCTTGCCTACTTTTTCCATTGCGTTTGCTATCATCTTACCTACTTCACTGTCGTTATTTGATGCAATAGTTCCTATGTTGGCAATTTCTGCCTGCTCTTTTATCTTTTTACTCATGCTTAGGAGTTTTTCAACTACAGTGTCAGCTGCTTTCTTCATTCCACGGTTTAGCGCAACAGGGTCTATACCTGCCGAAACACACTTTAAACCATTGTTGAAAATAGTTTCTGCCAACACAGTTGCCGTAGTAGTTCCGTCTCCTGCAACATCACTTGTTTTAGATGCAACTTCCTTCACCAGTTTTGCACCCATATTCTCGTATGGATCCTTGAGTTCAATTTCCTCTGCAACAGATACACCATCCTTAGTTATTGTGGGACTCCCCCACCCTTTATCAAGAACAGCATTTCTACCTCTCGGACCAAGTGTACTCTTAACGGCATTGGCAAGTTTTGTAACCCCCCTTTTGATTGCCATCCTTGCATCCTCTCTGAATACTAACTGCTTTGCAGCCATCATTACCTCCTTTCAAAATTACAAGCACTACATTTTATTATATTCGTAAGCGTTGAAGTGCTGTAAAATAGCAAAAGAGATACCAATAGATATTGAATAGCTATATCTATTTGACATATAATACCTTACATATTTGCTTTGATATCGTCATTTTGTAATGCTAATAATGTTCTTACATAAAGTGCCAATATGGCAGTTGTCTATTTCCAAATTTTGATGCTTATGTCAAATTGACATAACGTAGAATTCTTGCGTGTATCACCTTGATAATCCTGCAATGGGTGAGTTGAGACCTCATAACCGTTTACCTGCAGCCTTCAATTGAAGTATCTATTTCAGGTACAATGTGTGGAATTCAGTTTAAGAGCAAAGATGAATAGGCGTTCCCGTCAAAAGACAAGTCGCCCGCCCGTGCCGGTACGGACAGGGGCAGGGATTTTCGCAGACACATTATAGATAGCTGCTCTCCAGAGATAAGTTAAATTTTAGCTCAGTAAGCTTTTACAATCAGGATAAAACTATTGATATTTAAAAAAAAATTAATTATCCTTGGAGTGAGAAAGGCGATACAATCATATTGTACAGAAGGAATGTTAATACAACAATTGAATAGGGTCAATTTATTATGAGAAACAAAACCTGAAAGGAGGTTGAGATGGCGGAAGAAAATGTAACTAATCTGACAGCCGACGTAGATGTTAAGGGCACAATAAAGTTTGGCAAGGTAATGAAAATTGAAGGAAAATTCGAGGGTGAGTTGGAATCAAATGAAGGCGAACTCATCATTGGTAAGGCAGGTGCGATTAAGGCTAATGTTAAGGTCAAGAATGCCGCTATTGAAGGCCGTGTAGACGGAAACATTTTTGCGTCTGAAAGAGTTGTGCTTAAGCAAAAAGCACAACTCATTGGTGACTTACAGGCGAAAACATTAGTTATTGAAGAAGGCGTAGTCTTTGTCGGGCAGTGCAATGTAAATCCAAACGGAATGAAACCGGAAAAACAGACCTTTGGTGAAGTAAAAAAAGAGGAGAAAAAAAATATAATTAGTCGTTAACCGGATAACACCAATTTATACATTATAAACAAGGTCTATGAATGTTAAATCAAACGACTCGTTTGATAACAGGGATATATTATGCCCCTATTGCAAAGGCAAGCTTACTGTATCGGCTCATTGCATATCGATGCCGTGCCGTCATTGCAACAAACACATCAACGTTAAAGAGATTATTTTCCCGTCTGATCAAAAACAGATATCTTCTATCGGAAAAAGGAGAGTTATCTGCTTTAAGTGCTCACGAGAGATTTTCACCGATGAAAAGGCACAGGCAGTAACGTGTCAACATTGTTACAACCGCAATGACCTGAGCAATCATAAGATCACTACCCTTTTAGGCAAAAACCTTCAGACATATGGTACGCTACATTTGAAAAAGAGAGGCAAAATAGAAATCTCAAATATCCTTGTAGGAAATGCTGTCGTACAGGGTAGAATTCAGGGCGATGTATTCGCAATGGATACTGTTGAAATCCTGAAACACGGAGAAATCTGTGGAAACATAACCTGCCGTAAACTAATTGTTAAAAAGGGTGGAACATTCAGCGGAATGGTAGAGATGCTGGATGCAGGATCGAACTGACTATACTCGTTAGAGAATAGGTTTTGCAAGCTTTAATTAACCAGCAAGACTCATTTTGTATAATCATAGCATCACCCTCAAACGCATCCCTACACGACAATACCTTGTGTTCTGATGTACCCTGTTCCACTAGCAGCATCATTAAGCATTTTGAGTGCTTTCCTACTACCGGTAATTGGATCATCAGGATGCGATAAATGTAGACCGGGCATTTTTGTGAAATAGCTCCAATAGCTTTCTTGAAAGCTGCCATTGTATATGTCTCTTTTTCATGCTTAGTCATCCGCTCTGCTATTCTTCAGGTTTCTTACGACAGTTATTGCTTCAAGGATGATCCAGGCAGAGAATGAAAGCAGGAGCAGTGATAAAATAGTTAAGCCCCAGTTCCCTGACTTTATAAACTCCTTCAAGCTCAGCACCATCGCTGTTGACGTCATGAAAATCAGGAATATAAGAGGTATTAACGTAAATAAAACATTTCTGCCTTTTCTGTAAAGATAAACAGTCAACACCAGTAGTGACAGCCCGGCAAGCATCTGATTAGTCGCGCCAAAGATAGGCCATAGACGTTTCCAGCTAAGCCCCTCACCTCCAAAGATGAGAATCAATGGAGTGAACGCTGCAATAGCTGCAGCAACAAACCTGTTCGTAAGAATCTTAATATTATATATCTCTCCAAGCTCAGAAGTAATGTACCTCTGTATCCTTGTTGAGGTATCAAGGGTAGTTGCCGCAAAGCTTATGACGATAACTGCAATCAGCGTCGTACCGAATCCATCAGGAAGCATAAGCCCCTCTTTCAAAAAATAGGCGCCTCCGTTTACAAACGCCCCTATCTTAGCATCCATACTCCCGGCAGCACTCCAGCTTGAATAGTGGCTCTTCCATGCAGCAAGCGTTGCAAAACCTGCCGTTGATGCAATAACGGACATCAACCCCAGCGAGCCCTCACCCAACATTGACCCGAAACCAATCATCCTGGCATCTTTAATATTATTTAACTGTTTTGATGTAGTACCTGAACCCACAAGGCCATGGAATCCTGATATTGCACCACAGGCTATCGTAATAAACAAAAATGGAAACCACGGCAATCCCCCCTCAACCTCAAGATTAAGCGCAGGCGCTACCATTGGTGGATGCACGATAAAAAGTCCCAGATACATAATACCCAATCCTACAAATAGCTGATGCGAATTGATAAAATCCCTTGGTTGGAGCAGTAGCCAGACAGGAAGTACAGATGCAATAAATGCGTAAACAAGAAGCAACACAATCCATGACTCTGTCTGCCCGCCAATAAATACCGGTAAATGCACGGGAGTATATGTACCAATATATGTAAAACCGTATAAAACAAATAACGCAATGATAGAAGGAATAAGGATTCCATACTTCGTCCTGTAAATGACAAGTCCTATGGCAACTGCAATGATAATTTGAATATTGACCGGAAGGACTGCTGTTGGAAACTGTGAAAACAGTGTGGCTATTACGTAGGCAAAGACTGCAATAACGATCCACGTAAGGAAGAAAATAATTGTAAGGAATAGTGCCCGTGCCCTTTTACCTATAATGTTTCCTGTTAAGTCACCAATGGAGTGCCCCTTGTTCTTAGCTGAGAGGACAAGGCACCCAAAGTCATGTACGGCTCCTATGAAGATCGTACCAAAGACCACCCATAACACTGCAGGCAGCCACCCCCATATAACTGCTATGGCAGGGCCGACAATGGGCGCGGCACCAGCTACTGACGTAAAGTGATGACCAAAAAGCACAAATTTGTTCGTTGGAACATAATCTATACCATCCTTAAATTCATGGGCAGGGGTTACAATGTCTGAATCGATCTCATATATCTTTTTCGCAAGAAACCTTGAGTAAAACAGATAACTGAGAAAGAAGCAGAAAAGTGAGAAAACGGCTAATAAGGCAGCATTCATTATGGTTATATGTCCAATTAATTTAGGGATTCAAGAATTAAGGGATTTAGGAATTCATCAATAGTCATTCGACTGCTTAGTATCCACCCGAGCGATTCAGACAAACAATCAATACGAGGGTATCATATTATATAATGTGCGCACTTGATACAATGACAATCTTAAGATGATTTGGGGATGCGCTAATAATGAAATGCTTACATATTGTAGAATGCGGCAGGAAAATGTGTCTGTTACTTATGAAAGCTTATAAATCAAATATCAAGCTATCTAATATATGCAGATCACTCCTTAACATCAAAAAAAACCGGAACTGTAGGACTCTTTGGCATCCTGGCTATTGCATAACTATGTTTTGTTTTTGTCGAATCGCTAACTATAATTCGCGCATACTCCCAATCCAGTGGCTCAGCATCAAAAAGTCCGCAGATTCTCTTTTTTGTCTTAACAATAGAATTAATGTCAATGTCCCCATTGTCAATATTATCAATATCCATATTTTCTACCGGAGTCCACTTAATTTGATCACTTTGTGAATTCATGTCTGCAAAATCGTCCTTTGTAAGCAATATTTCATTCACATTTTGGGTGCCTAATATATGAATGTATGCTATGAACTCGTATCTAATTAAACCAATATCGTTAGATTTTTGCATGAATTACGTTAATCGCAATTACAATACCATTACATCAAAACAGAAATAAATATTCATAAGTTATTGAAAATTGGTAACATAAGCAATTCAGTATGTTTTTCAGAGTAGAATAAAGTGGCTCAAAATAGCAATTTGTCTGTAAAAAACCATTTTAATTGGTACAAGAGGGTCGAATCTAGGAGTACAAGGGGAGAACGGTTTAAATGATGCTTTGAGTGTTTTGCAGTTATTTAGTATTGTTAGAATCAAAGAATTCGTACACCTTGTTTGCGATGTCCAGCTCTATGTCAATATAGAAGTGGTCACAACTTTCGATTACGTCGAGTATCTTAGGTTCAGAAACATTTAACATTCCCTTCTCGACTTCTTCAATTGATGCGGCAAAATCATTATCCGCACAAATAAACAGCTTTGGTTTCTTACAGTCTGTTAAAAATGAAGTGTCAAACCTACCAAAAGGCGTAGAGATTGATGCAAATGCCCTTATGTTTGCATTATCCACACTTAACATCATCGCCACGATTGCACCAAATGAATATCCGGTAATAAATAACCTGTTCGTACCGACAGTTGATGCGAGAAAGCCAATTGCTGAGGAGGCATCCACAATAGCATCGGAACAATCATCATTGTTTAAAATCTCTTCCCAATACTTGTATACCTCTGCGATATTGTCAAGCCTGCTTTCGCTGCCACCAACTCCACGGTAGTTAAACCTTAGCGTAGCAAATCCTTTTTCTGCCAATACATTACCGAGCGCAGTAATAACATTGTTTTCCATATCACCACCGAGATGAGGATGTGGCGGGCACAAAAGAATCGAGGGAGGATTTACGGCATTCTCGTCATAGGACAAAACCCCTTCAAGCTTCATACCATCAGAATTGAAATTAACGTGTTCTTCAATCATTATTCTATCTTTTCTTCCAGATCATCTAATAGTATTCTTGTCAGGTTAAAATTGTGTGTTCCATATTTTCTAATCAAATCAACGGTCTTACCTGTTCGATCCATAAAATTGTCCAAATTCGACTGCCCCACTGCTTCCTCCCTCTTCTCCCCTTCCACATCTGACTTATTTTTATAAAGGAAGCCGGATTCTTCATCTAGAGATTGTACACGGTAGTTGAATTCTCTCAATCTATTCTTAATAGTCTTTGTCCACGCATTATATAGCCTTCCATAATCATCATTATGACACTCTATACACTGTTCCCCTACTCCTTTAAACTTCAGACCCTTATCATCATACTTATGACAGTCTTCACATTTAACCGCTCTGGACATCATGTCGGGTACGATTGCAATCTCCTCGACTCCTGTTTTTCCTCTTAAATATTCAGAAGGTTCTTTATGGCATTTAATACATTCGATACGTTCAGCCATCTCCTCAGAAGCGTGGTGGCATTTACTGCAATTGAGGTTGTATTCCACAATACCGGCGTCGTTCTCATGAGTGATCGGATGGCATTCCTTGCATGACAAATCCTGTTCGGAATGCTGTGAGTGGCTGAAAGATACGGTCCATGAAAGGGTGTCCTTTCTCTCTGGGTCTGTATTAAGATACCTGTCCAGGTCATCCTTGTGACACTTTGCACAATCTAAATCCGGTGTTGTATGATGGCATTTAACGCAATTGATCTCTTCCTTTTTCATAGAAGCCATCGAGTCTTTAACATGACACAACCCACATTCAACATCACTTTCCACCGTAAACCCGTGTATAAATTTCTCCTTTTTATATTTCATGGGATTCTCATCAATATTACTATGGCATCTTTTACACTTGGATACTTTTAATTCAACATGATGACATTTAAGGCAGTTTTCTTCTTTAATTGTAAGCTTACCATGCCCTTTGGTATTAACCTCACTACCGTCATGGCAGGATATGCAGTCCATGTCCTGCTCGAATGAATGTGTCTTATGCCTGAAAATCTCTGCTCTTTTAGTCGCTTTAAATTTATTTTCATATGCCATATAATTAACATGGCACCTTTCCGTACAAGAATCTGCCTTCTTTGTAAGCGTCTGCAACGGAGCATGCTCAACCTCACCTGATATCACTGCAGCAAAAGTAATCTTGCCCACTGAAAAAAGAGACAAAAGAAATAAAGCCCCAAGCAAACTAATACCTAATACAATGTTGCGCATATAAATTCTTAAGCTTATCATGAATAGGTTATTTACCTTATTCCAGACGTTGTATACTATAATTAATCAAATCTTTTACATACTTGATATTGTGAACCCCAAAACTTCCATCTTTTACAATCAAGTCATAATTATACCGAGCCACATCAATCAGTGATTCCGGCACTCCCTGCTTTTGTGATTCTGTCAGCAAATCCGATAACGAGTCTAACATACTTGTAATATATTCTTTCTGCTCTGCCATTGTTTTGTCAAATCCCTTCTCATGGCAGGTATTACATATCATCGGATCGACGGCCAGATCTTTGTCTTTGTGACATGCGGTGCAATTAACTGTAGAAAGATACATCGGGTCAGGACTTCTTTCTACTCCCCTGCCACCATTACCTGCATATACTTCTCTTTGCAACAAATAAGGCTCATTCCCAAGAATGTGTTTTTTATCTTTCGCATTAATAATAACATCACCTGTTCCTGCAACACTGGCCATACCCGAAACTTTCTTAAGCCCTTTATCTTTATTATCAATATCCCTCTCCGGCAAGATATTATAAATGTATTCATCTCCCCACTTATGTGAAACATCATCATGACACGGAGAGCATGGGACCTTATGTTCTGCCACGTGGTCTTTGTGCATTCTGCATGCACCCTCATATCCCTCAGGAATATTTGTATGGCAGTAGTAGCAATTCTCTTTCCCTACATTATTGCCTCTGTGGATAGTCTCAAAATGACAGTTTGTGCACTCTACTTTCAGCTTCTTTTCATATTTTAAATGATCAAACTCCTTCTCATAAATCATAATCTTTATCTGTACATCCTTATGGCACAGTGAACAATCACCAACTTCCTTTTTATCATTTGTAGTAGGTAAAGGTGTTTCGCCTTTTATGAAATGACAGACAAAACACGCATCCTCATCTATACCAAAATGTTTTATTTCTACTCCTTCCTCTACCTCTCTGCCCATATATGAATGGCAGCCAATACAACGTAACTTGAGATTAGTAGGATATTCTTTCAGGTGTGTTTTGTGATTAAAAACAAATACCTCTTTGTACGCTGATAATTCGGACGTAAGTTCTTCAACAGGATGACAGCCTGTGTTTGTACAGTTACTATCCTGAATTTCAACAGACAAGGTCCTGCCGCTACCATCATGCGTGTGACAATCCAGACATTCCGCGCTACAGAATACAGTTTCCTTCCATGTGTTATAGGATGGCTCCATACTGTGGCATCTTGCACAGAATTCTGGTGAGCCAGGTTTATGTACAGCTACCACAATCAACGTAATACAACATACGAAAGAGATGACCGTTACTACGGCCAGTATTTTGACACTTTTTCTATCTCTTTTTCTAATATTCTCCAGCATAATGTATTCCAGCCACTATGTACGGGCGTATTGCCATACGCCCCTACTGCAAACTCTACGGCAACTCCAATTCCAACTCAACCTTTGCAAGTAATGTCTGCTTTGTTCTATCAAAATTCGTCCTGAAAAGAACAGCCTCTAGATCTTTCACACCATTCTCACTATCTATATCAAACTCAAAACTATAAATCTTCTTCTCTCCCGGTTTAAGTTGGGTCTTCATTTCTACAAACATACTCTCCTGTTTAGATTTGACTATTCTCCCAAAGTTATCCTTGAGGTTGACCAACAAAAGAACCTCTCTATATCCATATTTCCCGGTAGGAATGGAGTGGTTAACCTTAGAATTCAGAATTTCCACGTTACCTTTTATTTGCTTATTGTTACTGTCTAATTCAGTAAATGTTAATTCTATGAAATCTTTATTACTTTCTAAGGCGCTTATGATGGAAAATGTATGCGCCTTTCCTTCCTTCTTCACATGTAATTTCTGCCACGGTTCACCCTTAATCAGTTTACGATTTACGGCAGGCATGTGACAATCCTGGCATGTTTCATCATTGCCTTTATCAACATACATTAAATACTCCTCGAATGTATCAACATGACATTTGCCGCAAAGTTCACTCCTTTTAAACAATTCCACATTCTTCTCTATAGGATGTGGGGATATTCCTGCATGAGGGCCTGCGAGTGTGCAATCCATAGTAAGATGACAGCCATGGCAATCTACTCCATCCGCAAGATTATATTCCCTTGGCGCTATTTCAGCATTCTTTGACTTAGACAAAGAGGGTGCTGTCTTGTCAGAATCAACTTCCAACGATGTAAATATGGTTTCCGGCACATGGCATCTGATGCAGAACTTAAATTCATAATTATTGGTAGATTCTCTGAACTCTTCACTGGTGTAACTCTTTGAGTGTAATGACCCTGCCCATTCCTTGTAAATATCGACATGGCATTCCCCGCATTCGTGTGATCCCGGGAATTCCGCCCCCCTCATAGCTAGTTCAGGATGCAGGTTTTCAATTAATTTACAGCCAGAAGATATGGCCATGATGGCAATTACAATCACCATACCAAACACGCATGAAAAAGGCTTTGTACTCTGATGTGTATAAATCATTGTTATTGAAGATATCTGGTTAAACCCAGCACAAATATCATTAGTAGATTAATAATGACGATGGTTAAAAAGATTGGTTTCTTCCATAAACTTCTTTCGGGATTTCTATCCAGAAACGGGATGCTGATAAATGTCATTGCATAAATCACAAGAATGGCAACATGCCAGACCCTATTATTAATTAAACTTGAGACATGATAAAATGGGAGCAAAAACCACGGCGGTCTGGTTTGAAAGGAGGCAAACTCATCAGTTGACTTTTGGAAGGATTCCGGGAGGAACATTACCCCGAGCATGACAGCACTTATAAAAAGAAATGTTATTAGAATGTGCCTGAGTATCTCGTTAGGATAAAAAGCCTCCAGTTCTTCTTCATTTCTTCCCTTACTGTAGTCTGCCATAAAGTTTTCTATACAATATACAATTATCCACTGTAGCGGATACCTTTAGGTTTCCACAACTATCAATACCAATCGTAATTATGTTCTAAATTATGAGCTGCTATATATAATTTAAACCTAAATTGTGATTCCTCAAATGGTTCGTGTTCCCGCATGCACAGTGTAATGGAAACCTGAAGGTTTCCGCTACATTTTTACAATGGTTCTGAAACACCTGTTCTGCGTATCATTAAAAAATGAAACCCCATTAAAATACACATCATTATAGGTATACAAGCAACATGTAATGCATAGACTGTTACAAAGCTACGGTTGGAAACCATTCCGCCATCATTATAGGCCCCCACAATATGATCAGTCACCATAGTCGGCATTGCAACTTCCCCACCAACAGAACTTACACCCCAATAAGACAGGTTGTTAGCAGGAAGACAAGTACCGGTATAACATATAAGCAGCGTCAGTACCAACAGTGTTGCGCCCGATACCCAATGCAATTCACGTGGATTTTTGTAGAGCCCCTTAAACAATATCCTGATCATGTGTGCGAATAACGGGACTATCATAAAGTATGGAGTTACGGCATGAACCTTCTGTATTAACCATCCATAGGGGAGCGCATGTCTTATGTACTGAACACTATTAAATGCTTCACTGGCAGAAGGTACATAATAAAAGACTAAAAATATTCCCGTACCAACTTGTATCAAAAATGCAATTAACGCCAGCCCACCCATACAGCGAAACAGGCTAATTCCCTTAGGAATTAACTTTTTTGTTACGTTTTTCTCAACTACCTCTTCAAGCTGGTATCGTTCCTCAAACCATACTTTGGTACTATTCTTTATGTTTTTCCACATAACACAATGCACCGTCAAGCACATCAACTAATTCGTCAATATTATCTTCAGTTATTATCAAAGAAGGCTGAAACGCCAGAACATTACGGTTAGCCCCTGTCTTTCCAATAAGAACTCCCTTATCTTTCATATATTCCAGGATTATGTCTGTTTCCTGTACTGCAGGTTCTTTACCCTGGTTAACAAGTTCCGCTCCCAACATCAGCCCCTTTCCCCTTACATCACCTATTAATATATGTTTATCTTGAAGTTCTTTCAACTTTTCTTTGAGATGCGCCCCCATTTTTTTTGCATTCTCTATCAGATGGAATTGACGTTGCTCTTCCGATCTAGCTAATGCAGAGACGCTTGTAACAGGATTGCCACCGAATGTAGATGCACCGGGTCGCGTATAAGATGCTGCAATTTTATCAGAGGTTATAAAGCCGCCAACAGGAGTTCCATTTGATATTGACTTGGCAAATGTCATAATATCCGGCTTAACACCTGAATGTTCAATGGCAAACATTTTGCCCGTTCTCCCAAAGCCAGTCTGTACTTCATCAGTTATAAATAATATTCCATACTTATCCAGAATCTCTCTCACCACTTTAAAGTACTCATCAGGAGGCGTAATAATGCCACCATTACCCTGAATAGGCTCAGCAATAAATGCCGCAATCTCTCCTGATGTGGACGTTTCTATAATCTTCTCTATCTGTTTTGCACATTCAATATTGCAGTCAGGATATTTAAGATTGAAGTTACAGCGGTAACAATAAGCGTCAGGTACGAAACTTATACCTCCAACAGGATTAGAATCTGTTCTCCAGAATTTCAGCCCTGTTATGCTCATTGTTAATTTTGTTCTACCATGCAATCCATTATAGAGGGAAAGAAACTCATGTTTCCCTGTATATATTTGAGCAAGCAGCAATGCCCCCTCGTTTGCCTCAGACCCGCTTGCACAAAAGAAACTCTTCTTCAGGTTTTCAGGAGTAATCTGTGCAAGCCTCTCGGCGAGATCTACTATAGGCTGAGTTAAATATATGGTTGTAGTGTGCTGAAGTGTTTTCACCTGCTCGCATATCTTATCCACAATCTCAGGATGACAATGCCCGGCATTCAAGACTGAAACACCACCATAAAAATCCAGATATCTTTTGTCCTGATGGTCAAAGAGATACTGCCCTTCTCCCCTTACGACCTGCATAGGTTCTTTATAAAAGTGGTAAACGCAGGGAATCAGGTATTCGCTCTTCTTACGAATGATTTCTTCCGGGCCAATAAATGATTCTTTACCTTGCATATTTAATTAAATATGTAGAGGCGAACGGCCGTTCTCCCCTACCTCTATTTTGAAAATATAAGTTGGTCCAGAAAAAACCTGCCTTCCAGATTATCAGGATTAATTTCCAGTAGACGCTTAAATGTATTTATGGCCTTTTCCACTTCACCATTTTCCTGATACGCAATACCTAAATTTATATATCCTTTTCCCAATTCGGGGTTGTCCTTTATAACACTATTAAGGACTTCTATTCCTTTATTAATATCCCCTCCGAGTAACCCTGGTTTGTTAATAAATTTTTTTGCTTCCTCAATATGAGCCATGGCATTGTTATTGTCAATCTGTAGTGCCGTGTTTATTTCTTCCTCTGCCAGACTCCCGTTCCTCATCCCTGATAACATACCGGATATTCTGTTTGAGATAAGCGCTCCCTTCACCCTGTGAGATTCTGAAAAATCACTCTTGAGTGCAACAGATTTATCTGCATATAACAACCCTGCCTCTGCAATAGCGACTCTTTTAGCTTTCAAAGCCTTCTTTTCTTTCTTTGCTGAACACTTTGCAATTTCAAAGTTCTTCATGTCACAAAGTCCAAGGTAGGTCAATGCAACGTAATGAACATAAATATAATCAGAAGGATTCTCCTTGACCAGTTGAAGAAAAATCTCCTTTGCGTCATGCAATAATTGCCTGTTATATGTATGAATCCCATCATCAAGATGTTTTTTTGCCTGTTCAAATTTGCCATTCTCTGCCGTAGAAGTAATCGCANTAAAGAGAATAATCAGAAACAAAAACAATAAAACACAAACTTTCTTAAATATTGCCATATTCATGTCTCGTATTAACTGACCTGCGTTGCTGTTTTCATTACCTCCAGGGTACTTCTTGAGCGGGTAACATCCTGAGAATAGGCGCATAAGCTCAACGGTCTTGGGCCTTTCTCTACCAGGCTGTTCCACTCCGATTCCGGCAAAGGATAGAAAACCTCCGGGTTTTCCATTAATAGATCCATACGTTTTCGATATTGACTTACTACTGCTTCTACTAAGTCATCATCATAATATTGTGCTTCAATTCTAAGGACTTCAATATCTGTCATCAAAAAAGAATTAAGATAAGGCAGCACACTTAAATCTGAAGCAAACATAATATGATTCCTGCAATACTGGTCAACTTCTATCGACCTGATCTCCCCCTTCTCATCCTTAAGTGCATAGTTGATATAACGACAAGGCAACCTGCAGCTACTTTTAGCGTTAGTTTTGGTAACCAGCATCGCCGGCAGGCAATGCTCAAGCAGCATACTTGGAAGAGAACCATGCACTATACACTCGACAGGTATTGACGACTCATCTGCAAGTTTATAAAGGTCATTATATGACGATTCAAAAGACGAGGTTATCCTTTTTACACCTAACTTCTCCAGCATTTTGATGGCACCTGTATTTAAGACATTAAATGAAAAATCGGTAATTATGTCCAGGTCAAAACGTCTGGCACAATGTAAAGCGCCAAGGTTGTGAACAAGTACACCATCAACACCAGTTTCCTCTGCCACCTCAAAGAGCCATTCAATCTCTGATAATTCCCGTGACGTGCATATTCGCGGAGTTCCGAAAGCAATTTTTCTGCCTTTATCATGTACTAAACTAACTGCCTCATGCAAAAGATCTTTCGTCCAACCTTCTCCCCTGATAGGCGACACCTCAGCTCCCAGGTAAATGTAATCTGCACCGGCAGACAAAGATTTTTTTACAGCATTTATGGTAGACACCTTTACGGCAAGAGATTTCCTGGTTTTCTGATTACCATTTGATGTTACAAAAGGATTGTCATTCAAGTCCTCGGGAGTAAGATTCTTTTCAACTGCTCCACGGCTTAAGAATAGTGGTTCTCTACTGCCTGTATAATCAAATACATTTGATGTTGCATGTGAGAACGCCATTGAAGTGGTAAAGTCCCGGACTCTATCTTTGTACAATTTCTCAAAATCTTCTATCTTATGCCAATACGTAAATGGTGAATCCAGATAATCGTCAATTGCTTTACGATATAATCCGACAACTGGCTTAAGGAAATCTTCGTGCCGCATCCTTCCTTCTATCTTAAAAGAACTCACTCCGGCCTGAATTAACTCCGGTATATGTTGAAACATACACATGTCCTTCATAGCAAGAAGGTATCCATTGGGCAGATCCCCAATCTCCTCTCCGGTTTTACTCTCCACTATACTATATTTCCATCTGCAAGGTTTCATACATTCACCGCGATTCGCACTTTTGCCAAATATTACTCCGCTTGAATGACACTGGCCGCTCTGACTGACACACATGTCGCCATGAATAAAATATTCCGTTTCAATATCACATTTTTCTCCTATTTCTTTTACCTGAGAAAGTGTAATGTCACGAGAAGTAATAATCCTTGATATACCAAGATACTTCAATTCAGTTGCCATCTCCACGCTATGCACATTCATCATTGTACTGGCATGCATTGGTATGGTGAGTTTCATTTCATTAACAAGATTGACAACTCCCAGATCATGAACTATTACAGCATCTACATCAATATCCTGAAGATATTTGAGATAATCATAAAGTTCGTTCATTTCATTATTGCTAATCAGATTGTTTACTGTTACATATATTTTTACATTACGTTGATGAGCATATTCCACGGCTTGCGCCAATTGCCCATTAGTAAAATTGAAATCAGATCGATGAGAGCGCATGTTATACCGTTTACCTGCAAGGTAGACCGCATCCGCCCCTGCACCCACTACAGCCTCTAAAACGTCCCATTTGCCGGCAGGGGCGAGTAATTCCACTTTGGTCTGTGATAGTTTCATATATTTACCTTTCCTCTAAAATTTAAAATTTGAGGAATTAAAGAATTCAGGAATTCCTTAATTTCTGAATACCTCAATTCCTCAATATTATAATTTACCTTAATACAATCCTGTTTTAACTAGCTTATCATTATTCTCCAATAATGTAGGGTTTCTTACACCATCCTGAGTAATCCCATATTCTATTGCCGTAGAGTGGAGGAATCCAGACAGATTTGTCTCGTTCAAACATATTTGGTATAAAGAAGCTTTCATCAAGCCTGTGAAATACCACCTGCCCTTCCTCCTCGTAATCAACTTCCTTTGATAAACGCTCATAACCTGGTCTATTGTTTTCATCCATTGCAACTATCTTTACTACCATCCTTGGCCCGAGTGGAAAGTAATCCAGATCGTATGCAGATGATTCTTCTATCTCGAGACATAGGCCAAAAAGTGTATTACCGTATCCGGAAATGTGAACCGCTTCCGGATAGTATTCCTCTTTGAACCTCTTATAGTCACCTTTTCCTATTGAAATACCTCCGTAATGTACCCCTTTGATAGACATTAGCTTTTGAAAACTCATCCGCAAAGCCAATGCATCAAGAACAGGTGGCGTGGTGTACAAGACATCTATTTCCTGTGTCTCTATGATATCCAAAGCCTGCTCCAGAACATGTTCCAGGTAACGTTTGCTTCCGATTGATTCAGGCTGCAGCTTCTTTGCCCACCTGGGATCAAAATCTATGGAAAAGGGATCCATACTTCCCATTCTGTTCGCGACATGTCCTACTGCCTTGCCTATTATGTGTGGACCGCTTGGTCCAATCCATAACCAGTTACCTCCTGATGGGAATCCTCGCATTCCGGCAATAAAAACAAACCAGTCAACAAAGGCTGTAAGGAATTCTTCTCTTCTGTAAGCAGTCACCTTAGGCCTGCCTGTAGTACCGGCTGTTTCACCCAAAATAAAGTCATCTTTTTGATCCAAGTGTACTTTTGGAATGAAATGTTCAATTGGGTATCTTCTCAAATCTTCCTCACACATTGGCCCGAGAATTTTTAAATCATCAAGTGACTTTATCTCTTTTACCGCATTAATCCCAAGCTCTTTCTCTTTATTGAGCCAGTATTGACTACCATGGCGAGGATCAAAGTGTATTGAAATAACTACCGGCAACCATTCATCAGGCGACAAGCCAAACCACTTTGAATTCCGGAATTGAAATGAATCAATCTTGTTTAAATCTAACATTTCTCGAAATAACCCACGTGACAAAAATCTTTCTCTGGATTCCTCCCGAAAGGGAGGCGTAATGCCTTGCTTTCGCAAGGAGTCCAGGCCTGACTAAAATCTTGGTTTAAAAAGTAAAATACACGAAGGTAATATAAACAGATTTGCGGCCAAAGCACTTACCATCGCTATACCAGTCAGCAGTCCAAAATATTGAATAGGCTTAAAGCTCGATAGACAAAAAACAAGAAATCCACATGTTGCCACAACAGTAGTGAAAATCAGCGCCCTGCCCACTCCGGAGAGAGTACGTTGTATTGCAAGGTAATGATCTCCGTCTCTTCTGAATTCACTCTTAAAACGATATAGAAAATGGATTGTATCATCAACTGATATGCCTATTGCTACACTCGCTATCATAATAGTTGCAACGTCCAGGTTTATGCCCAGATATCCCATAACACCTAATGTAATAGCAATGGGGATAAGGTTTGGTATCATACTCATCATTCCAATCCTTACTGATTTCAATAATAGGGCGATACTTATGAAAATCAGGATAAAGGCGAGCGTAAATGTCTTTATCTGACTTTCAATCAAGTAGCCCTGCATATCCATAAGGAGCGGCACTATGCCTGTGATCGTACAACCTATACTTAAAGGAAAGTTTACCTTAATAAATCCTTCGATATCATTTACTATCGACCGGTATCTGGAAGAACCAACGTTCCTCATTCTTACCGTAACCCGCCCTTCGTTATTATCTTCTGTGTAAAAGCTTTTAACTATATTGTCTCCATGTAATGAGGCCAGTTTCACATAATCAATTGCCTTATCCCTTGTTATCATTTGGTTATCTGGCTTATCTTTGTTCAGTAAATTGTCAAGATTTCTTACATAATCAACTACGGATATGCTCTTTGTTACTTCCGGGATTTCATTTAAATAATTCTGCAAGTTTTCCACCTTAGCGAGAACTTCCGGTTGAAAAATACCTCCGGCATTTATGGCATCAACTACAATCTCCATGGGAAGGAGACCCATCAAATTCTGCTCGATATGAGCTGTTGATCTCGATATCTCACTACTTTCAGGAAATGACTCGAAGACGTTTGATTCAGCTTTTGTCTTAGTAATTCCATAAATTGCGAAACCAACGAATATTAAACTTAAAGTAAAGACATATATAGTATTCTTCTTAACAAACCTGCCAATAAATCCATATATACCACGATATTCTCTATTACTTACCCCAATATTCTCTTGAATGTTTACGGTAGAACTCATCAATCCTGGAAAAAGAGAAAGGATGCCGGAAACAAGTGTTATACAGACAAAGAAGGACATCATAATTCCTGCCGCCATAAATATACCTGTGACCTTGACAGGTGTTACATCACTTACCATCAATGAAAGGAATCCAATTGAAGTAGTTAAACACGTGAAGAAACAAGGGACACATATATGTTTGACAGTTTCCAGTGTACCCTTCCACCTGTCTCCGGCAAGCCTGACCTCCTGATAAAACCTGTTAAGAATATGTACAGTAGTTGCCAAAGAAATTATGAAGATAAGAGGTATAAGCATCCCTGAAACCATATTCATCTTATTATTAAAAATAACAAACAAACCAATCGCCCAAATAATATTAATGCTGATTGTTATAGCAGGAATTAACACACCGGAAATATTCCTGAATAGAATTACAAGAATAACGAGGGCTACCGCAAACATTACCGGAGTGAAAGTCTTCATGTCCTTTTGTGACATTCTATCAAGCTCGGCATTTACAATAGAAGGGCCAGCAAGTAAGAAATCTTTCGGCGACCTTTTCGCGGCCCCCATTCCTGCAGTCATAATTATTTCTCTGGTTTCTTTTGCCAGTTTAACCCTTGATTCCGTCGACCCTTTGGCCACAGTGGCTATAATTGCGGTAGTTTCACCATCACTTGATATTACATTGTTAACGTACACGGGATCACCCAAAACCTCTTCTTTAAAGACCTCAGTAACGGACACGGACTTGTTTTTCTTCAGAATTTCTTTAAAGTATGGAGCCGACAACTTATCCTTGTAAACACTTGCTAAAGATATTACGTCCCTGACTCCTTCAACCTCCTTAAGCCGGTTTGCAATATTGCTAATTAACCTGATTTCTTTACCGGCAAAAAGATCGTTACCGTCAATTACAATTATGAGAAACTCTTCATCGCCAAACTTATCTATGAAATCATAATAATATCCTAGCTTCGGATCGTCTTGCTTTAACCATACTTCAATAGAATTATCAGTCTTTACCTTATATGCATAATATCCAAAGAACCCTGTTAAAAGTCCTATCAGGACAAAAAACAATATACGATATTTCAGTATTATGCCGGCAATTCTATCCATATACCCTTATTTACTGTCCAACAGTTTTCTTGTTGTGTAGTTGTTACACCTTGCTTTCGCAAGTCATGCCCAAGGCAGATCCGCATGGGCGGAGAGTCCAAAACTGGAATCCTCTCGAAAGAGAGGATATACCAATGTATATTTTTTCAAAGTATTTAAACATTGCTGAAACAAAAAAATACTATAAATAATTAACAAGGACGTTCATCTTAAGAGCAATCATTATGTCGCCTTGAATCTGAACCTTTTTTTCGAAAAAAGCCTGCTGTGGTGTAATTTTCCTTTTTAAAATAGACATGAAAGTTTCACTATCCATTTGAAATGTTGATGCAGGTTCCAACACAGCCTCATTTGATGATAAACCATTACCCGTGTAATTCCTTACAACACGTTTCAAGAACCCTGCTTCCACTTCTATGGTCCAACTGCCGGCATCATCACCCTTTATGTCAAATCTGATAACAGTGTTAAGACTTTCAATCCTGGGCAGTGGACACAAATTCACTCTGGCAGAAATTAGCTCTTCAAAATATTCTACAGGAGTTGTTTCACTTGTAATCTCAGGTCGTTCTTCGATATCCTTTGGTTTAATTTCAATTGCCTGGCAAGTTTTATTGTTCATAATTAATACGTTCTTTTCAAATATTGTTATAAAATAAACTCAGCACACTTGAAACAAATCTCCGTACTAACAGGCTATCTCAGCTTTCTGTGATGCCGTCTGTTTTCCATCTCCCCAATTGCAAGAGATAGCAAAATCGACTAATACCCTGACTAAACTTCTTGTAATGGCAGGGCAAACTATACCAGTTATCTCTAATACACTCTGAGTATTCCTGCAATCAAATCGTAATCTACTAAACAGATAAGAATAATAAGTCTTTGTATGTCGAAGGAATAATCTCTCGATTGAACTCAAACGTCTGTGTTCCATTTGCCCATCAATCTTCACATTTATTCCCTCTATACCCAGGACCGGCATTACCAAATCCCTTAATTCACTGAGTTTCGGCGGATCTGGATTTGCAATATGAAAGATTTTGTTAATACTCTCCTTCGCTTTTAAGATTGCAACTATGGCATCGGCAACATAATCTACAGGCACCAGATTAATCAGGGCATCTGGATCTCCGGGAACCCTTACGGTAATATCGTTTAAATTCTCACTTTCATTATTAACAAAACCATTTCTAATATTGAATAAAACCTTCATAAAAGTGTATAGATTGTCAAATTTACAAGTAGCCCCCGTCTTAGAATCTCCTACTATAATGCTCGGGCGGTATATCGTATAAGGGATTTCATTCCTTTTTGCATACTTAATCACAACTTGCTCGGCAATAAATTTGCTCCTTTCATACTCATTATTAAATAGTGGTTCTTCATCTACCAGTTCGCTTTCGTACACAATATCATTTTGTTTGCCNGCCACATATGATGTACTGACATAATGAAACCTCTTTTGCTTACCAGAATTAGCAAACTGCAGCATGTTTTCTGTCCCTTTAACGTTTACGGTCACAAGCTCGTCAGCATGTTGATTCTCAAAGTGAGTCGCTGCTGCACAGTGAAAAACTTCATCTACCTCATAACACAACCGTTTGTACTCTTTTTCCGCTAAACCTAAACCCCCGGACGTTATATCTCCTTCGAATATTTCTACATTGTTTGAAAACAGATCATATAGCGATTCAACTGCTCCTGTCTGACCATCAGTCACACTGCTTTGTCCCGGCAAGTATTCGTCAAACTGACTTCCCAGAATAATCTCCTTAATCGTACCTTCCGACCCAAACGAAGTTGCCAAGGCATGGTTACCCCTTTTTCTTATCAACAACCTCAACCTATAACCGGAAACTAAAAGTCTCCGCGCAATTGCACTGCCAAGAAAGCCTGTTGATCCGGTCACCAAAAATGTTTTTTCTCTTTTCTCCATATTAAATTGATCCCTCTCTATTGCTAAAATAGAAACATATCATTTATTATCTACTTTCACCTTGACCGCTTCACGGATAGCCTCTTCAATCTCATTACGATCGACTGGTTTTTGAAACAATCTGAAGGACTCGTGAATAATAGAAGATACAGAAGATAAAGGTTCATTACTATCAGTAACAACAATAATCGGTAATTTATAATCAATCGCCTTTATTGCGGAAAAGATCTGAATACCATTCGTATCTTCCGATAGCAGGCTAAAGACTATTACATCAAACTTTTCTTTCAGTACATACTTTACAGCTTCACTTGGCCTGGAGGCTTCTTGTATGTAATAGTCTTCTGATTTAAGTACACTCCTTAAATTGCTTCTAAACAACTCGTCGGAATCACAGATAAGAATTTTTTGCATTTTTAAGAATTATTAGATTTTCAATAAAATGTACTTATGAGATGAGATACTTAATAGCACACAAGACAATCGCCCCGCCGCCTAACGGTAGACAGGCTTATTTAAAATGGGGAGCAGAAGACTTACTAAGATTATTTCTGCTTTTTGTGCAATGGATATGCCATGGACAAGGAATGAAGACGCACAATATCAGAAATGACTGTAAGCGTATATACATGTTGACTATACAATATTTTGTGTTTTCAGTCGGAAAATGGAGGAAGTCTTTTGTGGGAACAAACCATGTAAATATTACAATTTTTATTGTAATATTTACATTTGTAACAGATACTCATCATCCACTAATATGTCACACGTTAAATCATATCCTTAATTTTATACTTGCTTTTGGATTCATTTTATTTCATAATTCTTTGCTATCGTTGACTTTGTGGTTATGTATAAGTTGAACAAACTACTTTCGCAGGGAACCCAGTATAAGATAACTCACATGTTCATGCTTCGTGATACCACAATGCATGATGGACGTTTGTTAATAATCACTTATTTGGGTTTTGTTTAAAGAAGGGGGGGGCATATTTCATAATCATCAATACACATCTTGACGATCTATTAGCTTTGACTTATACATTCTGTGTAAGTCTTTACCTTTTTATCGGAAGGGGAAAAGGAAATGTTATTACTCATACAGACACTCGGTGCTTTAGGTGGTTTATTAGTATTCATAGCAGGCATAGTAGGAGCTAAACCTTTCATCGGTCTTAAACTTAATCCTGGTGATGACCTCTCGACAGCTCAGATTACGGGCGTAGTAGGTGTTTTGAAAGGCTATCTCACGTGGTCCCTACTTTTATTTTCAACAGGAGGAGCATGTGTTTTCGCAGCTTTTGTAGTTTATATTGCTATAACATAAATTTAGAAATTTGTTATAGCCGCAGGGAGTGGCTATAGCCTGCGTTTGTTAAGTAAATAATATTTTCTTGAAATAACGTAGACTAAAGATAGTGTCAATCCACCCGTTCGGATTGTGCGTACGGGCGGGTTGACACGACGGTTTGTTTGGTAGGCGTACCCAAAAATTCTTTTTGGCCTACCACAAAGACTGTCGGACAATCAGGAGTAAACAACTCAATTTAAGTATGCACTAACTTACTTACCGAAGGTCCTTTTACTATACCTTATTACTATTTGACGATTACGCCAACCCAAATAATCATCTTACACACGGTTTATAGACCAACTCTAAAGAACCAACAAATAAAATCCTCTGGCTGATATCTGACAGTCTCAATAGAGTAATGTTAGAAATTTATTCTACCATTAAATAAAACAGTAATCCCGTTTATCGATTTCGTACAATTCATCACAAAACCACAATACTGTCTCTTTTGCATATGTCCTTATACTATAAAGCCTTAGAAAAGCACAGAACATCTCACATAACCAGCAAATAAATCTATTCGAATTATCTAATTCTTTTAAATATCAACGCAATTCGAGATTTAGATTTTTGGTACTAATTTTGCTAAATAACACCTATTAATTTCCTTTTACTACGCGATCAGCAAGATCAAATGGGAGTCCGGCTTTAAGGATTTTTTGCTTTACTATTTCAGTATTATACTCTGCCTTCTTAAGAAAGATTTTTTGTGAATTAGTATCATAAATCATAAAAGAGGCTTTGGGAGTGCCGTCTCTTGGCTGGCCTACAGAACCGGGATTTATGTAGTAACGTTGGCCGGGTTCCAGTGAAACTTTGAACTCTTCCAACCTCTCCATTGATTCTCTTTCAACCAGCATAAGCCTGTTATCGAATTGGTCTACGGGGATAAAGACAGAAGCAGAAACGTCTCTTTTTTCTTTTGTATATAGATACGCCGTCGGTTTATGAGTGTGGCCGGCAAAGGTTATGCTTGAGTACAGTAATTCATATTTTAAAGTTGCCGCATTCTTTAAATATAAATAACCCTGTGGGTAATCGGGTGTACTGTGAACTAATTCAATACCAAATCTCCTTAGCTTTTTCCTAAGCCATAGAGAGTTAAGAAATCGCGCATTAGTCTTATGGAGAACTTTAGTTGTCCACCTTGCAGCATTGCCTGCAGAGGCGGTCATTGTACTACATAGCGAAGGTTGGCCAATTACCTCTCTATCATGGTTACCTGCTATTACATTAGCCTTTTTGCCCAGAGAGAAAATATAGTCGGTTATGTTTTTTTTATCAGTATCAACAATATCAATTTCTTGAATAATTGCCTTGATTTCACTTTTCAGGGATGATTTACCGTTCTTTAAAAATCTAACGATAGTGCAGCATTCATTGGGGTTTGCACCGTATCCGACAATGTCGCCAGGTATCAATACTTTATCTATTTTTTCATTATTATTATAAAGGTCTGAGAAAACTGAGACCAGAGCTTCAAGGTTGCTGTGAATGTCTGAAATAATTAAAAATTTCATTTATTTACCTCAAATTAGATTTTCTAACAATTGTTTTAGTTGTTTTGCCGTGGATACCCTGTTGGCAGGATCTTCTTCTAAGGTTGCCATCATAACGTCCTCAAGTTTTTGAGGGACTGATTTATTAACTTTTCTTGGAGGGAGTTTTGTTTCCTTCCATTTCTTATTAGTTACGGTCTCATACATAACTGCGCCTAATGAATATATATCAGACTGATCATTCAAGGACAGAAAGAATGCAATTGCTTCCAGAGGAACGCCTTCAGGTGGATTCCTTAAATCTTTTAACAGCGACATCTGTTCAGGTGAAGCGTAATCCTGGCTGATACCTTTTAAAAGACCGGCTTTTCTTATTGCAAGTTCGTAATCAATTAAATAAACTGTACATGTATCTGGATTTAACATCAGGTGTCCTGGCTTTAGATCGCAGTGTAAATAATTTTTGGAATGTAAATAATCTAATGGGTCGCAAGCGCTTATAAAGCATTTTATGATATTCTCTATTTGGCCTGAAAAATCCTGAGATGTTTTTTCCTTGAAATAACTAACAAGTTCTGTATTGCTCGTATGATCAAGTACGATAAAGTGCTGTTTGAGTACATATTTTTCATCTTTATACAGAGTGTCGTTTCCATAATCATAAACCTTGGGAACCTGTTTATGGTCTAACCCTTGCAATATAAAAAACTCATCTTCAAAGTCTAAGTGAGGGTTGTATTTAATACCGAGCGGCTGGTCGTCTTCTAAGACAGCATAATTTGACTTATGCAGATCTGCGTTTACTTTGAACGAGCCAAATTTATAATCCTTAATCTTATACATTGCTTTCTAAAAAGGGAGGAGGTGACTCAATGTGTCGTAAACGCTTAGACGGCATGTATTAGATTCTTATACTAGCAGAAACTATTGTTGATGTAAATTGAATTTTCGTTAATTTAAGATACTGTAACTTAGACAAAAAGGAGGGGGAATTTATGGGGTTTTATTTTAGGGGTTTAAGAAGAGCAAATATATTCTGTTCTTTTATGTTCATGTTATGTCTGTTACTTTTTTGTACAAATATGGCGTGGGCTGGTGGTAGTGATCCAACCGGCGAGCATACATTTGCAATGGACTTTAGAGGCGTAGATATGTCAGAACACTTTGTATGGGTTTTGTTGACCGGTTTCACGATACTATTCATGCAGGTAGGTTTCATATTTCTAGGCGGGCTACTTCAGGCAAAAAATGTGCTGAGTTATATGACTCACTGTTTTCTTGCTACCACTTTAGGAGCGCTTATATACCTGGGTGCAGGTTTCGCATTAATGTTTGGCGGGTTTGAGTTATTAGGCCAGCATTTTGGCGGTGGTAATGCTTTCATTGGTTGGAGCGGTTTTCTTTTATTGGGAGGCTCTTACGATGTAAGAATAATAATAATGTTCCTGTTTCAGGCAGTTATTGCTACATTCATTGGCAGCATAATTGCCGGAGCTGTTGCAGAGAGAATGAAGCTCAGCGCTTATGTTATTTCATTTTTCTTTATTTATATAGTAATCTACCCTTTATATGGCCACTGGGTATGGGGAGAAGGTTGGCTGTGGAACTTGCCATTTGGTGTAGGTGTAAGAGACTTCGCAGGCTCAGGAGTAGTCCATGCAGTCGGAGGCACTTTGGCTTTTGTAGGCGCTCTCTTCCTGGGGCCAAGAATTGGCAAATACAGTAAGGATGGTACACCCGGATTCTTTCCCGGCCATAATGTAGGCTACATGGTAATTGGAACAGTACTCCTTGCATTTGGATGGTTGGGTTATGATGCAGGAAGTACGCTTGCGGCAGGAGATTTACGCGCCTCTATAGTAGCCGCAAATACGTTTATTGCCGGAGCGATGGGGGCTGTTACAGTACTTTACTATACTCACCTGAAAACCGGTGCATCGGATATAGGTGAAGCTTGTAATGGTTTTCTGGCAGGCCTGGTTGCCATTTCAGCACCATGCGCCTATGTAGCTCCCTGGGCTGCTGTTGTAATAGGGTTTTTGGGTGCGATAGTATATATGACAAACTTATGGTTTGTTGAAGAGAAACTAAAAGTAGACGACCCTCTTGGCGCCGTATCCGTACATGGAGCAAATGGTCTCTGGGGTCTACTTGCAATAGGGATTTTTGCCGATGGTTCGTATGGCGGAGTTTCCGGTTTAATTACAGGCAACGGTGGACAGTTGTTGTCACAATTTATTGCTTGCGTAGTAGCTCTTGCATGGGCTGGCGGTCTTGGCAGTCTAATGTTCTTTATACTCAAGAAAACGATTGGAATAAGGGTGTCAGAAAGAGTAGAATCTGAAGGCTTAGATATAAACCTCCATGGTTCGCCTTGTTATCGACTACAAACTGAAGCTGCATTAGGCGCTGAAATGGAAGGAGCAGAGGAAGGTGCAGAAGAACAAAAGAACACTGAAATACTGGAAGCGGCATTTGCTAAAGATGCCAAGAGAGAGAAGATTTACTCAGAAAAACTTGGCATCTGGATAACCGCAAAACCGAAAGAATCTGACAAGTAAATTCGGATACATTTTAAGTCTAACGTAGAAATCTTTTACTTTTTATTATTTCTTGAGAACACAGGTTTATTGTCAAAGGAGGAGTTTATTTATGAAAAAGATAGAAGCTATTATTCGTCCTGAAAAATTTGACATCGTAAAAGATGCCCTGACAGAGAAGGGCTATGGTGGTATGTCTGTCACAGAAATAAAGGGGCATGGCAATCAGAAGGGAGTCAGTGAGGTATGGAGGGGGAAGCGGTACAAAGTCGACCTGCTTCCGAAGGTAAAGGTAGAACTGGTTGTCGCTGACGAAGTCTGCGATAATGTGGTTCAAACTATTATCTCGGAAGGCCAAACAGGTAGTATTGGAGACGGGAAAATATTCGTTTATGAGCTTTTAAACGTATATAGGATAAGAACAGCAGAACAAGGTGATACTGCTATTTGAAACTCTATATTTTGTAGCTCGCAATAAGCAATCAGCGGCCAGAGGTTGTATAAAATTTTACTCAACCGTTTGGCCGCTGATTATCTACCCATGTACATGCAGCGTAGCAATAACTATGCAAACCCAATTCTAAAGATATTTTGCGACTTTTTAGTGTTCAAATACCAGAAGTAATGAAGAAAAAGCACATAGTCTGGACAGTATTCACAGTTATTATAGCTAGCATCTTATTTGCTGTCTTCAAAACCACAGAAGCTAATGATACAAATGGCAGCTTCACAATCTACTCAGAGATCAGAGACATAGAGGGGCTAAAGACTGCTGTTAACCTGGCGTGGACATTATTATGCGGGTTTCTTGTCTTTAATATGCAAGCAGGCTTCGCGTTTCTGGGTGCCGGGTTCCTGCAGAGGAAAAATACATTAAACTACCTGACGATGAGTTTTATGGATTTCTGCGTTGGTGCCCTGATTTTCTGGGCATTTGGCTTCGCATTAATGTACGGCGGCTCATCTCTTACCCCGGGCCTTGATAAAGGTAATTCTTTTATTGGTTTCAGTGGGTTTTTCCTTGCAGGTAACGCCTATCATGTATCTACATCATCGGTATGGTTATTTCATATGATGTTTGTTGTTGCTACCTGTACTATTGTGGCTGGCGCGGTTGCCGAACGCTTCAAGTTCCATGCTCACATAATATACAGTATGATACTTTGCGGGATCTTATACCCAGTTTTCGGCCACTGGGTATGGGGTGGAGGCTGGCTTGCAAACTTGCCATTCGGTTCAGGAATGAAGGATTTTGCCGGAGGAGGTGTTGTTCATGGTGTTGGTGGATTGATTGCACTGGTTGGGGCATGGATGGTTGGCCCGAGATTTGGCAAATACAATCCTGATGGTACCCCAAACATCATTCAAGGACATAACATCTCTTATATAGTACTTGGAACGCTCTTTTTGTTGTTTGGCTGGTTCGGCTTTAATGCCGGAAGCACATTGAAAGCAACTGATCTAAGGGTTTCAATAATTGCAACAAATATGTTCCTTTCTGCCACCACTGGAGCTGTAACCCTATTATACACATCGTATTATAAAACTGGAAAATCAGACATCATTATGACATGTAATGGGGCACTGGCCGGTTGTGTGGCTATTACTGCATCTGCTGCTTATGTACCACATTGGGCAGCTGTAGTCATTGGCATAAGCGCAGGTTTCTTATTCAAGACTTCCCTGCATTTAATGGAAAACAGATTACGGATAGATGATCCTATCGGGGCTATTTCTGTACATGGGGCAAACGGACTCTGGAGTTTACTTACCGTTGGTATCTTTGCCGATGGCTCTTATTCAGGAGTCAAAGGATTGATAACCGGTTCCGGCTGGCAGCTTCTGGCACAGTTTATTGGCTGCATTACCCTTGTAGTCTGGGCACTGGGAACTGGTTATTTAGTCTTCCTCCTGTTAAAGAAAACAATAGGACTCAGGGTCCCCATTAAAGAAGAAGACATCGGACTGGACATTTACGAACACGGTCTTTCTTGCTATACTGATTGATATTTCCTTTACTGCTTTGCTTGAGTAAATTTTCCATATCAACTTATCTAATGCACGCTTTTCCGCTTCTTGTTCTGCCTATACTATATAATTCCCGACTACACCATATCAGAACTTTGTATTCCAGCCTCAAGTATAGAACATAATACTAATACACTTTCAATATAAACTTTGAATTTTTTACATAGTTAATTATAATAATGCGCCTTGGCCGGCAAGACAAAAACTATTTATTAACAACATTTAAATTTAAAGAGAATATCCAAATGCCAGTCAATATATTTGGATTTAAATTAGTAGAAAGGTTAAGCAATTGAAATGAAAGGATTTTGGATCATCGCCATCATGATAATTGTGCTTGTACCGCTTTTTATGTTTTCTCGTGAAAATAGCAAAGAAAAGGTCGAAAAGAGAAGAGAAGAAGTAAGGATGACGGTTCCGGATATAGTAGAAAATACTATTTATGAAAGTGCGTCTAAATTCAGGATGCACATGAAATCTCTTGATGAATATGACGACGCGCTGGCAGAATCAATCGAAAGTCAAAACTGGAATGATATAAGCAAATACGCCATGCTGCTGAAGAATACTTCCCCATTACTCTTTACAGGTAAAAAAAAAGTGGAATTACCAAAGGATTTTATTATATTTGACACCTCTTTTCATTTCCAATCGCTTGCCGTAGTAGAGGCGGCTGAATCAAGAGAAATGGTCAGCTTGAACATCGAATACGAAAAACTACAACAAACATGTGACGATTGCCATGAAAAATATAAAAAGAAGGATTAGTCAATATTAATGAAAAGCAAAATGAGGCACATTTATTTTTATAAATATGAAAGGAAGTGATGGCAACAAGAGATTAAAAGCATGATAATAGATATTTTTTAAAATAAACGGAGGGGATCAATTATGAAACTTATCAAAGTTATTTTAAGGCCTGAAAAAGTTTTAGACCTGAAGGACGCATTATCTGCTCTAGGATATCATGGGATTACTACCAAACATGCCTCCGGGTATGGAGAACAAAAGAAGACTGTTACACAGGTATATAGAGGAAAGGTTTATGAGCAGAGGACGGATGCTATCGAAAGAGAAGAACTAGAATTTATTGTAGCAGATAACAAGATAGAAGAGGTTATAGAAACCATTATAAATACAGCTAAAACCGACCAGGGAGGTGATGGGAGAATATACGTATCACCTATAGATAATGCAATCCATATTCATACTGGCGATAGACATGTAGGTGACTCTACCGAGACAGGCTTTAACGGTGACGTTAAGGAGTAAAAGATTAATTTGTTTCATTAAAAGAACTTTATAGCTTTATCTCTGTAGAATCGTAGATCTTTACAATGAAGGCAATATAATAAAATGATAGTAAGCAAAAAGCTTAGGAAACTATAAGCTTTTCGTGGTAAGCAGAACATATAAGCTATGTCATAAACATGATGACATAGCCTCGGAAAGGAAGCTAGATGTTTAGATTAGGAAAATATCAATTTGAAAGTTTCAAATACAGGCCAGGCCATAGAGCAAATTACGCAGTCCTGACTGAACCAGGAAGCAGAGAATGGGGACTGAAGTATTCACCGACTTATAGCTATTTCAATGAATATGATGTACTGAAGAAGTTTTCTCATCCACAAATCCCGAAACGACATGATGCAGGGAGGGAAGAGTTGTTTGAAAACGATAAATTGGTATTAAAAGAGCATTTTATTGTCTTAGAACATTTTGAAGGTGAGGATATAGTGGAATATTATAAGCAGAAGGGAATGCCAGATTCACACGAAATTGAAAGCTTAATCAAATACATTTTAAGTGTTACCGAGCCCTTACAATATTTACACAAAAAGGGATACGTCCATACTGATATTAAGCCTGGTCATCTTATACTGGACCCCAGTACGGGAGTAATTGGATTAATCGATTTAGAACTCTCAATAAAATCAGGTGAACTCATAAAGGGTGTAACTATAGAATACGCATCACCAGAGCAAAAACATATGAACAGCTTATTAAAAGATGTATTTGACAGAAAGGGTGAGAAGGCAGTCCTAAAACAGGTGAATATTGATGGAAGAGCAGATTTATATTCAATTGGATTAATATTATATCAAGTATTAACGGGTAAAATACGGTCAGAAACAAGCCAGTCACCAATCGAGATTAACACTGCAATTCCACAAAGATTAAACAAAATAGTTATGAGTCTTCTTGAAGAGGATCAGTCAAACAGGATACCATCGGCAGAAATACTCAAAGAAGAGCTGGCAAGTGTGTGAAAAAATACAGGCGCTGATTTTCTAATAAAGAATTACATACACTGATTTGAAATGCACAAAGCCCATAACTATATAAACCTATTAGGGGCATATCATGGGATTATGCGGCGCCAGAGCAAAAGAAAATGACTAAACTATTGAGAAACCTCCCAGAGGATAAAGACGAAACAGAGGTTTTATCACAAGTCAACATTGACGGCAGAGCCGATCTATATTCAGTAGGATTAATATTGTACGAAATATTAACTGGCAAATTATGGACATATACAAGGCTATCACCTATGGAAATAAATATATTAGTTTCAAAAAGACTGGACGAAATAGTCATGGGACTCCTTGAACATAATCTCTCAAACAGAATACCTTCAGATGAAAAACTTATAGAAGAATTAAAGGAAGTATGATACCAGACATGGTTATAGATAAAAAAAATACGCTTATTAATAACATAGAGCTGCTTAAAATGATAATCAGTGACCCGGAACAATTTCTCATAACCAATTTTTACAATTTAAAACCTCCAAAGGGATTTCGTATAGAACTCTTAACAGCAAGAAAATATAATCTAGTTTGTAACAAAATTAAACAGTTGAAGCCTGCTAATTCCAAAAGGATAGACATTTGGCTTGAAAATGGGAAATTTATGAGCATGATTACTGTGAAGAAAATGAGGGAAGCAGTTTCAGCCCATTCGTTGACAAAACATCCAAAAAAAACATTCTGCCCATATTGTGAAAAATCTGTCATTCCAAAGAGGCTTCATAAATTAGATATTGGAGATATTGTACTTTTTTTATTAACCGCAGGGTTTTGGGCTATTTTTCTTTTTGCCATTTATTTCTTTATAAGAAGATGTCCTGTCTGCAATTATAACCTGAGAGGGTTTAAACCTCTTCAAAATACCAAGTAGCCACCAGTTCACTAAGACACAATGCTAGCAAAATGGGTAAGGATCACGTTAAGTAAAAGGAGACATAAACCGACTGGTCAAAATGGCGCCATTATCCTTGCTTACAAACTGTCTCTTTTTGTTTTTATGACTTGGTGGCAGGTATGTTTGACAGTTGTCTCTAAAAAAAGCAAGGCGTTGACTATTATAAAAGAATAGTCAACGCCCCTTAACTACACCTTCGACATCTCCTTCGCTAACAACTCAAGCAGGAACCAAAGGTTTATAAAATACTTTAATCAAGGACATTCTTATCTCCTCAGTGTGCTTGTGGCTTCTAATTCCAAGTGATAAGCAATTTCTCCATGTTGTGTAATATCAAGTCCTTTATCTTCCTCTGCCTCAGTCGTCCTTAATCCAACAGTGTACTTGACTATTAATGCAATAATAATACATACGGCAACAGTAAATGCCCAAGTGGCTAGAATGCCTACACACTGCTTACCCAATTGTTCAAGCCCTTCTGCACCCCATCCAATGAATAAACCATCAACACCATCCGGACCCATCACCATCTTAGTACAATAAAGTCCTGCAGCAAATGTACCGATCGTTCCCCCAATAGCATGCACTCCAACAACATCCAGGGCATCATCAAAACCAAAAAGAGGTTTTAATTTTGTAACAGCAAAGTAGCAGCCTACTCCTGCCATAATACCAATCTGTATAGCACCCAGGGGCCCTACAAAACCAGAGGCTGGTGTAATTGTCGCCAGCCCTGCAATTGCCCCTGTAAGTGCACCCAGGAATGTCGGTTTACCCGTACCTATCCATTCGCATACTATCCATACAAATGCAGCAGTAGCAGCAGCAGTATTTGTTATTGCAAAAGCAAAGGCTGCCCTGCCATCAGCAGCCAAAGCACTGCCACCATTAAAACCAAACCATCCAAACCATAGTAAACCTGTGCCCAGACATACCATTGGAAGATTACAAGGAGGTGTTATATTTTGTCTCTTACGGCTACCCAGCATTATGGCAAGTGTAAGTGCACCGGCCCCACAACATACATGTACAACCAGCCCACCTGCAAAGTCCAGAACTCCCCATTTATACATCCAGCCGGTTTCACACCATTGCCAGTGGCAGATAGGATCGTATACGAAGGTTGCAAAAAGTGGAACAAATAGTAACACTGCACTAAACTTCATACGCCCCTCAACAGCTCCCAATACCAGAGCTGCTGTGATAACGGCAAACATACACTGAAAAATCATGAATGTGTATTCAGATATTGAACCAGAGAGCGAATCGGGCGTTATTCCCATTAAACCAATTTTAGAAAGATCCCCAAAGAACCAGTTCCCATCACTAAAAGACAAGCTATATCCAAACAAAATCCACTGAACGCTAACGATGGAGATGCACATAAAACACATCATGAGCATATTAACTATGTTTCTAACGGAACATAAACCCCCATAAAACAGACAGAGACCGGGCGTCATCAGGAGTACCAGTGCGGCAGATGCAAGTATCCATGCATTGTCACCTTTATCAAGAACGCCATCACCTGCCCATACCATTGATGATTTGATCAACATGAAGACAAATATTAAAATCGTTAAATAACCAATTTTTTTCATTCGTTTAACCTCCTTTTTAATGTATCATTCTTTTTTTCTCAAAAAACATACCATCAAATATATATAGTTCAAACTGCCTTTTCACCTGTCTCTCCCGTCCTAATCCTTATAACATCTTCTATGTTGGATACAAATATTTTTCCATCTCCAATGCTACCGGTTCTGGAGACCTCACAAATAGCATCAGTTACCTTCTTTACATCTTTATCATCAACAATCACTTCTACCTTAATCTTCGGCAGCAAATCTACGGCATACTGCCTCCCACGGTAGACTTCCGTGATACCCTTCTGTATACCATGACCCTTAACCTCTGTTACCGTCATACCAGCTACTCCCAGGGTTTTTAGAGCTTCCTTTGCAGCACTCAATTTTTCATCCCTGATAATTGCTTCAACTTTTTTCATTACAGCCACCTCCTATAAATTAATAAAAGAACTATATAAGTTTCTTGCAAAACTATCGATATATAACACCCCCACTTCTTTCAGTTAATAACTCTTAAATCTACTCTGCATATTGAAAGCCTGCCAGATCGGTTCGTCTAGAGCCGAGGGTGCAGTTGGGCACATAGAGTTATAGCTGTCATACTTTATATAAATTCTTCACCACCTGACAACTTTTAAAAAGCCAGCAACAAAAATACCGTAAAGCAGTAAAACAATAGTATGGAGAGGATTCAATATACGAAAATGTATTAGTTTGTAAGTCTATATTATTAAGCTGCATTTAAGAAATAGGTTAAGAGATTTCGCAGAATAATTAATGAAAATTTCAAACATTTCAATAATTACCAGAAATCTTTACAACTCACTAACATCGCAATGCATATACCATAAAAGATATTATAAAGACAATTACCATACTTCACTCTATATCAATTACTTACGATATATTATTCGATATAATCTATTATACAAAACAGTCATGATTATGGCGTATATTAGCCAGTCAGAAATCTGCCACTTCTATGCCATTACTACATTGATACTTACAGATGGCAGGTAGAAAATTGACAAGAAATTGAAATTTCAGCCAATTTAAACCTCTTTTTCACACAGCATTAGTTAGAATCTTCAAATACTTCACTGCAATTATATGATGAATTAATTCTTTTCAGGTATGTAAATGTGCGTGTATCTTAAATCTCAAAAATAATATAACAAACCTTACCACTATTTTTGTTTTTTAAGTTTTCTTTAAAAGGAAGGAACTCTTTACATTTCAAAAGTTTAGTATATAACCAAACCAGAAAGAAATGCTGAAAAGTGACTAAGGAAAGCTCGCAATATTCAAGCTCTGACACTCAAGTGTTAAACAACAATCAAGGTTTGGAATGACTCTGTATAGTCACAAAAAATCTGTTGTAGTCGCCCGCCACAACTGACGGACGACTACCTGCCCTACCCCACTATTTCGGTGGGCACAGAATTTTAACAATTATCAGAGATTACTTTACTACGTTTTCTGCTGAAGCAACGTAGCTAGCGTTTGCATCTTATGGTTGTTCAGGATAACATGCCGTACCATGAATGTGTACGTCAAGCCCCTCTTTCTCGGCATCCTCAGACACCCTCATCTTAGAATGGCTATTACCTTTGCCGCCAATCAACTTAAACAAAATAAAGGCCATTCCACCTGCCCAAGCAAATGCAACTACGGCAGCAATAAGCTGTGAAGCTAACTGCCCGTAATGCCCGGTTATCACACCGTAAACTCCGCCATACGAACCATCAGCGAAGATACCCAAGGCAATCAACCCCCAGAATCCGTTGGCACCATGAACTGAGCATGCACCAAGTGGATCGTCAACTTTAAATTTATTTCCAATAATCCAGAAAGAAATCAGATATAATACGGCACCCAGGAATCCTATTACAACTGCTGCCCATGGTGCAACATATGCACATGGTGCTGAAATAGCAACAAACCCGGCCAAAGCACCATTACATGCTTCACCAACATCGGTATGGCCGGATAACAAGTAAGTAAGAAAGAGAACCGTAACAGCTCCAATTGATCCGGCAAGGGCTGTATTCGCAGCTACTATAGACATCCTCAAGTCGCCTGCTGCCAATGTACTTCCGGCATCATAAAACAACCAGCCGAATGCAAGGAGTATTGTTCCAAGAATCATATACCCTACATTATGGCCTGGTATGGAATTAGATGAACCATCTTCATTATACTTACCAGCTCTCGGTCCTAAAAAGCATGCACCAACGAAGCCGATAGTTCCGCCAATTGCATGAACCACCCCTGATCCTGCAAAGTCTCTTACTCCGGCACCGTAAGGCAGGTTCCACAGCCATCCTTCTCCCCATACCCAATGTCCATATACAGGATAAATGAAGATATATACGAAGAATAACATAAGAACATAGGAGCAAAGCTTCATCCTCTCAGCAATCGCACCGGCAATTATACTGCCTATAAATGTCGCTACACATGCCATAAATATAAACAATAATATTGTCCTAACGTCGTATGCCTCACCCAGAAGCATAAAACCACTCTGACCCATAAAGGCATTGCCTTTTCCTATATGATGCCCCAGGAATTCAAATCCACCAAACATCACTCCAAAGCCAACGAACCAGTATATAATCACACCGAGTGTAGTGGCTATAAAGCAGTGTGTCATGTAGCTGAGCATATTCTTGGCTGGTAACAAACCGCCTAACAATGCAAAACCTACCTGCATGAACCATATCACAAAACCACATACACAAATCCACGTAAAGTTATTGGACATGTTAATACCCCTGATGTCCAACGCAAAAGTCTTGTCACCCGTGGGATCTGCTGCCTCTGACATACCAAAGCATAGAAAAACAGCAGCAACTGCAACCAACAGAAGCCACATTACATTTTTTGGTTTAAAATGCATGTACTTCCCTCCTTTCTATTTCTTGTTCCTTTTGTTAGAAGTAAATTAAAGTAATCTAAAACATACTGACTGATTAAATTGCTTTGCATATAATAATATATCAAGATTCGACTATAACGACAAAAGATGTATTATCGTTTTCTATCGGGATAGATACAGACACTAAAGACAATATTTTATGGAAGGTATATTTCTTGCGGATAGTAATATTAGGAATTTGCATATCCATTTACAAACGTACGTAAGATAAAGTTTATAACAACCTTAAATTAGATATATTTATAAATATTTAACGCACAAAGAACAAACTCAAAAGAGTCAGTTATGCAACGGATATACCAAAATACAGAAACAACATTAGGTGCCACATGTAACATTCGTGTACAAAACAACTTACTACTTATTTACTAATTATACTACTATTTTGAACCTTTGAGGATTCTGGCGTAAATCTGCCGTGAGAGGAAAACAATCTCTCCTAATGCATTACACAACCAAGACTTATCGTATTCAACCAAGGAAATGGTAATTGTGTAGAGTTTTAGCCAATCCAGATAGCAGCCAGAACAACAAATTACCTCCCCTGCTCGAAGCGAATTATATTGCAGTATCCCCCAGAAAGTCAACAAAATTATACGGTTAATACGAACAAGCGATTTTATCTTTTTTGAAAAATAGCTACACAAGCTATGATTAACATCTAAGTCTTTATTTTGTTCCAGATATCATCTAATTCTTTTACAGAACACTCTTCTATTTTTTTCCCTGAGCCAGCAATTTCCATCTCTACCTTCTTAAACCTACCTATAAATTTGGATATACTTTTCCGTAATAAATCCTCAGAATCCAGTTTAAGAAATCTCGAAAGGTTCACTGTCGCAAACAGGAAATCACCAATCTCTTCAGCTATCTGCTCTCTTTCTTTGTTATTGATTGCATCCTTGACCTCCTCTAACTCTTCATGAACCTTTGCAATAACATCCTCAATTACTTCCCAATCAAAACCCACTCGTGCAACTTTCTTTTGAATCTTTTGTGCCTTCTGTAGAGCCGGCATATGTTTTGGAACATTATCCACGATTGATTTATTCTTATTAGTATTGCCGCCCTGCTTTGCATCTGCTTCCTGTTTCTTAATTTCATTCCATTGGAACAAGGCATCGCTTGCATCATCAACCGTTTTATCACCGAAAACATGAGGGTGCCTTCTTGTCATCTTCTCTATACAAACTTCCAGGACATTATTAACATCAAAGTTTTTGCTGTCATCGGCTATTTTACAATAAAATATTATCAGAAAGAACAGATCTGCCAGTTCTTCTTTTAGCTGTTCCGGATCTCTTGAGTCTACTGCATCAACTATCTCATAAACCTCCTCAATTAAACAGGATTTCAGCGACTCGTGAGTCTGCTCCTTGTCCCAGGGACATCCTTCGTCACTCCTGAGCTTTTCCATTATTCCAATTAGTTCCTTAAAGTTACTACTTAGCAAATTACATACTCCTTCTCGATATTTATTGTTACTATTTCACTGTTTCTTCTTCCATAATCGTTGGGGCAATTACCTTTCTAAAACCCGCCCCTTTAACGGTATCCATAATATCAACCACCACTCCGTAAGGCACATATTTATCAGCCTTCAACACCAGCACCTCATCTCCAGTATCCAAAATTACTCTTCTGAGTTCTTTTTCTAGGTTTCTTTCATCAACCAGCTTATCTTGTATAAATAATTTCCCATCACGAGCTATGGATAATACCATATTATTCATCTTACTTATCTCGGAATGTCTGGTGGAAGGTAATTCCAATTTAATATTCGGTTGTTCTACAAATGCAGAGGTAACCATAAAGAATATTAAAAGCAAAAAGAGTACATCCACTAAAGAAGCAATATTTATCACCGGTTTTATGTATCGTTTTACGCGAAATTGCATAGTTAATCCTTCTCGGGTTTCTTGCTTTTATCAGTTTTCCTTGTCGAATAAATCTTATTCAAGAGTAACATTGAGTATTTCTCCATCTCCAGTACCAGGTTATCAACTTTCCTATCAAAACTACTGTATGCTATTAATGATGGTATTGCCACCCCCAGTCCAATAATGGTAGTCCTGAGGGCCTGTGCTATCCCACCGGAAAAAGCCTTTGTCTGTCCCAATCCTACTTCTGATATTACGTCAAAAACCTGGCTCATGCCGAGTACGGTACCAAGTAATCCAAGTAGCGGAGCAATAGCTGTAATAACCTCCAGAACTATTAACATTCTCTCCAGGTTTCTGGCCTCCTGCCTTCCCGCCGCCTGAATATCCAGTACCTTCTCCTCTCTTGACAGATGGGTATTCGAGATTGTACGTTTAATTATATTGGAAAATGGCCCTTTTATAATATCGCATCTCTTGGCTACTTCCTGGATATCCTTTGGATTCTTAATCACATAAATTATGTAGATCAGTTCCTGCTTTATAACTCTGCCCCTCCTGAGGCTTATAGTACGCTCCAGGATAACGGCGAGCGCCAGGATAGAACAAATAAACAAAGGTATCATTATAGGGCCTCCGCCCATTAACCATTCCAATGTTTTGCCTCCACCTTAAAAGAAATAGTAACTAAATTTAACATTTATAAACTTTTCATCAATATATTCCGGAAATTTATCTAATGGAGTATTTTGAATTGATGATTGTACTTTAGACGCTAAAAGTTCATTTCCTACCGAATCTACAATTTTCACATCGGTTATTTTACCAGAAGGAAGCGCTTTAAATGTCACAACCACAGGTTTGAAATCATTTGTTTCCTGGTTTATTGAAGCATCTGTGCCGAATTGCAACAACCAGTATAATCTTATTTTATCCTTTATGTGTTTATAATAAGGAGCGTATTCATGCTTTTTTATATTAAAAGATTCTGCACCGGTAATTGCAGAATTTGATATTTTATCTTCAAAGAAAGGAGCGTCGTCTCCGGCAGGTATGTTGTATGTCTGAGGCTCAGAAGCTGTAATACTGTTTTGAACTTTGTCTGCGATACTCTCTTTACTGTCTTCGATTATCTCACTCATCATATCCTTTGGAATTGAAGCTGTTTCTATATATTCTTCGACAGGTTCGATTATCTTTTCTGTCTCTTCTTCCACAATATCAACTTCATCTTCCATATTCTCTAACGGTTCTGGTTCAATGATAACTACGTCTGACTCCAGTGCTGCAGACTCTATTCTATCTATATCCCCTTCTTCAATATCTTGTACGACAGGCTCATTCTGCATTTCCTCAAATGGCTCAATTTCATTATCAACTGGAGACTCTTCACCATCGCTCACTTCAGGCACTTCAGTCAAGCTATCGACTGTAACCTCCTCAAATATTGGTTGGGCTATATCCTCCACCACATCTTCAGAAGATTCACCGTAACTGGCTTCTACAGGAAGGCCTGATTCTTGAAACGCAGCAGAGGCAAGTTCTTCGGGTACCTCACCGGGAAAATCAACATCACTCTCTAATCTTGGCTTATCATTTACATTATCGTCCCCTGTATACATATCTCTTGCGATAGACCCTTTTTCTCCTATTTTATTAGTATCCGCTTGGGTCTCCTCATCTATAGCATCATCAGGTGTATCTACAAAAAGCTGTCTCTTCTCTTCCGGAATATTTTCTTTGTCCTCTCCAGCCTCTTCCTCTGGTTCTTCTTCGCTCTGAATGCTTTCTTCTTTTTCCTTTTCTGAGCCAAGATCTATCTCGATTACATAGTTCTTCTTCCTCGAAATATTATCACCGAAGTCATGTGAAGTTTTCAAGAGATGGCTTAAACTGGAAGAAGAAAAGACAAAGATGAGGTGTATTATACCGGATATCGTTAGAAAATAAATGAAAACCGTTTTATTTTCATAAACAAAGTGAGGTTTTGAATGCATAAATCTCTATCAAAGGAAGACTTTTTACGTTCGTACTACTGAGGACTGTAATAATATTAGCGATTTGATATATTTATAGTAGTTTGCCGACACAACTTAATTCAAGGGGTAAGCGAGATGCAACCAGATCTGTTATGCTACAGTTCTTTAAAAAGAATACAATACCTTTTCCAACTCACTCTTTAACTTCGTAGAATTGTTACTAATTGATCAACACCTGATCCTTTGATTACTGACCTGGCAAAATAGCAGGGGGAACTTCTCTTCCAACATAACCCTTTAAATATTGAAAATAATCACTACCGGTACTCAAATACAAACTAGTGTTATCGTTAAATGTTTTTTCATACGTTTCAAGGGTTTTTGTAAAAGAATAAAATTCAGGAGCTTTCTTATATGCATCCGCATATATTCTGACTGCCTCAGCATCCGCCTCACCTCTAGTCTTGGTCGCAATCTTATAACCTTCGGACTCTATTTTCTCCAACTCCCTCTTCATATACCCCAATATTTCCGCCTCTTCCCTTCTGCCCTCAGACTCATATTTATTTGCAATCCTGATTCTTTCTGAGCGCATCCTGTCAAATATTTTAGGTATAACTGCCGAAACATAATTAATATGCTTAATCCTGACATTAACCAGTTCCATGCCATACCTCTCGCTTAGTCCTTCATTAGCCATTTTATTTATTTCTTTAACAAGGTTTGCCCTGCCATTAACAATTTTCACCTTCTTGTCCAACTCCGCCTTTTCCAACTCTACTGTTGTGTACTTAAGCTTTCGATTGGTATTCCTGAGAACCTCATTTAAGGGATACGAACTCACAATGTTTTTTACTGCAGATTCGATAACCTCATCCAGCACTCCCTGTCCCCTGCTTTCAGTCCCTAATGAGGTATAAAATTTTAAAGGATCAACTATCTTCCAGCGGGCCCATGTATTAATACCGATATTCTCTTTATCCCTTGTCAGGATATCACTTGACTCACCGTCCCATTCAAAGATTCTCTTTTCGAAGTATCTTGCTTTTTGAATAAACGGTTTTTTAATATGTAACCCGGCATCCTTTACAACCGCTACCGGCCTGCCAAATTGGGTAATCACACACTGTGATTTAATGTCAATCACATAAAAAGAGTTGCTGGCAATGACAACTATTGCCACCACTGATATCAAGGCTATAATTATATATATTTGTGCTGTCTGCTTCATTTCACCACCTTACCTTCCCCAAGATTGAGAATTGGTAAAATCCCTTTCTGGTCTTCGTCTATTATATAAACCTCTTCACATTTTGGTATCACCCTCGCCATGGTCTCAAGATATAGCCTTCTCCTGGTCACGTCCTGTGCTTTATTGTACTCTCTCCAGACAGCAAGAAACGCCTTTGTATCTCCAGTAGCCTCATTAATCCTCCTTATTTTGTACCCTTCAGCCTCACGAATTGCCTGTTGTTTTTTTCCCATTGCAGCCGGTATGAACTTGTTTTTCTTTCCCTCAGCTTCATTTGTAATCTGATCCCTGAGTTGCACGGCCTTGTTAACGGCATCAAAGGCATCCTTAACCTGTCCCGGCGGATTAACGCCTTTCAGGTTTACCGCCTGAACATCAACTCCACAACCATACGAATCAAGCACCTGTTCTATTTCAGTTTCTGCAATACTCTCTATATTCCTTCTCCCTATTGTCAATACCTCATCAATAGACCTGTCACCCACAATTCTTCTCATCACAGCTTCCGAAACATCTCTTATAGTACTCTTCACATCCCTCACATTAAAAAGAAACTCTTTCAAATTCCTAATCTTATACCTCAATGCCCAATTTACAACGGCACAATTCCTGTCCCCTGTCAGCATTAGAGAAACTTCCTGTGCACCCCTGAAGTTATAGTCAATCATACTCTCTCTGCCGGATCGAAGTGTTCTATAACCAAATTCCTCATTGTATATTCGCTTAACCTCTCCAGCATATACCCTGTCAATACCGAATGGCAACTTAAAATGTAATCCCGGCCCGACAGTCTCCATATACTTACCAAACCTTAATATTGCAGCTTCTTGATTGGCCTTTACAGTAAATACTGTAGAATACCCAAGTATGATAATACCTATAACAATTGCTATGGGTATTATATACTTCTTAAATGGGTCAAATTGTATTTTATCAAACTTGAATTCCGGTTGGTCACCATAACCATTCATAATTTATCTCTCACAAAATTGTTAAAGTATTATTCCTGTAAACACTTAAATATAATACACTTAAAAGGTGTTTCTGGAATCGTATCTAGGAATTCTACAGGCAATATCTATAAGTGTCAAGCTAATTATAATAATTAGAGCAGGTTATACATATCTGCATTCTGATTTATACAATCTTAGTAATTTCGTCTACCTCAAAAAGAGGTAAATCCCTTGACTCTCCATCAATTATCATTTTCAATCCATCCTCTTTATCAGTTAATTTGCCAATTACCGAACACTCAATACCATCTTGCACCAGCCTACTTATCACTGCCTCTCTATCATCAGGGTCTACTACTATTAATAATGCACCGGATGCTATAACGCCCATTGGGTCCAACTCATACTCAGAGCACAAGATACTTGTTTCTTCCAGACACTTAATCTTCTCTTCATAAATTATAACACCTGTGTCCGATACCCTTGCAAGTTCGAATAACCCGGTCGCCAACCCCCCCTCGGTAGGATCATGCATTGCGTGAATATCAGCCGCTTGATTTGCTATAAGGGCATCCTTTACAACGCTGATCCCGGGATCATGCAAAAAGTTCTGAACTTTCTTGACAAACAAATTGCCATATTTTCCAGATAGTTCCTGTTCTTTTTCTCTCGCAAGAAGCGCCATCCCCTCAATTGCAATACCCTTAGTCAATATAATATCATCCTCTACCTTCGCATTCGAATTCTCCACTAATTTCCTTTTATCCACCTCACCAAGCATATGTCCTGATACTATAGGCCTGTCCAATCCCTGAGTAATTTCTGTATGTCCGCCACAAAGAACTATCCCTAATTCTTCAGCAGCCTTATCAATATCGTGGAAGATTCCCTCAACCAGCTTGCTATCCGTTTTGTTTTCCGGCAGAAAGATTGATGCAAGTAGCCACTTTGGCATACCCCCCATCGTTGCAATATCGTTTGCATTTACATTAACCATATACCATCCTATCTTATAGGAAGTAAATGTAACGGGATCTGTTGTTGCAATAAGATACTTATCTCCAAAATCTATTACCGCAGCATCTTCACCAACCTTCGGTCCTACAATAACTCTTGGATCTTTATTTTTAATATCTCCCAGTAATTCACCAAGAAGATTTGCATTTAACTTGCCGACTCGAAATGTATTCATTTGTATTCAATTGAGGAATTTAGGGATTATTCAACCTCTCAATCCCTATGCATTGTACAGGTGACAGTCAGGCGAGACGCCTGACCTATATTAACCAATATATGTGTCAGCTCATGCCTGAGGCAGATCCGCCTATGGAGCGACATCCTGCCTGACTTTATTCCTTTATTCCTCAATCCCTCAATTCCTCAATTATTTATATCAAATCCCTCACATCTCTCAACCCCAATTTCTCACGGCTTGCAAACGGCTCTCCGTATTGTGTTCCAATTAATGATCCATAATATTGGCCGTATGAATAAACTTTTCCATTAACTTCATTCCATTTCTCTTCACTATATGCAAATTGAGACTTATATGATTTTACTACTTCAACCTTGCTTTCAAACTCATCACTGATATCAATAATAAAGGCCGGTTCCAGATGTACCCTCTGGTGAGACCACAGATAATAAAGAATACGCCCGGGATACCATGGTTCGCCTGCCAAATCGGTTTTTGTCAGCTTTGCATAAAACCTTGCCGCCTCACCAATCTGTGTTGCCTGAATATGATCCGGATGGGCATCTTCCCAATAAGGCAGAAACATGATATCCGGCCTTACCTTGCGAATAACCCCGGCTACCGCATTTCTCGATTCTGTATTGTCAAAAAGATAACGGTTTGGCAGGCTCAGGTTTGTTCTATCTGTTACGCCAAGTAAGGCAGTTGCCTCTTTACATTCTTTACTCCTTATTTCCGGTGTACCATGTGGTGTGGGTTCCCCGTTTGTAAGGTCTAGAATATGAACTTCATGCCCAAGTTTCAGGAATTTTATTATACTGCCCCCCATCCCCCCCTCAACGTCATCAGGATGTGGGCCTACGGCAAGAACGGTTATTTTAAAATTTGACATTATACTTTCCCTTATTAGTACAAAGATTAGGAAGCAGACCTCTCTTTCGAGAGGATTCCAGAATTGGAATCCTCTCGAAAGAGAGGCCTGTCACCGTTATGTAACGAATGATAGCTAAATCTATATGTAGGGTTCGTTTCCCAAACGAACCTTTTTATTAGGGCCGTTTGGGAAACAGCCCCCTACATTTTATTAAACATTTTTCCTCAACACACCGAAGGATTCTGCATGAGCGGATTCTGCAAACTCACCGCCCTGAGCTTATCGAAGGGCTCAACCGAACGGTGTGTTAGAACAGTCGAAAATTTCCAGCCAAGAAAATCAAGAAATTGTCGACTAGATATTAAAATAGGTTTGTTTGCCTGAGATTGTGGTATCACTCAGTATATTATTTTCATCTAAAATGTTTACGGCTTTTTCGGTAAGAGATTTACTGTTTGTGTAAAAACCAATATATCTTTCGTGATGTTTCTGAGAAGGTATCTCCTGTGCTATCAGCGTAATATGGATATTATGATCTTTAATTATCGATATCCAATTCCCACGAATTATATCCGCATTCTTTGTCAGAATATGAACGTTGTCCGCTACCTTTTCAATGGGTGAGTCTGCAATGCCCATAATGAATATTTGATCGGCATAACCCGCTAATTTTGCATACCTTTCACTGTGTTCCTTAAACCTGCTTAGTTCCTGAAATCCGGAATACAACGTACACCGCTTTTTATGTATCTTCAAAGAATCTTCGATAACCCTGCTCATCATAAACAGTGTTTTCTTTGATGTCGTAAAATGATACTCACCATCAAGCGAATCTGTATGGAGATCCTCGAAAAGCAGACTAGGGTCGTGAGATTCTGTCAATGCCCTCACTTCTACAATAAGATCATGAAAAATATTGTTTTTATCTAACATATAATGGAAAATTACTCTTCTAACTTAAATTCACCTTGCTGATGTTCAAATTTAGGATCATCCAGGTTCTGGACCCATTCCGTGTATTCCTGTACCGACACATTATTATGCCAGTGTCCTGTAAATCGTGCCGTATTCATAAAGACTACGAATAAACCAACAACCAGGCCTGCATATACAGCATAGTGTATCTTCTTGCCGAATCCAAGAATCTTCATATCAAGAGTATCATCTACAGGGCAAGAATCAACACAGTCGTAACATCCCAGACATTCCAGATTATAAACGGTGTTCTTTTTCTCCACCTCAATATACACGGGACAGACAACCGTACACTTACTGCAATCAATACATGTCTTCTTATTTCTAACTATTCGAAAAATACTGGCCCACCCTAAAATACCAATCAACGCACCGTATGGACAAAAATATCTGCACCAGTAATTCTTATTGAAGATGGAGAAAACAAAAAGAACAGATAAAATAATTATCGCAAGTATGGAAAGATCAAGGAAAAACTTCATCATCTTTATGTCTGCAACTTTCATATACGGAGCCTTTGCAAATATTAACCCAAGCTGAGCAGCCGGCATCTTGATCAAAATGTTAACGGCAAAAAAAGCCAGGAGTGTATATTTCCATGCTCGGGCTATTGAATCCTCCACACGAAACGGCCATATCTTCCTGGGCAGGGCAAAAGGTATGATGATGGCCGCAATCATAAGGGGAAAGATGAACTTCATGCTTGGTGATTTAAATGAGTCAAAGCTTATCATTTCAAGGAGCATCAAGGCAACAATAGGAGTTGAGATCAAGCTGAGGCCGCATGTAAGTTTTACCGGAAAAGCCTCTATCCAATATTTAACACCCTTGTTGAATTTAGATTTTATCCAATCCCCAAACCTCCATGCCCATTCCGAAATTGTACCAACTGGACATATCCAGCTGCAAAAACCCCTTTGAAAAAGAAGAGAAGTCACCAATATAGAGGCAAATATAACAAAGCCTGCCGGATGCAAGGGGTCTACATTCCCTGTACCGAGGAAATATTTAAGACCCATAAATGCACCAATAGGCAAAAATGCCTCTACCCCCGGCGGCCTGGTCACAAAAACAGTCGCACCACCGGTCTCACAATATCGCACAAACAGATAAAACATCCAGCCTACATATATTGTTAAAATAAAAAACGAAATCTGGGATATCCATCTGAATCTAAGTGAAGTCATCCATGATGACCTACGCTTTTTCTTATACACTTTTGATGCATCAGATTTCTGTAAGGAATCTTCATTTTGTGAAGCCAAGTCACTCCTCCATTCTAATGATAAGCACCTAATCCATTAAAGCATATACGATATACACACTGTAAAATTCTTAAAACTTTCTTGTTTTACCTAAACTTGGCCGAGCCAGAACCAAACAGGAGCTAGTAAATTACAAAACTCAAATAACAAATCCCAAACAAATTTTAAATTACAATGTCCGAATAACCAAAACCAGACTTCGGCGAGCGCAGTCGAACCGGTTGCCCGCCCTGTTAAATATATATCCTGGCATTTTAATTGGCCTTTATAAAAAATGTGACTTTTGAAAGTTGTTGAAATGACATCATCCTAAATAATTTAACAGGGTAAAGAATTTTGTGTTTGTTCATTGGTATTTGTTTGCAATTTGGCCTCCGGCTCGTAAAGGCGAGCCTATGCCTCGGAGAAAATTTGTTATTTGGTGCTTATCAGGCATTATGAAAATTTGTATAAATAATTATTTTGCAAAGCTAAGCTCAGCTTTGCCAAAATTGGTTCAAACATTATTACTAAGGGACTGATTATTCACCTGTTTCACGCTTAAAATATATCATAAAGCGTCATAAGTAAGTGTCAAGTATTTTGTTTAATTCACACTTTTACTCAAACTATACTCTGTACTGAGCACAAAAACTTGCATTATTATATGCATGTATGTTACCATGAGTATCCATTGTGTATAAGCTCTACCGTTTATAAGGAAAAACAATTTACTTGAGAGTGAAAAGTATAAACAATGGACATTTTATGAAGCTTTTTAGTGTCGCCATTTTTGCACTGTTGTTTAGCGTACCTGTTTGTACCGAAGCCCAAGCTCTGGCTTTTCAGGGAAATCCACTTGTTGAGTCAAATACGGGATATACCAGGCTATCATGGGGTAGACTGGAAAATATGGAATTTGAATTACAACAGTCTTCATCCCGATCATTCAACGATGTGCTGTCTATCTATAAAGGAAGGGATAACACCGTATTTGTCTCTGGCCTCAATAATGGCCGATACTTTTACCGCGTACGATTACTAAACGACAAGTTATCACAAAACTCCTGGTCTGAGATAAAGGAGTTAAAGGTCGCCCATCATTCGATTAAAACTGCTCTTTTCCTTTTCCTTCTTGGCTTCACAGCGTTCACCTTTATAATTTTTGTAATTTCCAAAGGACACTTCCAGGGCCAGAAAAGAGTATCCCAATCATGACAGAACATTTTTTGCCACCAAATCTTGGCTGGATATTATTAACAGTATTTAGTTTACTGTGGGTTGCCCTTGGTAATTACTGGGGTAAGAAAAGTAAGAATTTTGAAGGATACTCTTTAGCCGGGCGCCGTGTTGGTTTAGCGTTTGGTACAGCGACAGCCGTCGCCTCATGGATCACGTCAAATACGACCATGCTTGCACCTCAATTCGCTCTGCAAATGGGTGTTTTGGGTATGCTGGCTTATAGCACAGCCTCCTTTGGCCTGTTTCTGTTTGCACCCATGGCTGAACGAATTCGCCGCTTCATGCCCAACGGTTTTACTTCCGGTGACTTTATCCGTTTGAGATACGGAAAAACAACCTGGGCTGTTTTCCTGACGTTGAGTTTGTTCTATAGCCTTACCTGGTTGGTGAGCATGTCGATGGCTGGTGGTATTTTGCTGAATAGTTTGTCAGGTATACCGTATGAGTACGGTATGACAGTGATTCTTGCCGTTTGCGTTATATACACCATGCGAGGAGGACTTTACGCTGTTATAGGAACAGACTTTATACAGAGTTTAATAATACTCATCGGGATTGTCATTGTCGGTGTAGCAGTTCTGAACACTGTGACAGTAGATAAGATACACTCGAACCTGTTGTCAGAATCTCCGGCCCTATTAGATATACTGTTTCCAGCGGCAATAATGGCTGTATTTAACAATCTACTTTTTGGTTTAGGCGAAATATTTCATAATAATATCTGGTGGAGCCGCGCCTTTGCGTTTCGAAAGGAGGTTGGCAAGAAAGCCTTCTTTCTGGCAGGTTTTATCTGGTTGCCGGTGCCGATTGCAGCCGGTTTTATAGCATTGTCCACGGGGATTTTAAATGTAAATGTTCCAAGCGCTGATATGGTCGGCCCTCTGGTTGTGGCAAAGATTTTGGGACAAGGTGGCGCCATTGCTGTTTTTATCATCGTCTTCTGCTCTCTTGCTTCGAGTATTGACAGCCTTCTTGCCGCAACATCAGATCTTCTTGCCGAAGATGTATATCGTAAAGTTTTTCGGCCAAAAGCATCAGATTTAGATTTAAGAAAATGGGCACAGAGAATCACTCTGTTGCTTGGAGTCTTAGTGTGGGTTGTGTGTCTACCGCGAATTGGAACCCTGGCCACTGTTTTATTCTTTGCGGGACCAATGGTTGGGGCCATGATCTGGCCAATTGTTACGGGTCTTTATTGGGATAAAGCCAATGCCAGAGGAGCACTTTCCGGGATGATCTGTGGCAGTGTTATAGGTCTTATTTCCTATTTTGCAATTGGGTGGTATGTGGCCTCTCTGACCGGCACGGTAGCCTCGATGATTTGCGTCTTGTTTTTCTCATATCGGGAAAAGTCAACATTTGATTGGAATATTTTGCGAGAGGAGGCAGAGTGATAATTTCATCTTCATTTCTTTCATGGCTTATTTATATATCATTATTTCTTTGTGCTTTTTCAATTTGTTTTCTGCTTAAAACAGTTTGGGCAGAATGGAGGCGTGGTGAACTATGGTAATTAAAGCTGCTGCAAAAATTGATCACGAAGTGGACCCAAAGAAGAAGGAAGATATGTTGGGGTTGTACCCGAACCCCCAAAATCTCCTGGAAGAACACGCAACAATAGACACGTCAGTTCTCAAAGAGCTTTCTTTTTCTTCCATTCTTTCAGCAAGAATGTTTGGAAAGCTTCTTTTCTGTGAACTGTGCAAGCTGGCGGCATTTCTGCAACTGAAAAAGATGCCGATTCGAGATGTTCTCTACGACAAGATTATGGCAGCAGCCTTTTTTGAGCCGAGCACGAGAACAAGGCTCTCTTTTGAGAGTGCAATGCTGAATCTGGGTGGAAAGACCCTGAGTGTAGCTGAAGCCGCTACAACGAGTATTGCCAAGGGAGAGTCACTGCTTGATATTGGCCAGATGTTTAACAGCTATGCGGATGTTGTTGTTGTCAGGCATACGGAACAAAAAGCGCTTCAGGACCTGAGCCATTATCTGCGTATCCCGCTTATTAACGGCGGCAATGGTTCTGATGAGCATCCGACTCAGGCGCTTTCCGATTGGTACGCATTATTAAAGTGGAAACCTGAAATTGCCAACTCAAAACTTGAAGATAGCAAGAAATTGCAACTGGGAATCATCGGTACCCCGGGAAATATGAGATCGGTAAAAAGCTTTCTGATATTATCTTTGCTTTTTTCAGAAAATATTAAAAAGATTACTATTGTATCAGAGATGGCAGACCCGCTCGGTGAGGATGTACAGGATTTCTGTAACAAAAGCACAATTCCAATAGATGTATCAAATGATCTTCAACAGGTAGTGGGACAGCTTGATGTGTTGTACATGAACGCTATCGCCTATTTAGGAGATAGCTATCGGCACCTGGGCTCGCAGTTTAAATTGTCTTCGAAGTCAGGGCTCAAAAAGGGAGCCGTCATCTTGCATCCCCTTGCCAGAAGAGATGAACTTTCAATGGATCTCGACAACACTGACCATAACTTGTATTTCAACCAGGCAGATGGGGCAGTTTTTATCCGCCAGGCACTACTGCTGGCTATTTTTGATAGAGTCGAAAACAATTCAATTTAATATTTTAATAAAGGTTTTTTATGTGTGGAATAGCCGGATTCTGGAGTTTAAATAAAGAGCCTGCGCGCGATAAAGACATTCTTGAAAAGATGGCAGGTCAACTACACCATCGTGGACCGGATGGGAATGGGTTCTATACTGATCCTCAAAATGGCCTTAGTATGGCCCACACCCGCTTATCCATTATTGACCTGGAGACCGGAGAGCAGCCGATTGTTGATAAAAACTTACATTTAGTCATTACTGCCAATGGAGAGTTTTATGACTACAAGCGTATTCGTGGGCATCTTGTAACCGAAGGATATAAGTTCTTAACAAAAAGCGATAGCGAGATAGCTCTAAAACTGTATAGAAAATACGGTCTCGGCTTTGTAGAACATCTTAGAGGCGAGTTTGCTTTTGCTTTGTATGATCAAGAAAAAGAGGAACTGATTCTGACAAGAGACCGTTTCGGGATACGCCCTCTATTTTTTCACGTTGGTACGTCCATGTTTGCCTATGCCTCAGAAATAAAGTCCCTCCTGGTAAACGGGAAAGTCCCCAGAAAACTTTCCCAAAAAGCCATGTTACACCAACTAATGCAGGTCATGGCTCCCGGACAGACACTATTTGAAGGCATACACGCCCTTAAACCGGGCCATATGCTCATTATAAAAGCGAGAAACGGTAAGTTTGATATCGAGGGTAAAAAATATTGGGATGCTGACTTTCCTGACGCTGGCCATCATGCAGGATATTCTGATGAGGAGTCAATCCGGCTTGTTCGCGAGAAACTGATTGAATCTGTGTCACTCAGGCTGGAAGCCGATGTTCCTGTAGCTTGTTATCTTTCCGGTGGAATTGACAGCTGTGCCATATTAGGAATGGCATCAGCTATACAGCAGTCTCCTGTCAAGGGTTTTACGATAGGCTTTGATGATGAACGCTATGATGAATCTGGGATAGCAAAGGAAATGGCTCAATCATGCAATGCGGATCAGGATATTTTAAAGGTACTGGCAGGTGATCTTTATGGTGAAAACTTTGAACGAGCCCTCTGGCACTCGGAACGAACCTTTTATAATACACTGGGTGTCGCCAAGATGCTTATGAGCCGGCATGTGACCCAAAACGGTTACAAAGTCGTTATCACCGGAGAGGGATCAGACGAGATTTTTGGCGGTTATGCGGCATTCAAACGGGATATGTTTTTGTACAGTGACACTGCGCCTGGGCGTGATATGGCAGGTAAACTCAGTGACAGTAATCAGATTTTTAGTGGTTCTATCCTCGCAGAAAGCGAAATCTCTCACCCTGCCTTTGAAGACCTTATCGGATTTACTCCTTCATGGATACAACCATGGCTTTTAACACTGGAAAAGGTCAAGTCTCTGCTATCAAATGACTCCTTAGAAGAATTGGGAAACTACGATCCTGTTGCCGCAATAGTGGATAGTTTTGACCCCAAAATGTTGAGAGGACGCCATGCCCTCGATCAATCCCAATATACATGGATCAAGACTATGCTTGAGGGGCAGATTTTAAGCTGGGGTGGTGATCGTGTCGACATGGCAAACTCCCTCGAATCCCGGCCAGCATTTTTAGATCACCACGTAGTTGAATTAGCGATACAGCTTCCACCGGATCAAAGAATACGGGACGGTGTTGAAAAATGGGTATTGAGGGAGGCAATGAAAAATATTCTGCCTGAAATTCTGTACCGTCGAGAAAAGTTTGCATTTATGGCTCCACCCGCACACACTGACCAGAAAAAAGAGTTGGCGATTCAGGCATTACTACAAAAACACGTCTCAAATGAAAATATAGACCGGTTGAAACTCATTGACATGCAGAAATGGACAAGATTTTTGTCAGATTGCAATCATGCAACAGAGCATGCCATTAAAACGAGAAGTGATATTATTTTAAATCATGTCATTCAGCTTCATGCCCTGACATCTATGTTCAAGAATTTGTAACGGAAAAGTGATGGCATACGGCGAGGAAATAATATTTGAATATTCACCTGGCTGGATTCACTATTATAAATATACAACATGACTAAAATATATAATGTAAATCTTGATCGCATAGAAAATGACCTCTTTGATCTGAAAAAGTTCGGATATTGCCAGAAGGATAAAGGCATATACCGGCAGGGCCTGACCCAAACAGATATGGATGCCAGGCATTGGCTCATGGAACAATTTAAGAAGCAGGGCCTCACCACATGCATGGATGGTGCGGCTAATATTATCGGGAGGTTTGGGGATTCAGATGGTCCCGCTATTGTTATAGGCTCTCATTTAGACGCGGCTCCTTGCGGTGGCATGTTTGACGGCACTCTGGGTGTCATTGCGGGACTGGAATGTGTCAGAGTAATTATTGAACAGCAAATTGGTGTACAACACCCCATTGAGATTGTTGCTACCAGCGAAGAAGAGGGAAGGTTTGGAGGCATGTTCGGCTCTCAGTCACTGACAGGTCATTTAACTGCGGACTGGATTGAAAAAGCCTGTTCGGTAGAAGGTGAGTCACTCAAAGAGACAATGCAGAAATTGGGGCTAAACACCAAAGACGCCCTGAACGAAAGATATTCCAGAGATTCAATAATCGCTTTTCTGGAGCTGCACATAGAACAGGGGCCTGTTCTGGAAAATAAAGAAAAATCCATTGGAATTGTAGAAAATATTTCTGGTGTTTTTAAATGGCTTATTAAGCTGATTGGAAAAGCCGGCCACGCAGGCACCGCTCCTATGGATATGCGTAGTGATGCATTTATGGGTCTGGCAGATTTTGCCCATGAATTAAGCAGAATTATTGATGAAGAAGGTTCCGATAAAAGCAGGTTAACTATTGGACAGGTGGATTTAAAACCGGGGTCTGCTCATACAATACCTGGAGAGGCGCACTTTACTCTGGTAGGAAGAGATGTTGACGAAGAGATCATGCGTAACCTGTCGGCAGGGTGCCGCAAGGTACTGTCCGCTATCGCACGAAAACACAGATTAATGTTTGAGTTTGAAGAAAAGTCATGGCTTCCACCTCAACCTTGCAGCCCTGAGATAGTATCCATTCTGGAAGAGACTGTTCGTAAAATGGAGTTTGAATATATGTTAATGCCCAGCGGCGCCGGGCATGATACACAGTTTTTTGCAAAAATCACCCCTTCAAGCATGATATTTGTGCCCAGTGTCAATGGGATAAGTCATGCCCCGGATGAGTGGACTCATTGGACGGATGTGGAAAAAGGCGCTAATGTATTGTTAAATTCTCTGCTTAAAATTGACAGTTTGTGATTTAAATAAATCCTTTCAGATACCACTCCTGCTATTACAACAACAATTCAGATGAAAAAGATCAAAGTTATTACCACAATCATTAGAATTTTACCCTGAACAATAAACAAAAGATTAGACCTTGAGTTTATATAAAAAGCTGTTAGAATTAGTTTGTAAAAAACCTATATTGACAAATACTTACAGCTTTAAATGACGAACAGACGTAAAACAAGAAGTGTCATGGTTGGTTCAGTAGAGGTTGGTGGTAATGCACCAATCGCTATTCAATCAATGACAAATACACACACAGACGACATCGAGACAACCGTAAAGCAGATTCACGAACTGGAAGCGCTCAAATGCAATATTATCCGAGTTGCCGTTCCCGATGCTAAAACAGTCAAATGTCTCGGTGAAATCAAAAAGAGGATAAACATACCACTTGTAGCAGACATACATTTTGGACACGACTTAGCCATAGAAGCCATCAAACAAGGTGTGGACAAAATCCGTATCAATCCAGGCAATATGAAAAACAAAGATAAGCTGGAGAAAATTGTACATCTTGCAAAGGACAAAGGCATCCCCATTCGAATAGGAGTTAATTCCGGCTCTATCAGAGGCAATAACGGACACGAAGAAGACCTTGTAAAATTAATGGTTAAGACAACATTGAGTTATTGTGAACATTTCGAGTCATTGGACTTTAAAGATATAGTTGTCTCATTGAAGGCATCGGATGTACAGAAGACAATGGATGCATACAGGTCTATAGCAAAACAGTGTGACTATCCCCTGCACCTAGGCATTACGGCTGCAGGCGCACCGGATGATGCAATAATAAAATCGGCTGTCGGTATCGGGGGTATGCTTTCAGAAGGGATTGGTGACACCCTGAGAGTCTCTGTAACAGGCCCTCCTCATCAGGAAATAAAGGCGGGTTATAAGATTCTGGAGGCGCTTGGACTGGCAAAGAGCACGGACGCTGAAATAATATCATGCCCAACTTGTGGACGCTGCGAAATTGATCTCCTGAACATTGTTAATGAGGTAAAGAAGAGACTACCATCTCAAAAGAAATCTGTACAGATTGCCGTTATGGGGTGTATTGTTAACGGCCCGGGAGAGGCGATGGAGGCTGATATTGGGATTGCAGGTGGAAAAGGTGTTGGCTTTTTATTTAAAAAAGGCGAAAAAATAAGGAAGATTCCAGAAAGTGAAATGGTTTCTACATTACTGGAAGAAATTGAAACGATATAAAACATGAAGAATGTAGTCATTCTCGGCTCAACCGGTTCAATTGGCACAAGCACACTGGACGTCATAAGAAACCTGAAACACAAATATAAGGTTGTGGCACTGTCGGCAAATTCACAATGGGAACTCCTGGCAAAACAGGTTAATGAATTTAAGCCGGAATATGTTTCACTTGCGGATGAAAGATGTGTAGAGTCACTAAGAAACAGCCTATCAGGCAATTCCGTACAGATTCTTAATGGCAAAGACAGTGTCAGGACGATAGTTTCTAAACAAAATGTGGACATAGTTCTTTCGGCTATAGTGGGAGGTGCAGGACTTCCTGCTGCTATTGAAGTAGTTAAAAACAGAAAAACTCTCGCCCTGGCAAACAAAGAAGCTTTAGTTATGGCGGGCGGATTGATTATGCCTATGGCAAAAGAGAACGGTGTGAACATCATCCCTGTTGACAGCGAACATAGCGCTGTACTTCAGGCATTAAGATCGGGACATCGCAATGAGGTAAAAAAAATTATAATTACGGCCTCTGGAGGACCGTTTCGCAATCACCCGAAGGAGAAGCTGTCGGAAGTCACAAAAGAAGAAGCACTCAACCATCCAACATGGAACATGGGACAGAAGATAACAATTGACTCTGCAACATTGATGAATAAAGCCCTTGAAGTAATTGAGGCAAAATGGCTTTTTGGCCTGGATGCGACTCAGATTGAAGTAGTCATACACCCTGAGTCAATAGTCCATTCGCTTGTCGAGTTCTGTGACGGTTCCGTCATCGCCCAAATGGGATTACCTGACATGAAGGTGCCTATACAATTCGCACTGACATACCCTGACAGAGAAAATGGTAATACCAAAACACTTGACCTTGCGAAGCTGGGCACTCTTAATTTCCAAAAGCCGGATATGGACAAATTCCCGGCACTAAGACTAGGATACGAAGTAGTTGAAAAAGGAGGTACCATGGGAGCTACATTTAATGCAGCAAATGAAGTAGCTGTACAGTCATTTTTAAATAATAAAATTAAATTTACAGATATCACAAAAACGGTGGAACATGTTATGAAAGAGCATAATTTTATAAAAGACCCCACTTTGCAGGATATCATGGGTGCGGACGAATACGCACGCAAGGAGACTAAAAAATGCCTTTCATAGGAATGTCATCTAATATTATTCTGGTAATAATTGGTATAGGCTTACTTATTTTTGTTCATGAGCTTGGGCATTTTTTAGTGGCCAAGAAAATTGGTGTAAGAGTACACGCATTCTCACTTGGATTTGGCCCGGCAATCATCAGAAAGCAGATAGGTGAAACAGATTACAGGATATCACTCATCCCATTAGGTGGTTACGTAAAGCTCGCAGGAGAACAAAGAGAGGACTCGAATACGGGTGAAGAGTGGGAATTTATCTCTAAAAAGCCATGGCAACGTGCTGCTGTACTTGTAGCAGGTGTATCTTGTAATACAATTTTAGCGTTCGTTGCCTTTATTATTGCTTTCAGAGTTGGAGTCCCTTTCGTTACTCCGGAAATAGGACGCACAATGCCGGGATGGCCTGCTTGGGAAGCTGGTATAAGACCGGGCGACAAGATTGTCAAGATTAATAACGTCTCCGATCCTGATTTTGAAGATGTCTTCATTTCCGTAGCACTTAATGGTTCCCCTGAAGGCATTAAAATGAAGATCGAAAGAGACTATAACACATTCGACGTAAATGTTGTGCCAAGATATGACCCTGCAGTTGGTATCCAACGCATAGGAATCGCACCGGCAACGACACTGGAGGTACACAAGATTTTTGCCATTAAGAACTCAGATGCACCTGCACAAAGATCAGACTTGCACGTTAATGATAAAGTACTGGAGGTTAACGGTAAAAAGATCTTTACAGAAAATGATTTTAGAGAAATAGAACTGGCAAATCCCGGCAAAGAACTCAGCCTTACTGTATTACGCGATGACAGGAAAATCGATATAAAGGTTACTCCATCAGTTGTTACGCGCTGGATGATCGGTCTTTCATGTGCAACAACAAAGCTTGAAGGCGTAAAGAAAGATGGCCTGGCACATTCTATAGGACTTCAAAAAGGGGATAA
>JAANXD010000024.1 GCA_018263435.1 Candidatus Scalindua arabica | reverse complement strand
ATTTCCTGATGATGTGCAGGAAGAAACAAAGAAGAAAAGAAATCATATACTGCTGGACTTGCAGAAAGAGATAAGCACTAAAGAAAATAGAGAAATGGTTGGGAAATCTGTTGAGGTCCTGGTGGAAGGGACAAGTAAATCTGACGCAGGCAGATTAAGCGGGAGGACAAGGCAGAATCAGATTGTTGCTTTTGACCTTCCGGAAGGAAGCAGTCAAGCTGACATATCCACTTTAATGTCCGGCAAGCTTGTTAAAATTGAAATTGTAGATTCAACAGATTTAACACTTTTCGGTGATCTAAGCGAGATCGCCCTCGATAAAATGACTCATTAATTTATACCCCTTTTTTACCTTCAGGCCGGTTTTTTTTGCATTGGATTCTGAGAAAGAGAGTTTGCTTTCTTTAACTGAATCTGAGCTGTAAATGGTAAAAGGTACAGGTTCTGAGGTATGAGTTCTTTTACTAATCGGTGTATAGTGATCGGGAAGTACAAGCATACGGAATTCCTTATGCTTTTGTAGTGCATCGAAAACCGGACCGATGATTTTCCTGTCGATATTTTCAATAGCCCGAATCTTTTCATGTATATTCCCCTCATGGCCTGCTTCATCCGGCGCCTCTATATGTATTAAAACCAGATCATGTGATTCCATTGCTTTAATTGCGTATCGTGCCTTAGCACCATAATCGGTGTCTAAATATGCTGTAGCGCCGGGAACGTTTATGTTCTTCCAGCCAAGATAAGCTGCAAGGCCCTTTAATAAATCTACACCTGTTATGACTGCACCTGAGATTCCATATAACTTCTTAAATGGTTCTATAGAAGGGCGTTGTCCCTGCCCCCACAGCCAGATCATGTTAGCCGGGTTGTCGCCAAGGTCTATTCTTACTTTGTTTACGTCATGATCTACAAGTAAAGGATATGAACTCTTCATTAAATCAATTAATATTTCACTACCATTCCCTTTTGGCAAATATTGTTCTATAGATTTGCCAATTATGTCATGAGGGGGAGTGCAATCAGCCTCTATCCTGCTATCTCCTTTATAAATCATTATGTTTCGATAGCTCGTGCCGGCATGGAAGCTGATCTTGTTGTTTCCCAGACTTTCATTTAATAATGCGATGATTAGCTCTGCCTCATTATCGGATATATGTCCGGCAGTAAAGTCCTCCAGTATGCCATCATTTATTGTGATTAGATTACATCGAACAGCCAGGTCATGCTTTCCAAGCTCTATACCTAAACTTGCAGATTCGAGCGGTGCACGGCCAGTGTAGTAAACTGCCGGATCGTAACCTAATACTGAAAGGCAGGCAATATCGCTTCCCGGTTTGAATCCTTTTGGTACAGTGCTGACAAGCCCGAGTACTCCACCGGAAGCTATATTGTCCAGATTAGGTGTTCTTGCTGCCTCCAGTGGTGTCCTGTTGCTGAGTTTCTCCAGTTTATAATCTGCCATTCCGTCAGGAATGATGATGCAATATTTCATATTATGAGAATTGGATTCCCTGCCCGACAAATGCAATGTTATTGAATTAAGACGTAGCGGAAACCTTCAGGTTTCCATTACCATGTCTAAGTGTATAATATGGAAGGCTAAAGCCGTTCCGCTACAAGCTTATTTGTGAAAAAGTTTGGTAATTTAATATAGCAGACCACCATGATTATATCAATATAATTTGAATGTAAATGTTGCGAAGGACACTACTTGTTACAATTTTCCAGGGGTTTTTTCTTGTTATGTCAGACCCTCTTTGATAATATCATAAAACAATTACCAGCAAACAAGTTAACGTAGAGTAATGATAAGTTTAAAAAACAAAGACATAATTTCCATCCTGGATGTCACGAAAGAGGAAATATTATACATTCTTGATATATCAAAGAGGATGGAAGAAGAAGGTAGTTCTGAGATTCTAAATGGGAAGGTACTTGCAAATCTTTTCTTTGAACCTTCAACGCGCACTAGAATAAGTTTTGAAACGGCAATGAAGCGGCTTGGCGGACAGGTTGTCGGGTTTGATGAACTGGGTACAACGTCTACCGTAAAGGGGGAATCACTAAGGGACTCCGTCAAGATTATCGAAGGCTATTGTGATATTATCGTATTAAGGCATTTCCTTGAAGGTGCTTCCAGGCTTACGGCTGATTCCGTAACTATACCGGTTATTAATGCCGGTGATGGGGCAAGCCAGCATCCAACCCAGACCTTTGTAGACCTTTATACTATAAAAAAGGTGAAAGGTGAACTTGAGAACCTGTCGATTGGGTTTCTGGGAGATTTAAAATATGGCAGGACTGCACACTCACTGGCATATGCCATGTCCAATTTTGGTGCAGAGATGTACTTTATCTCACCACCAAGTCTCAGAATTCCTAAAGATTATCTGGAGGAACTGGAATCAAGAAATGTTACATATCATGAGGTGGAGTCTCTAAACGAAGTAAGCAGCAAACTTGATATTCTTTATTGTACAAGGATACAGAAGGAGCGGTTCTCAGACCCGGTAGAATATGAAAAAGTAAGAGGTATTTACAAACTCAGTAAACCGGTTATGGATGAATTAGATGTTAAGGAAGATCTTAAGATACTCCATCCTCTCCCACGTGTGGATGAGATGGATGAAAGCCTGGACGATACAAGCTATGCAGTGTATTTTCAGCAGGCTCATAGTGGTATTCCGGTAAGAGAAACACTTTTAGCCACGGTATTGGGTGCCATACAATGAAGAAATATGAAGTCTCGGCAATTAAGGAAGGTACGGTTATTGACCAGATTGCAAGTAGAAGCACCTTTAAAGTTGCCAATATATTGAACATCCAGGATATAGATCAGGTAGTACTGATCGGGTATAATTTATCGAGTAAGAAGCTGGGCAAGAAAGGTATTATAAAGATTGAAGGAAAGCTCCTTACTCAGGAGGAAGTAAATAAGATTTCATTAATTTCTCCGGATGCGACTGTTAATATTATTAAGGGTTCTGAAGTTGTAGAAAAGTTTAAAGTTGCCATACCTGACTCTATAGAGGAGTTCCTGAAATGTTTTAATCCAAATTGCGTCAGCAATCATCAGGATATACAAAGCAGATTTTATGTGATAAATAAAAATCCGATAAGGATAAGGTGTCACTATTGCGAAAGGCATATGGGTGAGGACGATATTGAGTTAGTTTAAATGATTAATCAGGGGAAGTATTAAAGATTAAATCTGGCTTGAGAATGGAGGGAAATATGGCAGATACAGCTATTGAGAAAAAACTAAAGCAGGATATTCATATGAAGAATTTGGTAAGAAGTGAGATAGAGATACTTTTGGGAGATGTTTCTCGATGGAAAGATAAACTTGTCAATTTGAAAAGTTTTAAAGGACAGAGAAAATATACTGATACAATAAGGCGCTATGTTACTGAGATTGAAAAACTTCGCGCAGGTCTTAACAAGACGAACTCTTTTATACTCAGGAGCTTAAACGTATCGCACGTGAAAAAGCTGTTTATGGGTAGTAGTGGTTTGGTTTTATTCCTCACACGAAGTCACGAAGCACACAAAGGGTAAAAACTATTTTTTTTGTTTTTTTTAAATANGTCTTCTTAGTGATCTCTGTGTCTTTGTGTGATTATTGTTTATGATTTAAGAAATGGGCGGAGAGGGAGTCGAACCCTCACCCCCTTGCGAGGAAGGGATTTTAAGTCCCTCGTGTCTGCCATTCCACCACCCGCCCATTAAATCTCAAAGAAATGGAGGCGGCACAGGGATTCGAACCCTGGATAATGGATTTGCAATCCACTGCCTTAGTCCACTTGGCCATGCCGCCTCAAACCAATTATATTCTGGAGTATCTATAAATGCTATCGGTATGATTACCCGCATGGTTGACCTGAAGGGCAAATTCATTCGAAATGTTATAGAATTTCAGATACGTTATAAACAAGGGCAAGATTATATAAAAAACGTTTTTAAGGTGTCAAGTATATTCCAAATAACCGGTCTGGCCATGTAAGCCACACAAACTTCAGGCACTTTTTCTTGCCTACCCCAAGCCCGTCCGGCAAGTGGGGGTAGGCAGGAGTTCACTTACAGAAACATTCGGTCTAATTATGAATACAAAAGATTTGGTTTTTACCAGGAAAGGTTTACATTTCAAAGAGGGTGACGTTATATTCAATGAGCAGGACGAAGGGGAAGAAATGTATCTGATTGATTCAGGAGAGATTAAGATAGTGAAAACAATTGACGATATAGATGTAAATATTACGAGCCTTAGCTCAGGTGATTTCTTTGGAGAGATGACGTTAATAACGGGACACAACCGTGTCGCCTCAGCAAAAGCGCTTACTGACTGTAATCTTCATGTTATAGACAAGGAGGCATTTATGTCAAACATTACAAACAACAGGAGCTTTGTGAACAGAGCCATTGTGACGCTTGCTCGCCGCCTTGAAGAAATTGATTTAGGTTACACATTTCTTTTTAAGCTGATTTCCAAAAGCTCCACGCCTTAAACATATCTTTATTGATATTACCGGTTTGCCTGCCGGTATTATTTTCTGATTAATTCAAACAGTTTCTCTGCCAGATCGAAGTTAAGGCCATTTAGTATTTCGTGCTGTTCCATGGCAGAGTCTTTATCGTTTGATGAATTATAAATAAGACCTAGATTATAGTAAGACATTGCATGCTCAGGGTCTCTCTCTATTGCAACCTTTAACGTCTCAACCGCCTCTTTATACATGCCCAGCTCACCATAGGCATTACCGAGTTTATTATAAGCATCTATATAATCAGGGTTGATAAATATTGCACGCTTGTATACCTCAATCGCCTCTTTATACCTGCCTGTTCTGTCATAGACAAAACCAAGGTTATAGTGAGATACTGCATCAGGGTTAATCCTTACTACCTGCTTTAACGACTCAATTGCCTCTTTATACATCCCTGATCTGAGGTGTTCAACACCGCGATCAAAGTGAACTGCTGTATCATCAGGATTTTCCCCTACTGCCTGTTTGCCTTCATCTATAGTCGCTTCAACGTCTGACGCTGCTTGTATAGCAGGTGTTGGAAAGAATACAAACGATATGATTAAGACAGGTAGCAGGTATTTTCTCATATTAACTGTAATAAGTAATTAGAATAATATGGAATGGTTTGTAGATAGTAGCAACTTTGGTGTTAATAATAATAAACCGATTATTTAATTCAAGAGGAAAAAGAGATTCACCGCAAAACTTCCGGATAAAAGGCATTATTCACGCCAAGAACGCAGAGAAAAGAGATAAGAATTGGGGAAGCGGAGAGGAAGGCAGGCGGGAAGAGAAGATTGTTATGTTATTGATCGGTTACGGAAAGATTCTATAAATATCTTTACGATGTGCTATGCGTTGGCAAATTAACAATTTTTGAGCCTTATCAATTGTAATGCCTATTCGGTATCTTCCAATTCTGATTTTGTATTTGTCTGGATATCCTGTCATATGTTCAAGATATCCGAGTTCGAAAGGGTCAGTTGATAATAGTTCAACAAAAACTATCTTCTCGGCATGAGTTTGAATTTCTTTGGGTAGTTTAGAGAGTTCTTTAAGGAAACGTTTAGTATACTCAACTTTCCACATTTTGTTTCAATGATTGATAATGTTTTTTTGCATCCTTAACAGACAGCCTTTCGTCATGCGAAACATCATCTATCAATTTTGATAACCCATAGTTTTCAATAATTTCTTCTAAATGTTCAAATTCCTTGATTGGGATTTGAACAGCAATCGGTTTTTGGCTTTCGTCAAGTATAATACTTTTATTGATATTTAACATTTTGCTCTCCTTGTCAACGAGTATCGAATCTTATATATATACCACTAATTTGTACATTATTATAAAAGAGTAGAGGTGTTTTGCAAGACAAAAGGCAAGATGCACCGCTCCCGCCTGACAAACAGGCCCATCTCCAGCTTCCTGTTTAAATCAACAATCATCAATCAAAAATCAAAAATCAAAATCAGCCAATCTTCATTTTGCTGAAAGTGGGGTAGTTCCACCCCGGATGAGGGGTTTTCCTGGGGGTTATTCGTAACCTGTTATATTCCAATAGATCCAGCAGATTTTAGAGATAATTCACCGATTTACCTGGGAGAAATCCCCCCACCATGTTTACGTTAGATTGGGCCACCATCACCCTCTCCATGGCATGTTTTTTGTTTTTTTAAGTCACGTATCATCAATATGATAGGAGGGAGAGCTTCAAATGATTTTAGCAAAAAAATAACATTGGCACATAGTTTGTTAATAAGAAGGGCTGAGAAAATTAGGCGAAAATAAATATTTTAGTTCTTTAAAGATGGAAGAATAAATTATGAGATAACAAGTGCCAATCATCAAATTAATACGGCAAATAACGCGGCTAATAATGGAGCTAATAACAAGGCAAATAATAATGCTTTGGCTCAGCCGGCAGCCGAGACTGATACGGTCGAGCTCAGTAAGAAGAGTATGGAGCTTGCAGCAGCAGCAAAGACCGATACCGCTTCCAGAGAAACTGAGACACCAAAGGTAGCAACGACTGCAACTAAAAAAACCAGAGTAGCTGATACGGATGATGCAGCTAAGGCAAATGCTGAGAAAAGTACAGAGAAGACAAAGGAAGCCTCTGAATCGGAAGGAGTAAAGCCTTTAAAGGGAGTTATCGCACAAAAGCTGGAGCTGGCCGGTGTAAATCGAGGCATGATTAATGAGTTGTTTAGCGGTGATGGTGCTAAAGAAGAGTCTAGAGAGGCTGTAGGTGTATTAGCTTAAACCTATATGTTTATTGTAACGGAAAAGAGGATCGATATAGTATGATGACCGGTGATAGAGTTCCTGACAGAAGGGCAGATAAACGATTAGATCGGTCATTTCAGATAACGTTACCCGGTCATAAGGGCGAGACAGTAAACCACATTAGTTCGACCGGAGTTTACTTCGAAGTGATAGCAAATGATATCGAAGCATTTTCTCCGGGGATGACAATTCCTGTTCAGATAAATGCATCTTCAATCATACCGGGTATTAGTACAAGAGAGATCAACCTTAATGGAAGTGGTTCTGTTGTCAGGTATGACATAAAAGGTACTACCAATCATGGTAACAGATTGGGAGTAGCCATGAGATTCGATGACAAACTTGATCTTCAGATGGGCTTATCTCAGAGATCGCTGTAATATCAATCCGGTAAAGTTCAAACAACGTTCATACCATTTCTTCAATCATGAATCTTTGTACAACCTCTCCTATTGTGTTTGACCCAACTGGCCTTCAATCAATCTAACCATTTCCTTAGACTGTGATAATTTATTAAATCTTACCGAGATGGCTAGAGAGTTCCTGAATTCATTTAAGGCGTTGTTGAGATCACCGTTTTTATAATATGCCATTCCAAGGTGGTATCTTATTGTTGGTGAATTTGGTCTTAATTCGACTGAAGATTTCAGGTTTTCTATGGCTTTTTCAAAATTGCCTTTTTTAAAGTATACCCAACCTAACGTATCCAGGATCGATGCATCTTCTTGGGCTAACTCGGCCGCTTTTAGAGCATATTCCAGGCCCTGGTCCAGATTGGTTTCACTTTCTGCATAGATATAAGCCAGTTCATTGTATCCAACCGGAGAATCAGGTGCCAGAGTCAGGATCTGTTTGTATTCGGCTAAAGCTTCATCATTTTTCCCCTGCCTGGTATAGATATTTCCTAAAGAGAGATGGACTGATGCATCCTTTGGGTCTAACTCTGCTGTTCTCCTGTATTCTTCGATAGCTTTATCATTGTCACCCATTACAAGGTAAAGTTTTGCTAAATCATAATGAGGAGATAAGAAGTCAGGTTGAATTTCAACGATCTTTTTAAATTGCAAAAGGGCCTGACTAAAATCTTTTTTTTCTGTAAATGATTTGCCCTTTACATACAGAGTAATAGGATTATCCGGATAGATTGCTAATGCAGTATCGCACGCCTTGATTGCCTTGTCATACCATTTGTTAAGGTAGAAAAAGATCGCAAGGTTTGTGTGGGTAAAAGATTGGCTGGTTTTGCTGTCAGATTTTAGGTCAAGGTTGTCAGGCCTGAATCCATCTATAAAACCGCCGGATATATTTAAACTCTCTTTTGATGGTGCGTGTTTTTCCTGCGTCAGGTAAAGGTTTGTCAGGAATATATTGATTACCTGGTTATTGATTTCCCGGGTCAAGCTTCGTGCTTTCTCAAGAAAGGTTTCTGCTGTGTTATAGTTACCTTCGATGTGATTAATTAGAGCGCTTGCGACCATTATGCTGCCTTGCTCAGCATCTATACTCCCGGCCTTTTCTAATGCTTTCTTAGCAGATTCATTATCTCCGCTTGCCATCAGGAAAATTCCAAGAAGGTAATGCCCCTCATAAGAAGATTCCTGTAAATCAATAAACTTTCTAATGTTTTTAACAGCGTCGTTAAGATTGTCGGAGTAGGAATAAGATCTGGCCAGGATCAGATATATAGGAGCTATCTTTGGGTCGATATTCAGGATTTCGCCTGATTGTACGATTGCGTCCCGAAACCTGCCTATTTGAAGGTAAAGTGCAGCCAGGTTTTGACGGGCCCTTATAAAAGTGGGTATCTTTTTGATTACAATATTATATTGTTCTATAGCGTCTTCGTAGCCTTTTAGTCCTATGAATATTGTAGCAAGGCCCATTCGTGCCATGTGTTCGTCCTGATTGATTGCAAGAGCCTTATTATAGTTCTTGAAAGATTCTTCCATATTTCCCTGAAGCAGATAGTTTACACCCAGGCCGGTGTACGCCGCAGCAAGCTCCGGTTCCTTTTCAATGGCTTTCCTCAGGTATTCTTCCGCTTTTTTAAGGTCTTTCTTGTCTAAATATACCCTGCCAATGACATAGTATGCGATGGGATTGTCCTGCTCTATGGATATGGATTCCTGGCACTCTGCAATTGCCCCATCAAGTTTCTGTAGTGAATGCAAGAGCATTCCTTTGCATAGGTGTAACAGTGATGATTCCGTGGTAACGTCTTTTAGAGATTCAACCACTTCCTGCGCCTTGTCGTATCTTCCGATTCCGGCATATGAAACACCCAGTAGTTCGTAAGCGAGAGTACTCTTTTTGTTGATTGCCAGTAGTTCTTCGCATTTCTTAAAAACCGCAAGAAATTTACCTCTCCTTAAATCAAAGAAGGCTTGATTCTGAAGTTCGATTACTGAAGGTTCAACCCTCAATATTGAGATTGCAGAGGATTGAGTGCTTTTCTGCAATATAAGCAGGCATACTATTGAAATGATTAAAAGTTTCTTGATAAGCAAAAATGAATATTGTCTGGTTTTTGATCTGTTATTGTTTTTCATAATTAATTATTAGTATAAAATCTTGACCTTTCTTCCCTCAATTTTTAATTTTCCTTCAGCAAAGAGGTTTATTGCTTCGGGATATGCTATGCATTCTTCTTTAAAAACCCTTTGTGCAAGTGTCTCCGGAGAGTCCTCTTCGTGCACTTGAACAACTCTCTGGATTATAATTGGTCCACAATCGTACTCGTTGTCAACAAAATGAACAGTACAGCCTGAGACCTTGACTCCGCTTTCAATAACGGCTTCGTGGACGTGATGTCCATAATATCCTTTACCGCAGAAAGAAGGGATTAGTCCCGGGTGAATGTTCATTGCCTTGCCGGTATATTTATCAGGTATCTTAAAGAGGTGTAAGAAACCGGCAAGTATTATTAAGTCTACAGAATATTTTTCAATTTCATTTATTATTGTATTACTGAAAATGTCTGAGTCGTTATACCCTTTACGTTCTACTATGGCTACAGGAATACTGTTTTGTTCTGCTCTCTTTATACCATAAGTGTCCGGAGCGCTGCTAATCACGATTTGAATGTTGGCATTAAGAGTTTTGTCATTTATTTTATCAATTAGATTCTGGAGTGTCGTCCCACTGCCAGAGATAAGGATTGCCAGATTAAGCATATTGGATACAGGCATATTTTGTTTTCTATTGTTTCTCTTTGTGTTGGGTTACCTTGACCCAGATTGGCGTATCGGAAAAGGACGTTTCCTGGATATGCTTAATAATCTCTGTTACTTGCTGTGTGATTTCTTCTCTTTTACAATTTGATGGAAAAAAATGCAGAATTTCTGCTTCGATTTCACTGCCTTCTTCCGCATGGGCTTTGTCCGGGATTATATGTATGGAGTAGTCCAGTGGTATGATTCCACGATATTTACGGATTGCTTCATCATAGTCGTTAAAAATATTCTGTACTAGAACTCTCATATCTTCTGTTTCGTACTTTCCTTCTTCCAGGATTCCCTTATGTAAATCAATCAAATACTCTCGCTCTTTACCAAAAAGAGTGGGTTGGTTTTCGTATGTGCATGAACTGGTTTCCTGGAGAGATTCTTTGATTTTGGTGAGCTTCTCAAGTTTACCCTTAAACCACTCCTCAACCTCATTCTGCAATTGATTAACATTAATGCTGACTCTTTTTGCAATATCTAATAATATTTGTCTCACAACATTTCCTTCCAAAGGCTAGAACCGGAGACAGGTATAATAATCAGGAGGATTAAGATTAAAGCTGTGTGTTTTCTCATTTAATTGCTGCCTCTTCTCCACCTAGAAAACTGCCAAACTTCCTGTATTTTTTATATCTTTTCTCGATTAATTTGTCTAAAGGTACGGCCTGGAGTTCATCTATATATCGAACGATTGTTTCTCTTAATATATCAGCCATTTTTTTCGGGTTACTGTGTGCTGCGCCTATTGGTTCCGGTATTACTTCGTCTACTATTTTCAGCTTGAACAATTCCTGCGCAGTTAATTTCAGTGCGTTGGCAGCATCTTCTGCATTGTCTTTGCTCTTCCACAGGATAGCCGCACAGCCTTCCGGTGAGATAACAGAGCAGTATGCATATTTAAGAATCGAAAATTTGTCACCCACGCCTATGCCAAGTGCACCGCCGCTTCCACCCTCGCCAATGACAATGCATATTACAGGAGTTCTAAGCTTGCTCATTTCTGCAATGTTTATGGCTATTGCATGCGCCTGGCCCCGCTCTTCTGCCCCTATATCAGGGTTTGCTCCCGGCGTATCGATCAGGGTGATTATGGGTAAATGAAATTTTTCTGCCAGTTTCATTTTTTGTAACGCCTTTCGATATCCCTCAGGATTGGGCATACCAAAATTGCAGTCAATTCGCTCCTTTGTTGTTTTTCCTTTATGCTGGCCGATTATCAAAGCTTTTTTCCCGCCAATACTGCCAAAACCTGTGGTTATGGCCCTGTCGTCTCCGTAATTACGATCCCCGTGTAGTTCAATAAAATCATCAACCATCATTTTTATGTAATCAGATACAGGGGGCCTGAGGGGATGGCGTGCAACCTTTACTATCTCGTAGGGTGCAAGATTGGAATACAGTTCTTTTAGAAGAGATATTCTCTGCTCTTCCAGTTCTTTTATTTGAGCAGATAAATCATCTCCTGTTGTGCTATGCTGTAGCTCGTCAATACGTTTATCTAATTCAAGAATTATATTCTCGGTATTTTGTTTGTCTTTTTCCTTTTCTTTGTCTTTGTCTTTCAGTTTGTCTTTTTGTTTGTCTTTCTTCATAACAATCCATATCTAACAATTATAAAGTTTACAATATCTTAAGTTGTTGAATTGATGTTATTTGCAATTTTAGCAGTTTTTTTATGCAAATCAAGGGAATATAGATTAATTAAATTTGACAAAATTCTTTAACGAGGTTAACATCAGCACTCAAAATTTACCCCGCTTTTGCCTGCCCGAATGGGCACAGGCGGGTAAAATATTTTAAGTTTTTTTGTGAAAAAGAATACCAAATGAACTTTGGAATTGTTGCCATTATAGGGACAGGTTTGATAGGTGGCTCAATAGGTCTTGGCCTGAAGGAAAGAGGTCTGGCCAGGTCAATTATAGGTGTCGGGCACCGTAGAGCCTCAATAAATAAGGCACTTAAGGCCAAAGCCATTGACGAAGGTACAATCAATATTGAAAAAGCCGTAAAACAGGCGGATATTATAATATTAGCTACGTCCGTGGACCTTATACCTGACTTTGCAAGGAAAATAATCCCTTTGATGAAGACATCAGCCATTCTTACTGATGTCGGAAGTACTAAGAATCATATAGTTTCTCAAATAAACAGGGAGATAAAGAGTAAGCATAATGGGGACAGGCCAGAATTCATAGGCGCACATCCACTGGCAGGTTCAGAACAAAGGGGTATAGAGTCGGCAAGGCCAGATCTTTTTGAAGGTAGTGTTTGTGTGCTGACACCCACAAGCCTTAATTCAAAGAAGTGCATAACAAAATTATCAAAAATGTGGAAGGTATTGGGAGCTGAAGTAAGTATCATGACGCCTACTAAACATGATGAGATTGTTGCATTAGTCAGCCATTTACCTCATTTAGTTGCTTCCGGTCTTGTGAGCGTGATTGATGAGAAATATTGGAAGTTTGCTGCCAGCGGTTTAAGGGATACTACAAGGGTTGCCTCGGGAGACCCGGATCTATGGTTGGGTATCTGCAAGCAGAATAAGTCGAGAATAATTAAAGCGCTGAAATGTTTTTCTAAAGAAGTAAAATCTACGTTAAATGACCTGGAGAAGGGAAACGACAATAAGATCCTAAAAAGATTGAAGAAGTCAAAAGCGGTACGTGATAAAAAAAGATGGTAAGAAGGATAGAGGTATTTACCAGGGCAAATTTTCCGGATGCTATCGGAAATGAAGTAGCCTCAGAGATTGCAAATATTGGAATTACATCTGTGGATGAAATTCGTACTGTACAGGTATACCTGATAGATGGAGACTTGTCTAAAGATGAAATCAAACGTATTTGCAGTGAACTGTTAATTGATGGGTTGACGCAGGACTACGCCTGCGTCAATGGTTCACCAGAGCAGCCTGCTGGCGTTCAGGCAGGGGAGAGGGATGGTGCCGTTTATACGATTGAAGTGACGCGTAAACGGGGTGTAATGGATCCAGTGGAATCTACTGTGATTAAGGGGATTAGAGACCTGGGCATGAGTGCAAGGTCTGTCAAGACGGCAAAGAGATTTCAGGTATCCGGTTCACTTTCAATTGAACAGGTTGAGACTATTGCTGATAAGGTACTGGCCAATAAAATAATAGAAGATGTTTTCATAAACAAGGATAATCTGTTTTATGAGGATAAGAATGAAGCAATAGAGTACGTCTTCCACAAGCATACGCTTGAGATATTGAATGCGGACGATGAGCAACTGCTGTCGATCAGTCAGGAGGGGCAGTTGTATTTAAACCTTGAGGAGATGAAGGCTGTCCAGAAGTATTTTACCACGCTTGGCAGGAATCCCACCGACGTTGAACTTGAAACAATTGCTCAGACATGGTCTGAGCATTGTATGCATAAAACATTCAGGGGGATGATAGATTGCGACGGAGAGGTTATTGATAATCTTCTGGCCAATACAGTAATGAAAGCGACTTCAGAATTAAATAAACCGTGGTGCGTTTCTGTATTTAAGGATAATGCTGGTATCATTGAGTTTGATGAAAACTATAATATCTGTTTCAAAGTTGAAACGCACAATCATCCATCGGCAATCGAACCTTATGGCGGGGCAAATACCGGAATTGGTGGAGTTATCAGGGATACCCTGGGAACAGGCCTGGGTGCAAAGCCAATTTTAAATACAGACGTTTTCTGTTTCGGACCTCTGGATATTCGTCAGGAAATGATACCGGAAGGGGTTCTTCATCCAAAAAGAATATTTAAGGGAGTGGTGGGCGGTGTCAGGGATTATGGCAACCGTATGGGGATACCTACTGCAAATGGTGCTATATTCTTCGATGAAAGATACACGAGTAATCCAATTGTTTATTGCGGAAACGTTGGGTTGATTTCTAAGGATAAGTGTGAAAAGAAGTCTCACAAGGGTGACTTGATTCTACTTGTGGGCGGTAGAACCGGAAGAGATGGTATCCACGGGGCAACATTTTCATCTGTGGAGTTAACCCACCAATCGGAGGTGGTGTCCGGAGGTGCGGTACAGATTGGCGATCCAATAATGGAAAAGAAGGTTACTGATGCACTCATGAAGGCACTGGATCGTAGTTTGTATGACAATATTACTGATTGTGGTGCAGGGGGCCTCTCTTCTGCTGTGGGTGAGATGGGAGAAGAACTTGGGGCTGTTGTTGATCTTGAAAAAGTGCCTCTTAAATATGATGGACTCTCTTATTCAGAGATCTGGATTTCCGAGGCACAGGAGAGAATGGTACTTTCTGTACCTCCGGAGAATACGGAAGAAATCCTGGAAGTCTTTCAGAGGGAAGATGTAGAGGCTACATTTATTGGAGAGTTTACGGGAGATAAAAGATTACGGTTAAGATACAAAGGCGAGGACGTTGCTGATATAGAGATGGAGTTCCTGCACGATGGGCTGCCCAGGATTAAACGTAAGGCAGTATGGCATTCACCATCTCATGAAGAGCCGGACATAAAAGAGAAAAAGAACTATGGTGAAGATTTGAAAAAGGTTCTATCCTCATGGAACGTTTGCAGTAAAGAGTGGGTGATTCGGCAATATGATCATGAAGTGCAGGGCGGTAGCGTTATGAAACCGCTGCAGGGAGTGGATAATGATGGTCCGGGTGATGCATGCATAATCAGGCCGGTTTTAAACTCCGGCAAAGGAATAATTGTATCGAATGGGATGAATCCCAAATATGGAGATATAGACCCTTATCATATGGCGGCTTCGGCAATTGATGAGGCTCTGAGACAAATAGTATCCGTGGGCGGCAACCTGGAGAGGGTTGCTCTGCTTGACAACTTCAGCTGGGGTAATACCGATAAACCTGAATGCCTGGGCGGCCTTGTCAGGGCGGCAAAGGCGTGTTACGATATGTCAATATATTATGAAACTCCGTTTATATCCGGTAAGGATAGTCTGAATAATGAGTTTAAATCCGGCGATAAAACCATCTCCATACCGCCGACTCTATTGATTTCTGCTATAGGTGTAATGCCGGACGTTACCAGGGCTATTTCCATGGATGTGAAGTCACCTGATAATCTGATTTATATTTTAGGTATGACAAAAAATGAACTTGGAGGTTCACATTATTACGATATCCATGGTTTTAAAGGCAACTCAGTTCCAAAAGTAGACAGAGAGGTTGGAAAGAAAACGATGGATTTGCTGGCTAATGCGACAGGAAAAGGATTGGTCAGGTCGTGTCATGACTGTTCGGAGGGAGGGCTTGCTGTTGCGGCGGCAGAGATGAGTTTTGCAGGTGGGTACGGAATGGAACTTGATTTGTCTCGAGTGTCGGTTGAAACAGGAATTGATCGGGATGATATTATTCTTTTTTCTGAGTCTAATTCGCGATTCATTGTTGAAGTACAGCCGGAGAAACAGAAAGAATTTGAGGAGGCAATCAGTGGTATTCCACATGGTTGTATAGGGAAGGTTTTGGATAATGATGTCTTTACCATTCTATCACAAAACGGAGAAAAGGTGATCTCAGAAAAGATTTCTGATCTTAAAGAGGCATGGCAGGTGACTTTGAGGTTGTGAATTAAATCTAAAATGAATAACCAGCCTCTCTTTCGAGAGGATTCCAGAACTGGAATCCTCTCGAAAGAGAGGGGTTACTCCATTAATCCCGGACGAAAGGCGCCGAGGACTTTTCGCAGGTCATGCCCGATGCAGTCGCCTGTC
>JAANXD010000023.1 GCA_018263435.1 Candidatus Scalindua arabica | reverse complement strand
TGCAGTTGAAGCCGCACGTGCAGGTGAACATGGCAAGGGTTTCGCCGTTGTAGCAGAAGAGGTGAGGAATCTTGCCCAGCGTAGTGCGACTGCGGCAAAGGACACTACATCACTGATAGACGACTGTGTTGCCAAGGCAAATAATGGGGCTCAGATTGCAGGTAGAGGTAGAGAGGCGCTTGAAGAGATTGTCAAGAATGTCAAGAAGGTGACTGATTTGACAAAGGAGATAGCAAATGCATCAGGAGAACAGTCTGATGGAATTAATCAGGTGGGTAAGGCAGTACAAGAGATGGATTCGGTTACACAACAGAATGCAGCCAATGCCGAAGAGACAGCTTCAGCAAGCGAAGAGCTGGCCTCGCAGTCACTAACCCTCAAAGATCAGGTCAGTATATTGGCAGCACAGGTTGGTGGTAAAGTTGATGAAGCATCGGATACTCACAAAAGGTCATCAGTACCTGTACAATCCAGGCAGATTTCACACATGCAGGTTGACAAGCCGGCCGGTAATGGCCACGGCACAAAAGAACCTGAGGCGTTAATCCCAATGGGTAAAAACAGGATTGCGGAACATGATAAAAGCATGAAAGATTTTTAACTACAAAACTATACTATTTTGATTGCAGATTTCCCCGCCTGCCGCCTGCCTGCCGGTAGGCAGGGACGGGCAAGGACGGGCAGGGGATTGCGGATTTCACTTAGTTCATTCCATATACTCCGCAATCTGGAATCCGAAATCCGAAATAAAATAAAGGAGGAGAAATAAAATGGAAGCCGTAGCAGCAAAAACAGAAATCACAGAAGGGAAATTTCTTACATTTATTTGTGGTGAAGAAGTATATGGCATCGAGATACTCAAGGTTAGAGAAATCATCAAGCTTATGGACATTACAACCGTACCACGAACCCCGGATTACCTGAAAGGTGTAATTAACCTGAGGGGAAAGGTTATACCCATAATTAATCTGCGGTCAAAGTTTTCAATGCAGGAGATAGAACACACTCAGGAAACCTGCATAATCGTCGTAGAAGTTAATCAAACGTCAATAGGGATCATAGTTGACAGCGTATCAGAGGTATCAAATATTAAGGGCGGGGAGATCGAAGATGCGCCGCACCTGGGACAAGACGTCGATACGAATTTCATTTTGGGCCTGGGCAAGACGAAGGAAAGAATAGTAATACTACTAGATATTGAAAAGGTACTATCTTCTGAAGAGTTAGAGACGGTTGGACAGCTGGCAAAAGAATAATCACCGGTCAGCTAATCTTGCACAGATTGAATTATAAGTTTAAATTATTAATAACTAATTTAATTATGGAATAGAAAAATAGTTCTCATTCAGTGAGTTAATTGTTTATTTTTTCACTTTCATACAAGAGGAGGATAATCATGACTATCGGAAAGAAGATGTACGTAATTTAAGAGTCAATTTATTTAGTAATTTTAATTTTATACGTAATGGAAAGGTAAAGAGGGGGTAGGTGAAAATGAAAAACCTGAGTCTAAATGCAAAGATAGCTTGTATTTTCGGAATATTGGTCGTGGTGGCCGTAGTCATTTCTTTTATGGGTATTGACAAGCTCGGTGGTATGAATACACGCATTAATAACATCGTTGACGTATCTGCGGAGAAAGTAAAGCTTGGTGCACGAATTAACCAGGACCTTATTAGTATAAGCCGAGCAGAGAAAAACATTATAATGGCTAAAACACTAGAAGAAATGGATGAATATGCTACGTTCATTAAGCAGACACGTGAAGACATGCAGGGGCGTCGAGGGAAGTTGCGTGCATTGGTTGATGGATCAGGCAAAGTAAAGTTAGATGAATTTGCTGCTAAATGGGATAAATACCTTAAAACAAATGACGAGGTGCGTCAACTGGCGCGTCTTAATTCTAACACCAAAGCACAGTCTCTTTCGAGTGGAGCTGGCCGTAAAGCTTATGAAAAAGCCGAAGGGATTATGAAACAGATTGCAGCTCTTAATAATAAAGAGCTTGAAGAGCAGGCAGGGGTTCCCTCAGAGGCTATTGATTCTGCGAAGGCGGCTCTTCTTTCTGCGCGGGTTGTGCAGGATATGATTACCTTCCACAGAGGAGAAAAGAATCTAATTCTTGCTACAACAAAAGAGGAAATGGATGAATTCTCCAAGTCCCTTGCTGGTTATGAAGAAACCTTGAATAATCGTGTTGACCAGCTTGAACCTTTGATGACTACTGCAAAACAAGAAAAACTTTTGAGTGAATTCAAAGGTGCCTGGAAGAAGTTTGATGTGATTGATGACGAAGTTCGTGAACTGAGCCGTGAGAATGGGAATAAAAGGGCTTTTGATTTGGCAAGCTCAAAGGGTCGTGTATTGTTAGATGAGAGCCAGGCTCTCATGACAGCTATAGTAAGGGCGAATGATCAAGGCATGGTGGATGACAAGAAAGCCAGTGATGCAAAATATTCCACGGCACGCAACCTGATGATTACCGTGGGGTTGACCGGTATTGCCTTGTCCCTGTTTCTTGGATTGTACCTGATCAGATCCATCATCAGTGCCTTTAGAGAACTGTTCAAGGGGTTGAAAAGCTTTAGTGGTCGCGAACTGAACGATACATCGGATAAATTCAAGGTTATTATAGACACTCTGGAGTCCAGTACGGAACAGGTGTCCTCAGCTTCGGGGCAGCTCTCTTCTTCCAGCCAGACTCTGGCTGAAGGTTCATCGGAGCAGGCTTCATCCATCGAGGAAACCTCCGCCTCACTTGAAGAGATGTCCTCTATGACAAAGTCCAATGCCGAAAATGCCGGTCAGGCTGACACGCTCATGAAAGAAGCAATCAAGTCCATGAATGATCTTAGTCAATCCATAGAAAAGATGAACGAGGCCAGTGAAGAAACGGGAAAGATCATAAAAACCATCGATGAGATAGCCTTCCAGACCAACCTTCTGGCCCTTAATGCAGCTGTTGAAGCTGCTCGTGCCGGTGAATCCGGTAAGGGGTTCGCTGTGGTGGCCGATGAGGTACGCAGCCTGGCTCTTCGCGCAGCCGAGGCATCCAAGAACACCGCCACATTGATCGAGGAGACCCTGAAAAAAGCGAAAGAGGGGTCAGAGCTAGTGACGGAAACCAATGAGTCATTCACTAAGGTTGGAGCCCTGGTTGGCGAAATATCATCTGCCTCAGATGAGCAGGCCAAAGGGATTGAGCAGGTCACCATGGCAATGGGAGAAGTGGACAAGGTAGTGCAGAGCAATGCCTCCAGTTCCGAAGAATGCGCCAGTGCCTCCGAGGAAATGAGCGCTCAGGCCAATGAAATGATGTCCGTTGTCCGGGATTTGTCCGCTCTCACAGTCGGCGGAGATAATTCTGGTGGTACAAAGAAGCAGCCCGTGACAACCAGGGCTCTCAAAAGACCTGTAGCTACACAAAGTTTCGCCGGTAATGGAAGTCAACATAATGACGTCCCTGGTGACATAATCCCGATGGGAGAAAATAGAATTCTGGAACATGGTGAAAGTCTTAAAGATTTCTAACCGTGGGTTACACCTCCCTCAGCCCCCTTGCTCACATTTGATAAATGTTGAGAAGGGGGGGGGAGGAGAAGGAAAGGAGAGAATGAGGAAAATTATGAAGACTATTCAGTCTAAGCTTGCTGTAATTTTTGGTGTTTTTCTGGCTTTGGGTGTAGCAGGTATTGTTATTGTTACTTTAAGCAGCCAGAAGAATGATGGTACGGTGATTAACCTTGCCGGTAAGCAGAGAATGCTCACACAAAAGATGTCCAAGGAATCACTTGCTTTAAGCCAGGGTACAGGCTCAAAGGAATCTCTGCAAAAGAAAGACAGTCAGCTTATTTGATAAAACACTGAAAGGACTCATCTCAGGCGACAGTGATCTGGGATTGTCCGCAACGACAGATAGCGCCATCCTTGCACAATTAACGAGTGTACAGAGATTATGGAATAGTTTTTCCGAAAACATCAACACGGTACTGAAACTTGCTCCTGAGACGAATAATGCCCTGGCCTACATAAACGGAAACAATGTAGAACTCTTGAAAGAGATGAACAAGGCCGTAGGTATGTATGAAGGAGAGGTCGGTAGAAAGGCCTCAGTTGGTGAAATGTGTGATTCAATAGACAAGATGAATTCCTCCAGCATGGAGATTGTAGATTCAATGAGTAATTCAATGGACGAGATAAACACAAGCAGCAAGAAGATTGCAGAGATTACTAAGGTAATAGACGGTATCGCATTCCAGACTAACCTTCTTGCACTCAATGCAGCTGTCGAGGCTGCCCGTGCAGGAGAGCATGGAAAAGGTTTTGCTGTAGTAGCAGAAGAGGTGCGTAATCTGGCACAGAGGAGTGCAACAGCAGCAAAAGATACTACAGCGCTGATAGACGACTGTGTTGCCAAGGCTGACGGTGGAGCTAAGCTTGCAGGTAAGTGCGGTGAGGCGCTACAGGAAATTGTTACGAACGTCAAGAAGGCGACAGACCTGACGAAGGAGATTAACAATGCATCCATAGAGCAGTCAGAGGGAATAAGTCAGGTAAGTAATGCCGTACAACAGATGGATCAGATTACACAGTCAAATGCGGCTAATGCTGAAGAAACGGCGTCGGCAAGTGAAGAGATGTCGTCACAGGCACAAAGCCTTATGGAACAGATTGGGACATTGGCGTCACTGGTTGGCGGTAAAGGAGAAGGTGTATCACAAGTAAAAGACGAAACATTAAAAGTAAATAGACCTCATCGTGAGTTCTCCGGGCAGGTTGGTCATGGAAATAAAGTGGCTAACAAGTCTCTACAGAAAACCATCCCCGGTATAGTAAAAAATGGTAATGGAAACGGCGGTCAAAAGCCATCAACAATGATTGATCCGGAGGCAGTAATTCCGATGGGCGAAAACAGAATCGTAGAACATGGCGAACATATGAATGATTTTTAGTAAAGATTCACTCACACGAAGGCACGAAGAACACAAAGGGTAAAAACAACTATCTTTTGTTTTATTTTTTAAATTTTGTTATCTTAGTGCTCTTTGTGTCTCTGTGTGAGGATTAGTAATTTGTAACTTGTAACCTAAAGGAAGGAGATACAAAATGGAAGCTGTAGCAGAAAAAAAAACAGCATCGATTCATGAAGGGAAATATCTGACATTTGTCCTGGGAAGTGAAGAATACGGTATTGAGATAATCAATGTGAAAGAGATTATTGGTATCATGGATATAACTACCGTGCCTCAGACTCCGGATTATATGAAAGGTGTAATTAATCTGAGAGGAAAGGTAATACCGATAATTGATCTGAGATTGAAGTTTACAATGCAGGAAGAGGAGCATACAAAGGAAACGTGTGTAATTGTAGTAGAGGTAAACAGCACACATATAGGGATTATAGTTGACAGCGTTTCAGAGGTACAGGATATAAATGGTTCAGAGATAGAAAATTCACCGGAACTTGGCCAGGGAGTAGATACTAACTTTATATTGGGTATGGGCAAGGTAAAAGAGAAGATAATAATACTCCTCGATATTGAGAAGGTACTGACGTCAGAAGATCTGGATATGGCAAAGGAAATCGCAGAAGAATAATTTAGGGATTCAGGGATTTAGGGATTGGGGAATTGTAGCGGAATGCCATGCCAGAGGCAGATCTGCCTGTCGGTACGACCTTCAGGCTTCCACTAAGAGGTTGAAGAATTCCCGCCTAACAAACTGGCGGGCCACGCTGAGCGAGGCTGGCAGGGAGGGATTTGGTGATTTAAATCCGCATTCCGAAATAAGAAATCCGAAATCGTAAGGGGCAGTCTTGTCGTGCAGGATTAAGGCCTGTAAGTCGAAGGCATAATCGTAAATCTATGATACGATTATGCCTTTTTTAATTGATAGAACAAGATGTAATAAATTTTATAATCAAAGCGGCTGAAGGAGGGAATAAATGGGTGATAATAAAAACATTACGAACGATCAGGGAAGTGTTAATTCTTTAGGAGCTCTAATGGATGCAGTGCAAATCACTGCTTCGAGCAGCAGGAACATTAAGAATGCAGCCGATACCATTGAGAAGTCGTGCTCTACACAGGGAACAAGGGGAGAGGCGCACAAGAGTCTATTACTTGACAAGGCGGACGACATGAGAAGTCTGGCGGAGTTATATGGGTCTGCATCCAGAAGGTTTGAGAGCGCCGCCAAAAAGCTGCAAAACGGTATTCCTGAGGATAAGGTCTGGGCTGATGTGTTAGCTTACGATTCTTTTTTCTCTGATCAACTGAAATCTGAAAAGTGCGATTATGAAAGTGTCCTTAATATACTGCATGAGAATACAACATAGAGAAGTAGTAAACTGAATTATAAAGCGGTTCCAATTGTAAGTATGTGCTGCATTTCAGGATACACCCTGTCCATTCTGAGTGAAGCATAAGAATCATGAAATTACTATGTAAGAAATATAAGATTCTTAACTTTGTTCAGAAGATATGACACAGCCTCCTGTCAGGCTGGAATCCATCAATTTTTCAATTGGTAAATATAAATGAGAATAAAAAGCAAAATCTTACTCTGGTTCTTAGTCCCCTCTGTCCTTATAGCAACTATTACGGCAGGAATCTGCTATTTGCTTACTCGAAAGATTATCGAACAAGACATCTTTGGCCAATTGGAGATAGCTGCTGATCAGTTGCAGGAACATGTCGGTGTTTTGATTAATGGGAAGAGTCGGAGCACCTTTAATATAAGTACTGATGGTCTCATAAGAAAATACACCGAAGAGATTACGATGAAAGATGAAAGGATAGCGTATCACACTTCCGCGTTAAATACCCATCTTATTCTAAACAAGAAGTCTCTGAGTTCGAATATTTTCAGTGTGTTTGTTGTTGACTTTAATGGCAAAATAATTGCTTCTACTGATGAAAAGCGTATTGGAGAAGATGTTTCCGGTAAAGAATATTTTTTAGAAGCGGTCTCTCATATCGGCTACAATACTGAACCATATTATGATATTCATTCAAAAGAGATGATGATTGACTTTTCCACTGTTCTACTTAGCAAGGTTGAACGGGAACCTATCGGGATCATTGTCAGTCAAGTAAAGTTATTACAGAAAGAGGATAAAGGACTAAATAGCGCATCAATTCCACAGGATAATAAGCCGGGTTATTATCAATTAATAGCCGTAAATAAGGCTCGTATATTAGACTTTGGTTCCGATGGTTTTGTCAGAGGTAGCACAATAGAAATTACCAGAAGGGATAAAAGGGTTTTGCATTATACCGGTCTCTTAAATAAACATCTTGAAAAAAGTAAGAAACCCCTTGATCCTGATATTCTGGTTGAATTTATCGTTGATCTTGACGGTAACGTAATCAGTTCAACAGATATTGGTCAAATAGGTGAAAATATTTCAAATGAAGAATATTTCCTGGAGTCAATAAAAAGAGGTTCTAGTGTAAGTAGTTTATGTTATTCCCCAGAATATGGGATAAATACATTCGAAGTTGCAAGACTACTTCTAGGTTTAGACACAACAAAGGAGCAAAATCCTATAGGCATAATCGTAAATAGATACAATGGTGATATCATCGGGAAAATTACTCGCAGTGGAATTGCAGGCGAATCAGGCATGGTTAAGCAACTGAAGGGTATGGAAGAGACAGGAGAAGTGTATATCGTAAACAGAGACAAACTAATGATTACGGAATCAAGATTTATAAAAGATGCTGTACTTAAACAGGTTGTTGATACAGAAGGTGTCAATACGGCATTTGATAATGGAAATGGAATGGTTGGTATATACAACGATTATAGAGGTGTGCCAACACTTGGCGTGTCCAGGTATATTGAAGGGATGGACTGGGTTGTATTAGCTGAAAAGGATGTCTCTGAAGCCTTTGCTCCAATTGTACATCTAAGAAATATGTTTATTGTTATAGGGGTGATTGGTGTAATAATGATAACGGGTGTTTCTTTCTTTCTTGCAGGATGGATATCAAGCCCTGTTAGAAAACTGATAAAAGCCACTAAAAGGATGGCAGATGGAGATTTAGAAACTCCTATAAAGATTGGAAAAGGGAATGATGAAATCAGGGAGCTAAGCGTATCGTTGAACAGGATGATGAGAAATATCACGAAATCCAATATGGAAAATAAGCAGTTATTTTTACAGGTTAAAAGAGGGAAAGATTATTCAGAGAATTTGTTAGAAACTGCACGGGATGCAATTATCAGTATTGATACTGATGGAATGGTTAATGTCTGGAATCATATGGCAGAAAAGACATTTGGATATTCAAAAAGTGAAATTATAGGGCGGCCGATAATAACCATTATTCCTGAAAGATATAAGACGCTGCATCTGGAAGGGATTAAGCGATTTATAAAGACTGGTGTAGCCAATGTTATAGGCAAATCAATAGGAGTTTCAGGAATAACAAAAGAAGGTGTTGAGATACCGATAGAAGTGTCTTTATCCTTTCAAAAGAGTGAAGAGGGACAAATCTCTTTTACGGCTATCATCAGGGATGTAACTGAAAAACTGAAATGGGAAGAGGGGCTGATAACGACTAATAAGAAACTCGAATCGGAAATTACGGAGCGAAAGCTTATAGCTATGGAGTTGAAAGCCGCAAAGAAGATTGCAATTGGGGCCAACAAAGCCAAGAGTGAGTTTCTGGCCAACATGAGCCACGAGATTCGCACACCGATGAACGGAGTTATGGCAATGACAGAGATCCTTCTGGATTCCGAATTGTCGCCGGAACAGCACGGATACGTCGAGACAGTTCACAAAAGCGCCAATTCTTTACTGTCCATTATTAATGGGATTCTTGATTTCTCCAAGATAGAGGCAGGGAAACTTGATCTGGAGAAAATCGACTTCGATTTACGCATTACGGTGGAAAGTATCGTCGATATATTCGCTGTCAAGGCAGATGAGAAGGGTCTGGATTTTTCCTGTTTTATTAATCCGGAAATTCCGTATCTGTTACGCGGTGATCCTGGCAGGATGCGACAGGTGCTGATTAACTTTGTTAACAACGCCATGAAATTCACGAAAGATGGTGAGGTGGTAGTGAACGTAAGTCTGGTCAAAGAGACTGATTCACATGCTACCTTACGGTTTGCTGTTCGAGACACAGGTATCGGTATCCCTGCCGACCGTGTGAGTCGACTGTTCCAGTCATTTTCTCAGGTAGATACATCGACCACAAGGAAATATGGCGGTACCGGCCTGGGGTTGGCGATCTCCAAACAAATTACCGAGTTAATGGGAGGCCAGATCGGTGTGGAAAGTGAAGAGGGCAAGGGGTCNACCTTCTGGTTTTTGGTAATGCTGGAAAGACAACCTTCCGGCCGGCAGCAGGTCCCAATTGAACTGGGTGATATAGAGAATCTACATGTACTGGTTGTCGACGACAACGGTACAAATCGTTACATCTTAAGAAAATACCTCGAATCGTGGCATTGCCGTGTTGAAGAGACTGACTCGGCAGGAGGAGCTATGAAGAAGCTTCGTGATGCTGCTGACGGAGATGACCCGTTTAAGGTTGCCTTGCTTGACTATTGCATGCCTGATGTGGATGGTGATTTACTTGGAAAGAAAATTAAGTCGGATTCACAACTTAAAAACCTGGCCATGGTGATGCTGTCTTCAGTTGGCGAGCGTGGGGATGCCAAGCGTTTAAAAAAGCTGGGATTTGCAGCATTTCTGACCAAACCCATAAAACAGTCACAGTTATTTGACTGCCTCCGGATAGTTACCAAAAAAGATGCAAATATCGAGAAAGATTCTTCCGGACAGATAGTCACGCGTTATTCTATATCCGAGGAACACAAGCGACGTGTCCATATACTGTTGGCTGAGGATAATGCCGTCAATCAGAAGGTTGCATTGCGTATACTGGACAAGAAACTTGGCTGTCGTGCCGATGTAGTTAATAACGGAAAGGAGGCTGTCGAATCGCTAAAGAGGTTGGATTACGATCTGGTTTTGATGGACTGTCAGATGCCGGAGATAGACGGTTATGAGGCTACACGTACGATACGTGATGTGACTTCAACGGTCAGAAATCATAGAATTCCAATAGTAGCTATGACTGCTAATGCCATGAAGGGTGATCGAGAGAAGTGTATTGAGGCAGGCATGGACGATTACGTTACTAAACCAATTAACGCTCAGAAACTTGCCGATGCGATAGAGAGGAACATTAATAATAGGGACACATCCCATTTATAAAGCAGGTTTCAGTATAAATGGGATGTGTCCCTATTATTAAAAAACACTTTATGTCTGTATTTGGGTATAAGTACCATGTGATACTTGCAATCCCATTTCGTATGTGCTAAACTTCTCCAATCTTTCTTGTAGTGGAGGGGAATATATATATTGGAAGAAAAAAGGATTATATTGGTTGAAGACGATCCGGATCATGCAGACCTGATAAAAGAGGTTCTTGAAGGAGAGTTCGATGAAAGGGATATAGTATTGATACGGGATGGCCGGGACGCTATAGACTATTTTCAGGAATTTTCTATTAAGTGGGATGGACAAATAAAAGATAAAATCAATCTGATTTTATTAGACCTCAATCTACCGAAAGCCAGTGTAATGGATGTCCTTAAATTTCTAAAAAAGGATAAAAGGTATCATCCTGTCCCCGTAATTATTTTATCAACCAATTCTGATAAAAAAACTATTGATGAAGCATATAGGAATGGAGTTAACGGCTATGTGACCAAACCGGTTTCTTACGAAGAATTTGTTGCAAAACTAGAGGGGCTGAAAGAATACTACTGAGAATATGTGGTTAGATATCAACAATTGATTAAAATTTAAGAATTCCCTCCTGGCAAACTGGCGGGCAGGGAGGAATTCAAGAATTACAAAAAAAAGTAATCACACAAAGACACGAAGTCTCAAAGGGTAAAAACTATTATCTTCTGTTTTGTTTTCTTAAATATCGTTTTTCTTAGTGTTCTTGGCGTCTCTGCGTGAGGATTATAATATAAATTGAAAGGTCGATAATGGATAAATTAGGAAAAATACTGATAGCTGATGATGAGGAGACTTTCCGCATCTCTACTGCTGATCTGTTGCGGAAAGACGGATATGAGTGTGATTGTGCTTCAGATGCCATTGAAGCAGTTGAGAAGTTGAGAGAAAGCAGCTACGACCTCTTAATAGCCGATATTCACATGCCGGGGAATCCTGAATTGGAGTTGGTCAGGGAAATACCTACAGTTGCAGAAGGGATGCCAGTCCTGCTCGTAACCGGCTATCCCTCGGCTAATTCTGCAATCGAGTCCATAAAACTCAATGTTACTGCCTATCTGGTCAAGCCGGTTGAGTTCAGTGAATTGCAGGAGCAAGTGGACAAAGCGATTGAACATTATCGGACATATCGTGCTGTGAATGACACACGAAAACGCCTGCGTGAATGGTGTAATGACCTTGATAATATTAAGAAGTCTATAAGCCAGAAATCAGAAAATTCAACTTCCATAGCTATTAATACCTTCTTTGAGCTTACGCTTCGAAACGTTGTTGATTCCCTTATGGACCTTAAACACATGACAGACGAGCTTTCAATGCAGAGCGATGAACAATATGTATGCAATCTACTTGACTGCCCCAGTTTAACGACACTGAAAGGTGGATTGTCAGAGACAGTCGATGTGTTGAAGAAGACCAAGAATTCATTCAAGTCGAAAGATTTGGGAGAGTTACGCAAGAAATTAGAGACGATTATTGGAGAAGAGGGAAAATAACTATTATACAAATCTTCAGGACGTGTAACTGGCCCTACATAGTCTTTCTGACGGGTAAGCACCAAATAATAAAATCCAATTAACAAACAAATTCCAATTACTAAAGATCGAAATGTCCAAACAATATGATTTAGAAGAACGAACATTCCAGTTTGCTAAAAATGTTTCTCTTTATATTAAGAAATTCTCAAGAACTATTTCTAATATTGAATATGGAAAGCAAGTAGTAAGGGCTTCTGGTTCTGTTGGCGCCAACTACATTGAAGCTAATGAAGCTCTAAGCAAGAAAGATTTTATTATGAGGATAAAAATATGTCGTAAAGAATCAAAAGAATCTGCTTATTGGTTAAGACTAATTGTTGAAACAAACAGTGAAAAATATACGGAGGACGGAAACAAACTTTCTAATGAGGCAACTGAGTTAAAAAAGATATTTTCTTCTATCCTTGGTAAATCAAAGTAGTTTTTCATTTCATAAATTGGAATTTGTAATTTATTAACTACTGTTCAGTTCTATCTCGTTCAGGTTATCTCTTAAAATGTTACGTACAATCAAAAGCAAATTAATCTTATTTACACTCTGCATCTCCTTGATACCCATTTTCATAATTACAACGATTTCCTACCTTAATGCAAGGAGTACAGTAAAAAACCAGATACTTCAGGAATTGACGGCAATTGCTGAATCAAAGAAGATTCACACATTGTCCTTTATAAAGGAAAAAAGTGGACGTACCATTGACT
>JAANXD010000022.1 GCA_018263435.1 Candidatus Scalindua arabica | reverse complement strand
ATCTCATCGGTGCCAATACTGAAACGTTTGAGAGAGGTGTTTGATAAACTTATACCGCAGTACGCACATTGGGCACTACAGATGTTTGAAAACTCGATAATACCGTGGACACAGCAGGCATTGCCCAGAAACTTCTGACGTATAAAATTGGCTGATTTATGTAATACATCAATTTCTTCCGGGTCTTCGCTTAAGAGTAATCTTAACGCCTCCTGATGTGATATTGACTTGCCGTAAGTCGCCCTATCAACAATTTTCAGAAAATCCTTATCCAGACCAGGTTTGTCATTATATAGTCTGGAGAGTTTAACGTCGGTTTCCTGCAGCTCAAAGAACAGTTCCTTCCATGTATCCAGGATTTCCTCAGCATCATTTTCATCTATTTTCTGTACTACAAATCCACCCTGCGCATAGACGTAATCGCCCACCTGAAGATCGTAGAAGTCGTTTCGTGCCTTTCTCTCTTCACCAAAATATTCTATAGTAATTAAATCTTCAGCGATACTCTTAACATTTCCGGGAATTGCATAGCACATATTTTATATTCAGATTTATCCTATATTTTTTGTATAAACAGATACTTTTACCACATATTACCAAACTACCACCTAATACTATAATTGTCTAACTATTTCCTGAAAATCCTATCTGTTTTGATACACTTAATTATACATAAATGCATATTGACACCTTCTTCTTATATCTGTAATTTATGGATGATTATGAATAACACTCTACCTGTATGGCTAAACAAAGAAGCGTTACAAAAGCAATTTTTCTATTATTTATTATTTTAAAAATGAACTGGTATCAGATTGATTCAAAAGATTCTTTCCGGAAGCTCAACACTTCAGAAGATGGGCTACGTGATAAAGAAGTCAAAGAGCTACTTTTACAGTACGGCCCAAACAAACTTGCTGAAGAAGAGAAGATAAATAAACTCAAAATACTCATTCATCAATTTACAAGCCCTTTAATTTATATCCTTCTAATAGCAGCTGTTGTTACATTTTTCCTCCATGAATTCATAGATACCGGTGTCATTATGGCTGTTGTGATCCTCAATGCGGTTATCGGGTACATCCAGGAGTTCAAGGCAGAAGAAAGTGTAAGGGCATTGAAAAAGATGATAGTGCCTAAGGCAAGGGTATTAAGGGACGGCATAACGAAGGAGATAAACAGCATGGAGCTTGTTCCCGGCGATATTGTAATACTTTCGTCAGGCTCTAAGGTTCCAGCTGATCTCAGGCTGTTCAGGACAATTGAGTTGAAGGTTGAAGAGGCCATGCTTACCGGAGAATCTATTCCTGCTGAGAAGATTATATCCACAATAAAGGAAGATAATTTGACACCTGGTGATCAGAGGAACATGGCTTTTATGGGTACGGTTGTTGTAAGTGGAAGGGCCAGGGGCGTTGTTGTTGAGACAGGTCAGAGGACAATCCTCGGAAAGATTGCAAGGGAAGTCAGGGAAGTATCCGCATTCAAGACTCCCCTTCAGGACAAACTTGAAAGGTTCGCCAAGTTAATAGGATATGCGATCCTGGGATTTTCTGCCCTCATCTTCCTGGCAGGCTTAATGAGCGGAGTAAAGGCGTCAGACATGTTTTTGACCGCTGTCGCCACTGCAGTATCTGCGATACCTGAAGGACTGCCCGTTGCCGTAACTATAACAATGGCTATTGGTGTGGCAAGGATGGTAAGACGGAATGCCATTATAAGAAAACTACCTGCCGTGGAGACCCTTGGAAGCACAACTGTCATAGGTTCTGACAAAACAGGGACCCTGACCAGAAATGAAATGACTGTCAGGCTTATTTTTGATGGAGAGAAGACATATGATGTTACGGGGAGCGGATATGACCCGGAGGGAGTGATTCTCTATGGGCAAACCACTGTCAGCCCGGATGAGCTGAAAAACCTCAGTCAGGTTCTCAGGATTGGATTTCTCTGTAATGAGTCCAATGTTTATAAAGAGGATGGACAGTACAAGGTTGATGGGGACCCTACAGAGGGAGCTCTTATCGTTTCTGCATCAAAGGCCGGACTCAGGATTGAAGATGAAAAGGATAATTATTCACAGATAGGAATTCTGCCTTTTGAATCTGAACGCGGATACATGGCAACCCTTCACAAATACAAAGAGAAAAAGTTTCTTTTCATTAAAGGTGCTCCTGAAAAGGTGCTTGATATGTGTACCATGAGTATGGTCGATAAAAGACTGGAGAAAGATAAAATTCTACATATTGCCAATGTTTTTGCAAAGGAAGGGCTCAGGGTGCTTGCAATGGCTTATAAAGAAGTGCCTGCCGATATGGACGAAATCACACATCACGATGTTGATTCCGATATGATCCTTACCGGTCTTCAGGGAATGTTAGATCCTCCAAGGCCGGAGGTTATTGATGCCATTGGAGGCTGTAAAGAGGCCGGGATAAGGGTTGTCATGATTACCGGAGATCATGCCGCCACAGCTTCTACCATAGCCGGGATGCTCGGCATAACAGCAGAAGAATCCAACGTATTAACCGGCAAAGAGATAGAGACGATGGATGATGATGAACTCTTCAACACGGTCAAAAATGTTTCTGTATTTGCAAGGGTCGCGCCTGAGCATAAATTGAGAATAGCCAGGCAACTCGAAAGACATGGAGAGATTGTAGCCGTAACAGGTGATGGAGTTAATGATGCCCCGGCACTTAAGGCGGCGCATATAGGCATTGCCATGGGTGGAACAGGAACGGATGTGGCAAAGGAGGCGTCAGATATGGTCCTTGCAGATGATAACTTTGCAAGTATTTTTGCTGCAGTGGAGGAGGGAAGGGTCGTATATGACAATATCAGAAAGGTCACGATTTTTCTTGTATCCTGCGGCTTTGGAGAACTGATCGCTATTTTAGCGACAATAGTAATGGGAATTCCCATACCATATATTCCTGCTCAGATACTCTGGTTAAACCTTGTTACAAACGGGCTTCAGGATGTTGCCCTTGCCTTCGAACCGGGAGAGAAAGGGATTTTAAACAAACCTCCGAGAAAACCGGGAGAAGGCATCCTTTCAAGTCTTATGATTCAGAGGACTTTTTTAATGGGGATCGTTATGGCTGCAGGAACGCTGTACGTGTTTGTGTCAGACCTTCATTCGGGAGTACCCCTTGAGAGGGCACGTACCGCAGCTCTGACAACAATGGTCTTCTTTCAGTTCTACCAGGCGCTCAACTGCCGTTCAGAGACAGAGTCCATTTTCAGTATGAAACCGATGAGCAATCCCTTCCTATTCTACTCTATGATAGCCGCCTTTTTTGCGCAACTTGCTGTCCTGTATGTACCGGCGTTTCAGTGGATATTCAGGACGGTGCCTCTCACAATAACAGAGTGGCTGGAGATCGGACTGGTAACAGTGACAGTCGTTATTGCGGTTGAGATAGATAAATGGATAAGAAGAAGTAAATTGCCATTTATTGAAACAATAAAAACAAATATCTCTAATTTGAAATCTGATTTCTTCTAAAAGTTCAGTTATCAGTAACAATAAGCCGTTTCCCAGTGAATGTATTATTAAATGTCCTGATCGGAGCCGCAACAGGGTCTAGGGGATCCACGCCAGGAGGAAACAATTGGCCAGAGAGCTCTCCACTCACCTGCTGATATGCATTATCGAATTCTACGGTGAAGTTAAACAGTGCCGAGCCGACACCACCTTTTAAGGAAATGAAATCCAGTGTCCTGACAGCAATCTTCCTTTTTCCCGTCTTCTCCCATACTCCCTGTTGGTTACTGAATTTATTTTCGAACTGGAGCGAATGAATACCGAGCCATCCGCCATCCGCAGTGATTGTAACAATCCGTGAACCGCCGTCATCATCCTCAGTCAGTATATACGTACCGGCAATCTTCTCACCGAAAGCTGAATCACTCTTATGGGCTCCGGCTTCCTTTGAGCATAAGACACTGAGAAACAGGAACGCAGATAAAATAACCGGAGTATATATTAAAACCGATTTGGTTTTTGGCTTTACAAAAAACCAAATCTTGGCTGCAGTTATCCCCGGACAAAAGGCGCCGAGGACTTTACTCGGGCAAAATTGTTTTTGGATTTTTCCGAAAACTATTTTGATATGAGTACAAATTGAGAAAACTCTGTTGTGCTTCACAACCTCACCTCCTCTTATTGATGTCATTTATTACAATAAATTGCGGATATATACCGACAGCCCTGTAAAACATTATACAGGAAATGTAACAGTAACTGTTGTACCTTTTTCAAATGTACTTTGTACATCAATATGCCCATCGTATCTTTTAATCAGATTCCTGACTATGGCCAATCCTAACCCTGTACCATCTGACTCGATAGCTTTTGCATTATTAGACCTGTAAAATTCTTCAAAGATCTTATTAATGTCATCTTTATGAATTCCGATTCCTGTATCAGAGATCTCTATTCTAATTTCATTATCAGCAATTATGTTGTTTATGTTAATTGTACCGCCTTCTTTGATATACTTTATGGCATTACCAATCAGGTTTGTCATGATAATATCCAGATCATCAGGAATTATTTCCAGATAAGCAGGTTTTTCCGTGGTATTAACTGTAAGTTTGATATTCTTTTCTTTCACTTTTTCCTGCATTAGATGAAGTGTGGATTTAACAGCTTCATTTATATCTACCGATTTACTATTGCTCTCTCTCGGCTTTCCTATCTTACCTGTAACCAGATCAAGCAGATCTTTAACGAGTGTCAAAAGAAAACCGGTCCTTTTTTCAGACCTTATGATTAATTCTTTTGCCTTCTCTGAGATTTCTCCTGCATAGCCTTCTTCGATTGATTTTAAGAGACTTTGTATTGCGCTTAAGGGTGACCTGAGTTCGTGCGTAACCTTGTAAGTGAACTCACTTTTTTCCCTGTCCTTCATTTCCAGTGCGTGATACGCATGAGTAATATTATCCTTGAGAACTACTATTTCTTTCTCTCTCTTTCTGATTTGATTGGTAATACTAGTAGCTAAATATGCAGAGACGTATAAAGAGGTGACGCAGAAGAAAAGAATAGACAATAGATAAAGGCTGTTGTCATAAATTGGATTTGGAAATAGTTCTTTATTCTGAACGTGAGGGATGATGTTGAGGTATTCGAGAATTGACAGGCTGATAATCAACAACACTGCGAAAGACGTCTGAAGGTAACAGGCCTTTCTTGATAAAAGGATTGCTGCAATAATCACGTGAAATATAAAGTAGAAGATTACAGGGCTTTCAATGCCACCCGTGTAATGCACAAGAAAGACAAGGGCTATCCAGTCTGTAAAAATCTGCAAGTTTGCAAACTGGTGATGTGATTTTATATACTGGCTGTAAGATATACATTTTATGTAATGGTGATAAGTTATACAAACGAAGTTAAATAGCAAGATGCCGGCGGCAATAATTAATATTGGTATAAGAGGCATTCCAATATTCAGGATAAAGCAGGCTATTAAAGAAGTGGCACATATTCCCGCTACAGTAATCCAGCGAAGGGTTATAAACCATAAAACCCTCTTTATGAGCTCCTCTTCTACCGAGGATCTTTCAGGTACCGGGGTGTCTGTTGACATGATTTATTCTAAATGCATAAATTTATACCCAAATTGAGCGATTTGTGTAGTCGCATCATTTAGGTTGCGTAACTTACGAGAAATTCACATACACCCATTGGATGATGATAAACGCAGGCTAAAGCCTTCGGTGACAACCTTGATCATGACAAAATTACTCTTTATTTACCAAAAGCTCCGCAACCTTTTTAAGCAGGTCTTTCGGTTGGATGGGCTTCTCAATAAAATCATCAACCGGCAAAAATACTTCATCCTTTTCCGGAGAAAAACTCATACCCTTTTTCTGTGATATTGCCGTAAGCATCAGGATAGGGATTTTTCTGCAATTCCTGTATTCAGAATCATGGTTTTCACTCCTCAGTTCATAAGCAACATGAAACCCTTCCGTATCTGTTTCCATCATCACATCAAGCATTATCAAATCCGGAATTTCCTCTCTAGCTTTTTTCAGTCCTTCCTTTCCGCAATTTGCAGTGATTACTTTATAGCCATTTGCTTCAAGAGGCATTCTCATTGCTTCTACTATATCCGGGTCATCATCAATGATTAGTATTTTTGGGCTTATCATAATAAATTAAACAGGACACAGATTTTCTCAGACAAAAACAGATAGTTATCTTCTTATATTATTAAAATAATTAACTTTGTTTGCAACTTGCTTGAATTAAGTAGATGAAACATTATAAACTTTCTCAATTCTGTTAAGTACAGTATTTATAATATCTGGCATTGCATCCCTTAACTCTTTAGAAAGAGTAGTGCCGTAATTTATTGTCTTTGGTTGAATACCCACAATCTCTATTTTTGGAGGAGCTTCAAGGAGTTCTGTAATTTTAATTACTTCCATAAGATCGGTATCATGTAATGAATACTTCTTTTTGTGGTAGATTGAATGGACGTCTTCTGAGCTAAATATTGTAACAGTGCCCGGTGCTTTACCGGATTCAACTGCGTCAATGAAAATTACTCTTGCAGCCCCATGCATGAGATCGATTAGCTTGAACCCGCCTGTACCACCATCATATATATCAACGTTTTCAGGGAGTTTGTGTTCTTCAAGTTCATTAATTGCGTGTATACCAATACCCTCATCCATTAATAATAAGTTGCCAATCCCAATAATTACAACTTTATCAATTTTATTCATTTATAAATTTTACCTTCATCAAATGTGTAGCACATGATATACAAGGATCATAAGCCCTTACAAGCATTTCTATATCAAGGATTATGTCATCTTTTGGTTGTTCGAGTATATTTGGCACAAGAGTTTTCAAGTCATTTTCAATGTTTGCCAAGTTCTGGCCGGTTGGAATAATATAATTAGCGTAGGTAATCTTACCATTAGCATCTAATTTGTGTTCATGATATAATGTTCCTCTTGGGGCTTCTGTAGCTCCTACACCATGCCCAGCCTTAGGAATCAGTTCTATTTTTTCTTCCTTCAGATCAGCCGAAATCAGTTCATCAATCAATTTGATACTGTCTTCAAAACAATGTACTGTCTCGACTACCTGGGCAACATTATTCATATATGGATTGTAACAGGGGTGCCCTAATCCCAGTTTCTCAGCAGTCTCTTTTGCTTTCGGGTGCAATTGATCGTAATTGTTATTAAACCTTGCCAGTGCTCCTACCATATAAGAATCTCTATTTGATTTTGCATGTTTTGATGTCGAGTGAGTGACCATAAATTCCTTTACCGTATCCAGATAGCCAGAAGGTTCAACTTCACCATTGTCGCTCGATTTGATATTACCATTATAAAGGGCGTATTCTTCAGTGTTAGTCAGGGATATATATTCCGTCTCTCTCTCAAATTCAGGAGTTTTCAGGCTTTTGAAAAATTTTACCGATTCTTCTATATCCGGCCATGCATCCTCAAGCCTCTTCTTAAATGCAGCCAGATCTTTTGATTCCGGATTTTTTGAAAAACAGCCTATTTTCAATGTGATGGGGTGAATGTGTCTGCCTCCCACCAATGCACATAATTCGTTAGCTATTGTTTTAAGTCTCATGCCTCTTAAGACAACCTCTTTATTGTCTTTTACCATACCAAACACACTGCCCACTCTGAAGAAGTCAGGTGCTGTCAGGAAATAAACATGGAGAATGTGGCTCTGAATAAATTCGGCGTTAAGTAATAGTTTTCTCAATTTTATTGTTTGTGTCGACGGTTCAAATCCAAGTGCGGATTCTATGGCCTTTATTGATGTTGTAGTATGGGTAACGGCGCAGATACCGCATATGCGTGATGTTATATGTGCAACCTCTTTATACGACCTGCCAAGTGCCATTGCCTCGAAAAAACGTGGAGATTCTACGATATCCATCCGTAGTTCACGAATCTTTCCTTCCTTGACGTCGATTATTATGTTTCCGTGTCCTTCGACTCGTGTTATATGTTCAATACCTACGTGAAAATCATGCATTCAATTTTTCCTGAAATGTTTATAAGATTGCTTTTTACCTTCAGCAGATGAGTCATTCATACTTCTCTTTACTATTTCCACCAAACAACATGTATTGTGATATGGCTTCATCAACGGACAATCCGTGTTCGCTTAACAGGTTCTTGTGAGAGGACAGGTTCGGGTCGTCTATCAGACCGCGGCAACCAACACATCCATCATTATAAGTAGGACAGATAGCCTTACATCCGGCCCTTGTAACCGGTCCCAGACATACCATTCCTTTTTCGAAAAGACAGACGTTTTCTTTCATCTGACATTCAACACACACCGGATAATCGGGTACGCGAGGCTTTTTTCCGAGTAATATTGCCTTGGTTACCTCTATGAATTCATCTTTATCTATGGGACACCCCTGTATCCAGTAATCGACATTAATTACGGACTCAATAGGCCTGGCAGGAATAGTATCATAACTATCAGCCATTTTGCCGTAAACAATGTTTTTAACCTGATCCATCCCGAACTGATTCTTCAGGCAATTAACACCTCCGATTGTAGCACATGCACCCAGGGCAATAACTGTCCTTGCCGTTTCACGTACAGTCTTAAGCCGTTCTATTTCAGACGTCCTTGTAATGCTACCTTCTACAAACGCAATGTCGTAGTCCTCGCTCTTTTCACTCATCGCCTCTCTGAAAGATACAATGTCTATTAATTTGGCAAGTTCAAGAAGTTGTTCCTCAATGGTAAGAACAACTAATTGACAGCCCTCACAGCTTGTAAAAGAGAAGAAAGCGACTCTTGGTTTGGTCATATAGCCTCCGAAAGAAATTTCAGGGTATGATAGCTGAATTCAGGCCCGTCCAGGCAGACATATACTCCGTTGATCTGACAGTGACCGCATTTTCCAATACCGCATTTCATACGTCTCTCTAATGACATTATAATATGTTCTTCAGATATCTGCTTTGACTGTAGCTCAAGAAGGACGTATTTATACATTACCGGAGGTCCGACGACCAATGCATATGTATTAGTTGGTTCAATATCTAAAGAAGGAATAAGCCTCGTGATAACCCCGGATTTACCTGACCAGTTATCATCCGGTTTGTCTACCGTAATATCTATTACTACATCTTTTCTTGCTTTCCATAGCTCAAGTTCATCTGTAAACAACATCTCTCCAGGATTCTTTGCACCGTACAGGATAGTTATCTTTGCAAAATTATCTCTTCTTTCAAGAACATAGTTAATCAGTGAGCGCAGAGGTGCTAACCCCAGACCACCGGCTATAATTAAAAGATCCTTCCCCTTCATTTCTTTTACCGGGAAACCATTACCCAGCGGCCCTCTAATACCTATGTATGAACCTGTTTCTAATTTATGAATAGCCGATGTAACATCTCCGGCTTTCCTGACACATAAACCAATAGTATCTTTGTCAAAAGGAGAGGATGATATGGAAATAGGGGCTTCGCCTATGCCAAAAATAGACAGCTGGATAAACTGTCCCGGATTAAATTTAAATTCCCTTGTTTCCTTTATCTTTAATTCAATATACTTTTCCATCTCCGTTAGCTGTCGTGTGCTTATAACCTCGGCAATTTCTGGAAGAAATATGGAATTATTATTCATGATTCCTGTTATTTTTGATTATGGTATTAACTGTTTCTACTACATCAATATTAACCGGACACGACCTCGTGCACCGCCCGCATCCGACACAGAAAGACGCATTATATTTGGTCATTAAGTAGTTGAACTTCCTATTAAACCTATGTCTTAATCTTTGGCCCCTTGTTGATCTGAAGTTTTCTCCGGTAGATACAACTGCAAAATCTTTTAATGTACATGCATCCCACTCACGACATCTTTCTCCTGATGTCATATTTAAGTCCATGCAGTCGTAGACGTCAAAGCAATAGCAGGTGGGACAGACGATATTACAGCGTCCGCATCCAAGACATCTGTCATTTAATTCATCCCATACAGGATCATTGTCTGCATTCTTAAAAAATAGAGGCAGATTGGATACATCTGTTTTTATTTTATTTTCGAACTTGCCCTCTCGCTCATTCTTCAATTTCAGGAATTTTTCCCTGTCTTCTTCACTTGCGTCTTTATATTTAGCATAATTTCTTATCATTTCCTCTCCCTGCAGCGTCTCTAATAAGATGTAGAAATAATCACCTCAGTCCGTCATCATAATATCGTAGCCGTCATCTACGTCCAGACAACCAACGCTTGCACAGTGAGCGTGTTCGTAGCACGGTTCAAGGCAGTCCATGCCAATGATAACGGTTTCTTCACGTTTCTGTGTATAGTTCTTGTCCTCGTGGTCAGCAGTAAATATCTTGTCCAACAGTCTGATTCCATGAATGTCACAGGGCCTGACTCCGAATAGTATCTGTTTCCTGGACTCAATCACCGGTTTGACGTCAGGAAGTGGTTGCGTGTCAAAACGTAACAGAGTTTCCTGTTGAGGGAATAGATATTTTTTGGGCGGTAGAATGGTTGGTATGTAATCTTTCAGGGGATCAGAGAATTCATCTATTTCGTCAAAGACATAGAAGCCTTCTTCCTTTTGCCTAACTCCATAAACGGTAAAATCTTCTATTAAATTATTACAAAATGTGCCTATATCTTTTTTACAAATAAGGATATCATTCATTTATGGCTACCCTGTAGTTAAGCAAATATTCTTCTTAAAACCTTATTTTATCACACAAAATAATGGGTTGCAATTGGTATCTTTGATACCAGTTATTCATGCCCCCTGAACTCCCATAACATGAATTTATTTTTAAAAAATTTAAGGAAATTTCCTGCTTCATCGGTATAATCTAGAATCAAAGTTTCGCGTTGTTCTTTTTAGGGTTTTTATTGTAAAAATATGCAGGTTACAGATTAAGAGGGAGGTTGACCGGAAATGGATGTAAAAGAACTTGTCGTTAAGGCTGCAAAAGAGGAAGAAAAGTCTTACAAATTTTATATGGATGCAATAGATCTTACAGAAGATGCAGCCGCAAAGTTGTGGCTAAAAGAACTGGCAGATGAAGAGATAAAACACAAGGAAATGCTGGAAAATTTTGATACATCTCAAATCACAAAGTTTGAGCCCGGTGAGATACAAGACCTTCACATTACGGAATTCCTGATTGACAAGGATGTATCTGATATAAAAACCTTCCAGGATGTGTTGATTGTTTCTATGAAGAAGGAGCAGAAGGCGTATAACTTTTACGTCAGCATGGCTCAATCATCAGATAATGAAGATATGAGAAATTTGTGCAAGATCCTGGCACAGGAAGAATTAAAACATAAACATAAAATAGAGTTGTACTATGACGACATAATCTTTAGAGAGAATTAAAAAAAGGATTTGCAGTTTACGATTCATGAATGACCAATATCTAATGACAATCTTAGACACGGATCAGTACTGATATGAAGGAACAATGGAAAGCAGGTGTTAGTTTTGGTTTAACCTCGGGAGCGATTACCACCATGGGCCTTATGGTGGGGCTCCATTCCGGGACTCATGCAAAACTGGCTGTTATTGGCGGCGTTGTTACGATCGCAGTTGCAGATGCCTTCTCCGATGCTTTGGGCGTGCATATTCATGAAGAGGCTGAGAATGTTCATTCGCACAAGGAGGTCTGGGTTGTTACACTGGCAACCTTCCTCTCAAAGTTTGTGTTTTCACTCTCTTTCATTATCCCCCTGTTGTTTCTCCATCTGACCACTGCAATTATTGTAAGTGTTATATGGGGATTGTCCCTTGTTGCGCTTATCAGCGCTTTCGTAGCCAAAGATCAGGGAATCAGGGTACGGCCTGTTATTGCAGAGCATGTCCTTATTGCATTGCTGGTAGTGGTCATAACGCACTTCCTTGGTGATTGGATTAACAGTATATTTGTCGGATAAATCTTTGGACACGGATAGACGCAGATGAATACAGATTAAGGAATTCAAGGACTTATCAAATGGGCAGGTTTACCCGACGTGTTGTTTGGCTGGCCTGACCCTATGTCTTTTTTTGACAAGACAGACCTCTGATGATATGTAGAAAGGGAGTGAATGATATTTGATATAAATAATGCAAAAGAGTTGTTCTTTCATATCAACAGAACAATGGAGGATTATTGTAACGAAAAGAAAAAGGATGCTGTTAAATTACTCTTCCTGATCATGGCGCTTAACCATCTGAGGGAATGGATAGCACCTAGGTATAAGAAAAGAGGGGGTAGCTGGCCACCAGCAGACACCCCAGAAAAACAATTTTCTCAGAAT
>JAANXD010000021.1 GCA_018263435.1 Candidatus Scalindua arabica | reverse complement strand
ACTTGTCGTATCGTTATCTTCAGGACATATAAACGTAGATTTATTATTTATGTAGCCTGCAAGGTCGGTAGAGAGAGGGTAGAGATCATCACCATCGTCAGGGTAACCATCATCAGGGAAGGTCATGTAATCGTTATAGTACAACTGAAGGCCCTGAGATATTCCCCTCAGGTTGCTTACACACTGTGTTTGGTTACTTGTACCACTTATCTTGCTAACGGTTACGACTCCAAGGCCTCCCAATGTGCCGATTATGCCAATTGTTACGATTAGTTCGACAAGCGTGAGTCCACTGTTTCTATTTCTGTATTTTTGTTTTCCCATTATAAACCCTCAGTGTAGCAGACATAGAACTATAGACTTATATAAGAGCAAGGGACGTTATTAGGGACAGCAACTATTTACCTATTTATATTACCAATATGTTTCGGGATGTCAATTGTAGCACAGTCTGTTTGTGGTAAATTTTCTTTATCTCTCTACTTCCCGTAGTTTTTCAGTTCTTCGATCGTCTCAAACGTGGTCTGTTCTTCCCCGTGTGACAGAGCAAGAGACTTTAGTTCTTCAAATGTAGAAAACAGGTCGTAACTCATTGCAGAAATCTGTTCGAAGTCAAGGAGCCCCATTCCCCAGAGAAAGGTAAAGCACCTTTTCCTGAGACCTGCGCTCAATTCCGGATAGCACTCTTCTATCTCCTTCTCCCTGGCTTCCTGAGTATCGTAGGAAGGCTTCCCACTCTTTACGAGACGGCTGTCAATATACACGTTCCAGAGGTATTTGTATCTCCTGAATGCACCAGTACCTTCGGGGGGGATAAGGCTGTCTTTGTACTTAAACTTTTCGTTTAACTGGTCTGCCACATGCATGAGTTCGTGCCTGACCCTGCCCTCGAGATTCTCTAATGAATCTACTATTTCCAAATCCAGTGATTTATTATCTGAACTGAGATAGTTCATATCTATGGGAGTGTTGGGGGGATGTTTAATAGATATTTCTTCCAGTTTTTGATTTATACCCAGCTCCCCGGCAACGTCATCTATCATCTTACATATCTGTTCGCTATTCTCAAAACCATCAACAATCTTAATCATAGATCTATACCTTTCTATAAGTGTAGTCCAGACTTCACGTAGAATAAATATTGCTTCTTAAGCCACAGCAATACTATTAAAACAATCATTTAAATTCAACTTTATTCTCTGAATGGAAATTTAGCCAGAGAGTGTATAGTATAAATGATTGACTAATCAGTTATCAGGATGTAAATTTACATATCAGGGTTCACCGCAAAGGCACAGAGGACGCAAAGAAAAGACTTTATAAAATGAGAAAAACTACATCAGGATAAGGAAGAAGATAGATACAAGAAACGAGAAATAAGAAATTTTGATTGAGGAATTCATGTCTACTGTCAGGTAGAGAAAATCCTTAAATTCCTTAATACCTAAATCCCTAAATTAACAAATGGCTGATTTATTTGACGCAAGAGCAAAGGCTGCAAAGAAATCCCCGCTGGCCGATCGGATGAGGCCGCAGAACCTGGCTGAATTTGTTGGACAGGAACACCTTGTTGGACCCGATAAAATACTCAGGGGATTTATGGAGAGGAAAGAGTTAGTATCAATGATTTTCTGGGGGCCTCCCGGTGTAGGAAAAACTACACTAGCCTTAATCGTTGCAAAGACAATGGGTGCTCACTTTGTCTCTTTCTCTGCCGTTCTGTCAGGCGTCAAGGACATTCGTGCCGTCATAGAAGAGGCCAAACAGCAGCTTAAATATTATGGCAAAAACACTATTCTGTTTGTCGACGAGATTCACAGATTCAACAAGTCCCAGCAGGATGCCTTTCTCCATCATGTGGAAGACGGTACTATTACGCTGATTGGAGCTACAACAGAGAACCCTTCATTCGAGGTTAATGCACCCCTTCTTTCACGCTGTAAGGCGCTGGTACTGGAACAACTATCTGCAGACAACATCAAGACCATAATAACCAATACCTTGTCAAATAAGGAGCGGGGGCTTGGTAATTTAAAAATAGCGATAGACGATGACGCCTTCAATTTTATAGCAGACCTTTCTCACGGAGAGGCAAGAGTAGCCTTAAATACTCTTGAATCGGCATTAATGCTGACAAGTCCCGATAAGAAAGATAAGAGGAAAGTCACCTTAAAGATTGCCCAGGAAGCCATGCAGCGAAAGGCGCTTCTTTATGATAAAGGCGGGGAAGAGCATTACAACGTGATTTCCGCCTTTATCAAATCCATGCGAGGCAGTGATCCTGATGCAGCTGTATATTGGCTGGCACGTATGCTGGAGGCAGGAGAAGACCCTCTCTTTATTGCGCGGCGTATGGTTATCTTTGCCTCTGAGGATATTGGCAATGCCGATCCGTCGGCTGTTCAGGTAGCAGTGGCGGTAAAAGATGCGTTTCATTTTGTCGGCATGCCGGAGGGATGGATACCTCTCTCACAGGGTGTAACCTATCTTGCCTCTGCACCAAAGAGTAACGCCTCTTATAAAGCATATCTAAGTGCATTAGAGGATGTCAAAGAAAAAGGCGCACTGGGAGTACCACTTCATATCAGAAATGCACCAACGCCCCTGATGAAGGATCTCGGCTATGGAAAAGGATACAAATATCCGCACAATCATGGCGGCCATATAGAACAATCCTATTTACCGGAGGAGCTTCAGGGCAAAGAATACTATATGCCGACAGAAAATGGTTTTGACAAAGAGATTAAAAAACGACTGGCAGATTACAAGGCAAAACGACAGAAGGCGAAATAGATACGACCTAAATCATTCAAGTTTATTTTATGTGCAAGATATTCTTATATTTATAATTCTGGTAAAATTTACACAACTTGTTTTACATTAGCCACAAAAAAATATATAATATCGAGGTAATGTTCAGAATTAATCAGGACAAGAATAATTGTTTCCGTTTTCTCAGCATAAGTTCCGGCTACCAATTATGACTTATAACCTGTTTATTATTAATGAATTATGTAAATTGCTGGATTTCAACTAACTTTCAAAATAGGAGACCTTTTTTAAATTATGAAAGCTGATTTTACTTTGGATTGTTATGGATTGCTTTGCCCGATGCCCATATTTAAGGCATCTCAGAAAATAAAGGAGTTGGAGACCGGGCAGGTACTGGAGATTATTGCAACCGATGACGGAATAAAGTCTGACATAAAGGCGTGGTGTGAAAAGACAGGAAATGAATTGCTGAAAATAGACGAAGTTGACGATGGTGAATACCACACCTATGTTCGCAAACTCGCATCTGATGAATAGGATAAAGCCTAAATTGAGCGATTTATGTAGCCGCAACCTTTAGGTTGCGTATTTGAAAGAATTTTTAATAACTCATCAAATGGCAATAAGCGCAGGCTAAAGCCTTCGGCTACAATAGATTCCCCTGATAAAACTCTCAATTTTGGAAACAGTACCTTTTTTACAGTCAAAAGTTGATTTAAGATTCGCAACAACTACTCCGCCTATTTGGGAACCTTTTCCCAGTCTGCAAGGAACTGCTTAAGTCCCGAATCAGTTAATGGATGTTTTACTATATTGTTGAATACCGCAAATGGAATTGTTGCTATATCAGCACCCATAAGAGCGGCGTCTCTTACATGTAATGGATTTCGAATACTGGCAACAATTATCTCAGTCTCAAAACCATAATTGTCATAGATAGTTCTAATCTCATCAATAACCTCCATTCCCGTGTGCCCTCTATCATCCAGCCTGCCGACAAACGGGCTGATATAAGTACCCCCGGCCTTTGCTGCAAGTAAGGCCTGATTTGATGAAAAGCACAAGGTAACATTTACCTTTATTCCTTCTGAAGTTAAGACCTTTACTGCCTTAAGGCCATCCTTTATAAGCGGTACCTTGACGACTATGTTATCAGCTATTTTTGCCAACTCTCTTCCTTCTTTAACTATTCCTTCAGTATCTGTACTTACCACTTCGGCACTTACCGGACCTTTTACAATTGAACATATTTCCTCTATGGTTTCCTTAAAAGGCCGTCCTGTCCTTGATACCAGTGTAGGGTTTGTTGTAACTCCATCAAGGATCCCCAGGCTCTCTGCCTCTCTTATCTCATTTACATCCGCTGTATCTATAAAAAATTTCATTCTATCTCCTTTCAAAGAAATGATTATTTAATCTTAGTTTCAATCCCTGCAGTAACAAGATATACATTGTCTGCTTCTTTTGCAATTATTTGATTAGCATAGCCTGCAATGTCACGAAATCTCCTCGAAAGCGCACTATTCGGTACGATTCCGTAACCAACTTCATTGGAGACTATTATAACATGAGAAGGTATCTTCTTACAAACAATACATAATTTGTTTATTGCATCAATTATGTATTCATCCCCTGTCTCATTACTACCGCCAAGAAGCATATTTGTTATATAAAGGGTAATACAATCAATTAATACAACATCGAAGGTCCCATTAAGATTTGAAACCGCCTTATCCAGTTCAAGGGGGGCTTCTACCGTTTCCCAGTCTGAGGGCCTGTTCTTACGATGCTTCTGTATCCTCTCCAGCATCTCACCATCATCGACCTGTGAAGCGCGCCCGGAATCTGCAGTCGCAATATAACAAACGTGCTTCTGCTTTTTAGCAAGTTTCATTGCAAATGCAGACTTGCCACTTCTCGTACCACCGATTATGAAAGTTAATTCTGACATAAGAAAAACAATTTACCACAGAATTTTCACGGAATAACACTGAACTACTAAACAGAAAACACTCTGGGTGTCAGAATATTCTCCTAACCTTCTCAAATTTATCAGTTCCATAATTAAACAATAGGCCTACCCTCAGACGAGTTGTTTTAAGATAATTTATTAGTTGTGCTTCATCCTGATTTGTTATAGTTTTTATCGCCTTGTTTTCTACAAGCACTTTATTTTCTATTATCAGATCTACTCTAAACTTACGTTCAAAAATAACATTTTTATAATGAATATCTAATTCAACTTGTCTTTCATAAATTATATTTATTAAATCCAACTCGTAACACAATGCATCTTCATAAACCGATTCCAAATAACCAGGACCAAGTTCTTTATATACTTCTTGTGCAGCTCCTATGATCTTATAAGTTAAGTCTTCGTATAGCAGTTTGCTCATTACTTATTATTTTTCTGTGTTTTCTCCGTGGTTTTCCGTGGTAAACCAGAAATTAAATAACTAAAAAGGAAAGTAAAACGGTCAATTCGCTTATCTCATTTGTTGCGCCAAGGGTATCACCTGTCATACCGCCAATTTTTGCTTTGACATAAGTAACGAACAAAGCAACCACAATGGACACCATAAAGAATATAAGAATTCCAGTAATTCCACAAAACAAAAATATAAGTATTCCCGGTAAGATCAAGGAAAACAGAGCATCTTTTATTTTAACATTTTCAACAATTATTTTCCCCGTACCCCCTTCATCTCTGGCATAGCTTGATAACGCTGCGCCCAGTACTTGAGACCAGCGACCAATGGCACACATAAAGAGAAGTACTTTACCCTTTTCACAAGCATTGAGATACAAAGGGTTAATGTCCTTTATTACCTCACAGTTAGAAATAACGGATAGTGCAGCCACAGCTCCCGGATCAATTGAAACAATGCAAATATATTTCAGGCCTACAGTACATATAAGACATAATGCACCATAGCTCCCCGTCCGGCTGTCCCGCATTATGTCGAGCCTTTTTTCCCTGGTACTCCCTCCAAAAAAACCATCACAGGTATCTGCAAAACCATCGAGGTGAAAACCGCCCGTCATAACAATATAGACTACCAGGATTACGGCATCGGCAACCAGATGTGGAAAGAACCAGGTTGCATAGAAATAAATAAATGTCAGTACAACCCCTATCAACAAGCCAATTATGGGAAACCAGAACACTACATTCCCAACCCTTGGCTCTCTTTCACACCATCTCTTGCCTGTTGGAACAATTGTTAAAAAATTCAGAGCCCAGAGAAAATTCTTCATAACAAGTTAATAAGCATATTCGGATAAATTACAATATACAATCCACAAATTACAAACAAAACTCAATTACCAAAATCTCAATGTACAAACATTATATTAGTAACTCGTTCCCACTATCTTCTCTTTCCAACTATTGTATTTACCAACTTTCATGCATAAAAAGCCGGGTGGATTGACTTGTTATGTGTTTTCTTCTTTCTCCAAATCGTTTAATTCTTCCTTATTAAAGGCAAATATCTTCAATAGAACATCAACTATTGCATTATTACGCTTCTTAATGCTGGTTTTTGTCCATTTATCGATCTCTGCCAAATTTGTATTATTGTCATTTACCGAAAACAGAAAGTTGTTCAATGATAACCCATTTTTATAGCCAATATTGATTTTATGCCCCAGGAATTTTTTATTCTCATGCAAATTTTGTTTATCTTCAAAACTTGCATTACTTAGTTTTGAATTATATCCGCTAAGAGTTAAATTCCCTAAGCAATGCACCAATTCTTCATGAATTTCTTCAGCTTTTTTCTTATCTCCGTTAGCAATCATATTTACCCAGCATTCAGGGATGTTTTCTCCCTGCGGGAAAATATGCTCAACAGTCCACACAAGTAGACCTTTTTCGTTTCGAGCCCACAAATCAGGTTTATATTCTCTTGAATGTGAAATCTCATCAAGCTTTGAAAGGACAAACCGTGCCATGCCTGAATTGTAATAAAAAAGATTATCTTCAAACCCTTCTTTCAAATCGCCTATTTTAGAAGGTTTCTCCTTTCCGTTCATAAAGGAACCAACAATAAATTGACTGTTAAGCTTATTATCTCCATTTAAATACTTGTCACATTTTTCAATTACATCCATATTTATTGTGTCGAGGTCACGGGTATTGGGGAAATCGGTGATATTTCTACGAACATAATATTTGATAAAGAATTGAAGAATGTCATCTATAACGGCTTCCTTGTTATCGATTTTTTCTGATGGCAAACTGCATAGATACAATAAAAACAAATATGAAGGAGCAGAACCTATTCTATCCAGATCAAGCAGATACTTTCTTCTCACATCTGTAAGACTATTTGTTCCCGGCTCAATGAAGGAGTTATAAATTTCCGCTTTTTCAAGCAATCCGTTTATTGTGTCTTTGGCATTCTTTTTGATAAACTGTTCATAAATTTTAATGAGACTGCTTTTTGTTGCTCTAGTGAAATTTTCAAGTTTTATTTCTGGATAGATTTTGAAAGTGTTGTAGTATTGTCTTAAAAATCTTTCCTGATCTTTATATTCAGGTAAAAATGTCAGTAATCTCTGCCACTCATCGTATGCATCATCAATATCCATATTGTGTTGCTTCTCAAGATGAGCAAGCATTTTGTTCTTAATAATATCCATAGCGGAAAGAGGAACACCCCTATTATTCAAGGACTCAAAAAGAACAAAAGCATCAGAAGAAGATGTTACGGAGATATGTATGAATTTGAGACTATTTATTTTGTGCAGGATCTCTTTTATTCCATCGTAAGTGTCGGGTAGATTATCGTAAAAATAGTTGTACGCTTTATATAACCTTCTCACACCACAAAATTTTGATTTATAGTCACCCTTAATTAATTCTAATTCGTTTAAAATATGAAGGTAATCATTGAAATTACTGTTCTGGGTAGATGGCTGTACTCTTAAAAAAAAGTATTTTGTTTTATTGCTTTTATCTTGAAAATACCCGGTTTCAGCTTTATTAATACCTGCTTTCTTATGAACTAATTGCTTTCTTATATTACTAAGAATCAACCTGTAATCATCCTTTTCTTCTTCATCCTCATCAGTTAAACTTTCTTCAATTTCTAAGAGTCTACAATAAATAGACATGAATATAATTGACAAGGTTGTTAGTCTCTGCTGACCGTCAACAACCTCAAATATTCTGGACTCACCCGGTCCTAATTCGCTATTATCATCAATGCAAATAATACTACCCATAAAATAGCCAATATCATTTTCTTCTATATCGTTGAGTAACTGTTCCCACTCATTTCTCCCCCATGTATATTCCCGTTGATATTTGGGAACATGATAGTGTTCAAGATTACCTTGTACCTGCAATATATTTGCCAATGTTGGGTCCGTTGCATTCATATATCTTTACTCCTACATTTACATTAATCCTTTAAATTCTAATTCATATATTCCGTACTTTACAGTCAATAGTTCGGCAAGAGCAAGTTTTTTCCATTTCTTACACATATAAATTAGTGAATGAAGTGAACTAATTTATTTAATAACTTCCCCCTCCATATACCACGGAATATCAATTCCCATTCGGTCTAAGACAGTAGGTGTTACGTCCATTATTTTTAAACCGTCTCTCCTTCCAGAATGATATCCGTTATCTCCACTCATCACAAATATCCCGTGCCGGGAGTGATTTGCATCATCCGCACCTGTATCATTTTCGTTTGCCCAGATACTATTATGTCCCACACTGCCAACAGACCTCCAGGCTAAATCCCCGTAATAGACAATCAAATCAGGCGGTATGTTTCTACATTCTGAATAAATCTCCTCCGGCTTAAATACCTTTGTATTTATCTCTTGCCCGGCCTGATCTCTCTGATCTTCAAGTGCTGCTATTAATTCATTTCTTACAAACTCATAATTCTGTTTAGGGATTATTCCGTTTGGTTCACGATCTTTCACGTTAAAAAACAGACGCCCGTAGTAGCCTCCTTCGCCCCAGACCCTGGTCTTGCCCCAGTCAATCATATCTTTACTGATTTGAGTAACCTCATCAGGATAATGTGTCAGCTTAAGGTATCCATTATTTATCAGCCACTCGTTTATGCATATTCCCCCCTCCATCATCATTGCACCGTGATCCGAAACTATTAAGACAAGGGTGTCTTCGTCCAACAACGCAAGAGTTTTACCTATTTCATCATCTATATATCTGTAATAATCAAATATAACATTCTCATATTTATTGCCCGGCAGGTACCTCGGATGCCTGTTGTCAAAGAATCCCCAGAAGGCGTGTTGTATCCTGTCCGTCCCCATCTCCACCATCATCAGGAAATCCCAATCTTCTTTCTGTATAAAGTGCCTTGTAAGTTTAAATCTCTTTCCTGTCATTTCATAAATCGTATTTAAAACCTGCCCCTTGTCTTCACCTCTGAAATCTTTTACGTCCAGAATATAGCCGTCTGAAACTCTTTCCACCTCATGCCTTAACGTATCTGGATACGTAAACTGAGAATTCTTATCCGGTGTAAGGAAACAGCTTATCATTAGTCCATTGTTAACAGGCTTGAGAGGGTATGTCAGCGGCACGCCTATAACGATAGGCCTTTTACCATGCCTTGAAAGTATCTCCCAGATTGTCTCTTCCTTTACTGTGTTTGAGTCGGCGAAAGTTAAACCTTCGTAATCATAACGGCGTCTATTTCTGAAACCATATATTCCCAGTTTACCTGGGTTAGTGCTTGTAACCATTGATGCCCAGGCCGGACAGGTGATCGCAGGTATAGTGCTTTCCAGTTTGCCGGAGATCCCGTTTGATACAAGACGCTTTATATTAGGCAGGTAATCAAGCCACTTATCAAAAACCAGTTCCGGCGGGGCTGCGTCCAGACCAAATATTATTACTTTACGTTTAGATGAAATCATAAATTTGCTGTAACGTTTTCCAGATCATAATCAAGATTACCTAAACCAATTTTGTGGGCATGTTCAAGTTGTACAGTATAATCTATCTTTGGCCAGAGTTTTTTGAAGTAATCTTTTCCTGTGTATTCGTTTATTAAGTCTACAGTTGCTTTCTCGACAGCAACCGGGTCTCTGGAGACCACTATGCCGATATCAGAAATGTCAGGTTCATAAGGTTTGTCCATACAGTCACAATGTTTGGTTATGTGTGTAAGGAAGTTAAAGAATGCCACTTTGTGTTTCTTCTCCTCTAAAATGGCCAGACAATATTCCGCAACCTTTTTCTGCAAATTTGCAGTGTCCTCGTCCCATGCAATCTTGACAGCATCGAATTGACAGACGGCAAGACACTCTCCACAACCGATACATGTTTCAGGGTCAATCACTGCCGTATCCTTTTTCATGGTAATTGCATCCGCAGGGCACCAGATCTGACATACCTTGCATGTTGTACAATTTTTTTTAATAATCTGAGGTATCACGCCTGAGTGCTGGGCTAGCTTGCCTCCCCTCGCAGACAACCCCATACCGATATTCTTGAATGTTGCCCCCATGCCGGTAGCAAGATGCCCTGTAACATGAGCAATAGAGACAATGGCGTTTGATGCCTTTGCTACACCTGAAACATAAGCGTTCTTGCACAATTCCTGATTAATTTCTACAATGTAATCATGCTCGCCAAAAAGCCCGTCGCCGATAATAACAGGAGCCCCAGTGTTTTCTATCGTAAATCCATGCTCATGAGCGAGCGTTAAATGGTCTATTGCATTAGAGCGCTTCCCCACGTATAGCGTATTCGTTTCAACCAGAAAAGGTTTGCCGCCGCTTGACTTTACCTTATCCACAGCAGCCTTTATTAACGGGGGCTTAAGGTGGCCGATATTTCCCTTCTCCCCGAAACTGGTCTTTACCGCAACCATTTCACCTCTATTAATAATACTCTTGATTCCAATAGCATCACAAAGCAGTTTTACTTTTTCGGCTTGCGAGGAGAGTGATTCTCCGTTTTTAGTTTCAATAAAAAATACTTTACTCTTTTGGCTCTTTTTACTCATTTTAAATCCTTTGTAATAGTAGCCGTCTGCCCTGTCAGACGCTTCTCATTATCTTATGGGTATATGAAAGTTCGCAACCTGAAGGTTGCGGCTACAGAATTAATATTATATAGGTCAGGTCATGCCTAAGGCAGACTCGCCTGGGAGAGCATCTTGCCTGACCATTGACAATTCCAAGGCAACCCGCCTACCATTAGTCGGGCAGGGATGCCTTAGCTATTTTCAGAACAATATTTAAACAGACTCAAAATTATAACACTGCATTATTTGTTTGTTAAGTACCATTCAGAAAGAATCGAAAGAGAGGTTAACCACGAAAACACCCGTCCCCGCCAGAATGATTGTCGAGCTGGCGAATGGTCTGGCCGGGCAGGCACGAAATAGCACGAAGAATATAGAGAAAAACATCAAGAACTCAAAAAGTGGAGAGGACAGGAAGTAATAGCGTTTATCTGTGAAAGTCAGTGACCAAAGAAATACCTTGGTGGCTTTGTGTCTTAGTGGCAAAATATAGCCCCAAATCCAAATCTGCAAATCAACTGTTTCTAAAACACAAATTTTATATCGTCGTGCCCCTTGAGTGCCTGATAGAGTGTTAAACGGCAACATGGATCGCTGCACTCTCCTGATTGCGGGATTTTCGTTTTACAGTCACTGTTATATTTTGATCAAGCTTTGTCAGCCAACTCATAAGGCGGTCAAAGGTAAAGCGTTCCAAACAATCACCGCTTCTTAAAAGTGATAACTGGCTTTGATTTGTAGCAAGAATTTTCGCGGCTTTTATCTGTGTAAGTTTACGTTTCTTAATGATTCTTAAAATTTGTACTGCCAGTTTGCTTTTTGCGTGTAGCTCTTCTGCATTTTCAAGACCAAGATCGGCAAACACATTACCGTAACTTTCAGTATAATCTATTTTCTTTGTCATGGCTCTACTCTCCTTTGTTTAATTCTTTTGCCTCTTTCAACCGTTGTCTAATAACGTCCATATCAGCCCTGGGCGTTTTAATGCCTCGCTTTGCTTTCTTCTTGAAGCAATGCAAAACAAAAATCGCTTTATCCAGGTTAGCCACATATACAGACCGGTAAGTATCGGTATCGTACCTTTCCACCAATTCCATTACACCAGAAATACTTTTAAGCGATTTTGCTGAATCCGGCATTTCCTGTGTCTGTACAAGGTATAAATCGTAACCAATTTTTTTTACAGACAGCTTTAGGAAATTTCCGTAAGTCTTTTTTGGAACTTCCGATAAAAACAAGTGGTTTTGTATAAATATCCTTCATGTCTAATTATGTGTTATAGGAAATATAATTGCAAGTACTTTTTATGTTTTCAAGGACATAAATAGTAAACAACTGGAAGAAGGGGGGATTCACAGAAGGATAGTAAAAGTATGCGGAAGCATTGTTTCTATTTAAGTTTTTAAATCACTGTTATCAAAACAAAAATACAAATTTTATATCG
>JAANXD010000020.1 GCA_018263435.1 Candidatus Scalindua arabica | reverse complement strand
GTGGGACGTAGCCAATACTTTTTTTATATCCCTTTCCATTATCATTGAACGTAATTTCACCTTTTATAGGTTTTAACATTCCCAATATTGACCTTAGAAGAGTTGTCTTCCCTGCGCCGTTGGGACCAACTATTCCAAAGAAATCTCCTTTTTGTATACTGAAATTAAGGGACGTAAGCACTGGCTTTCTACCATAACCAAGTTGTACATTTATAAATTCAATCATTAGTGCTTATTCCTTGCTCTTTAAATGTATTAACGAGTTCATCAATAATATAGTCGAAAAGTGCGAAATAGTTATTGATTCCGCTTATTCCTTCAACGGAAGTAGGTAAAGTTAATACACTTGCACCTGTCTTGGATGCAATGAAATCTGAAATTTTGTTCTCATAATACGGTTCCTTGATTATTATTTTTATGTTTTCCGTTTTCATCCTCTTAATGAGATTTGCAATGTGTGAAGGAGAGGGTGAAATTCCTGGTTTTGGTTCTACATAATCTACTATCTTAATTTTAAATCTCTTTGTTAAGTTTGGCCACGTTTTGTGATAAGCGATTATTTTTGTTCCAGAGTAAGGCTTCATTTTCTCAAGCCATTTGACAAGGCGTGTATTAATTTCCTTATCAAAATGTCTTTTGTTTTCATCAAAATAATCGGCATTTTCTGGTGATATTCTTATTAACCCCTCAAGGATGTTTTGAGCAATTATTTTACTGTTAATTGGGTCCAGCCAGTAATGCGGATTGCCAAAGATATGTATATCTCCCAGGGACCTGTCAATTTTCGTCATAGGAATATCCAGAAGTTCAACTCCTATAGAAGCGTCTACATATCCTGGAGAGCCGTATCTGATACGTGGATTTCTTGCTCCATCTTCAAGCAGTTGTGACCATGTTTCAAAATCTAAGCCTACTTTTACAAAGAGGTCTGCCTTGTTGAGTTTCAGCATATAGCTCGGTTTTGCATCAACAATATGAGGATTTTGATATCCTTTTGTAATATTTTCCACCTTAACTCTGTCGCCGCCTATTAACTCAGTAATAGATTTCAAATCAGTTGATGTCGTTATAACTTTTATTTTCTCTGCAAATGCATAGCTATAATTAAGGAAGATGACCGATAGTATCATTAGTGAATAAATTATAACTGTTGGTCGCAGAAGTTTCCCTTTTGTCATTTTCTTTCTCCAGATAATATTTCTTTAAAATGGATGTGGTCTGTGTGCGCCAAGAGTAAATGTTGCCTGTAATGTTAACGAGTTATCGCCTTCTTCTACAGGCATAGTAACTGAGTTTCTTTCTGAATGGGTATACTCCAGCCTCAAGCGAGTAAATTCACTCTGCCAGAATGTTAGATACGGAGATATTGACCATTCACTATCTTTGTCATTTGTTGGAAACTGTGAATAATCAAATCTCATTCCAGCAAAAAGTCTTTGTGTAAGCTGGTATTCAGCAAATGTATAAAATCCAAGACTGTTAATATCTTTAACATCCACTGTAGACCCTGCCTCGTCAAAACTGCCCGCTTCCCTCTGACTGGCAAAGAATTCAGTCTGCCAGATAAACGATTTATAAAGATTCTGTCCTGGGGGGTCCCATCTATATGTAAGGTCAACACCTTCCATAGTTTGCCTGAAATTCCTTTTAGTCAGTGTTGCATCATCTGTGTCACTTATATCACGTGTCTGAAAACTCAAACCCAGTTCAATGGAGGAGCTATCTGTGACTGCAAAGAAATTTTTCAAGTGCGCCAGGTATATCTGATCCCTGCCTTTTACTCCTTCGTCAGAAGGCGTAAGGATCTCTCCGGTTAATTCAGAGTAAATGTCCCAGGGATTTGGCAGCATCTTGCTTATAGATATTCCGGGTTCACTCTGACCTTCTTCGCCCAGAAAATTCTTTATAGGACTGGGATAATCTATCTGAGATATTTCCGGCCTGTGGGTCCTGTTCATCTTTCCAAAACTGGTTTTGAATATTCCTGTTTTCGCCTGTAAACCAAACGGAAGATAGAGCCAGGTTACAAACCCCTCTTCTATAGTCGGAGCACCTCCATCTTCAAATGAAAAGAAGAAATCCGCACGAGCAAAAGGATCCAATACTCCCATAATGCCCTGTTCTGCTTCCCTCAGGCTTATCCTGTCCGCAAATTCATTCTCTGCAAAGGGGCTGCCGGCACGGCCTGTATCGATACTCTTCTCTGGCCATGTAACATTGGCAATAGAATCACCAATGAGGCTTATGTCCATCATGAGATTCTGAAACATACCTCCTCCGGTAAACCTCCCGGGTGCAGCCTGTATGTCCAGCACAGAAGATACCGCCTGTTCATCCTTATCAATAAACAGTGATTCCAGTTCCTTTTCCAGTTCAGCCTCTTCTTCCTCTATGAATTTCTGTTCACTCAATTTTGTAATCTTATCCTGCATTTCATTAATTCTTGCCTCGTAGTCATCTTTCATTTCCATAATCAAGGCTTTAAGTTCCAGAACTTCCCGGCTCAAAGGATCCTGATTTGCCAGAACAATGCCAGGCATATATATAAAAAATGACATGATGCATGACAGATATATAAATATTTTTTGCATAATAACCCTCCAATTGCTGTATTAGTCAGTTGGCGTAAATAGAATGATTTTTGTTGATTACAGACGTACATTAATAAAAATGTATGTACGTAGACACGTTAAGCTTTTTGGAAATATAAATGTGATTGAACTATGAGGTGATAAATGGAGGACTGCGTGAGTGGAATTTCCAGCTATTCAGGAAATAATAGGATTGTCTGTCGTTTAGACATAACCCGTATGTGACCGGTTTGAATTGTGATGCATCCAGGGACAATTGTATTTTCTTGGGCGAACTCTTAAGCCATTTGCAGATAATACAATTTTCTTCGTTATGATCATTGTCGCAGAGGATAGGAGCAGTGTTGCCGACGTCATTGATGGTGCAAGCAGTATTCTCCGAATGATGGTTATCGGTATGGTTATGATATGCTGACTCGTCGAATGCATGGAATCCTCCTGCCGTAATGCACAGGATGACATACGGTACTAAGACGAGTATAGACAGCCTTTTAAATCTCTTTTTTGAATTTAATGAATACATAACTATATGACAGTATATACTATTTCATGAGTTGTCAATTATTATTTCAAAATTTTATTACATCATCTTTTGTTTCATCATTCATATCTTCCTTCTCAAATTTTGATTTGTATGCATAACAGATAAACTCTTCCTCACCGGCTTGATCAAGCCTGTTTAGATTACACAATATCTCTTCATCCTCAACCTCGTCTTTTCTGCATGTTGTACAAAGGTCCGGTTTGGAAATGAGATTTGGATTCAGTTTTTCTCCATCGTCATCAAAATACCCGGAATTTTCATCATCATTCATATCACATACTCCTGATCATTTGGTTTTTTCTTCCTCTTTTATTGCTTCTTCTTCAGGCGCTCTACATGGATAATAAGTGTGTCTACCGTCTTCTTCAGTAGATCGAGTTCTTCTATAGTCAAATCATTTAACTGCTCAAGATTGTACTCAATCGTATCGATTATCTTTTTGCCAGGGCGCTGCATTGGGCGCATAAAATAAGTTGTAACAGTTGCTACTATAGTTCCGAAAAAGATTACGGAACCCACTACTATCCATATGCCGCCAATCAACTGAGCTATATCGGATTGAGGCGTATCAGCTATACCGGCTGTTGAAAACGCAGCTATACCCCAATACAATGCATCGCCATAAGAGGTTATCGTTGCCCCATCAATGCCTCTTTCGGCAAAATAAAATCCGGTTGAAAAAGCAAACCAAAGTACGACCAGAAGAAAAATCATCTTGGCAAATGGCGTATGCGTTGTAATATCTTTTATAAATCTCTTAGGCCTCGAATTTCGCTTTACTCTTCTCATAGCATATTTATACTATAAATATTTAGATTTCTCCAGACGTTATTTTGCCATCATAATTCTTTCAAAAACACCTTCAGACGCTTTTCGTAATTCAGAAAGGCTTTCCGGAATTTTTCCGATTGTTTCATCAATCTTAAAAGGTTTACCGAAAACCATCTTCACCCAATGTTTTCCTGTCAGTATGTCAATTATAGTACCACCTAGGACGCTTACTGTATCGTCAAGGTTGGATACTATTTTAAGAGGCACAATCAATTTATTGCTTTTAGCGGCGACATATGAAATTCCCCTTCGAGGCCTTCTCTTTATGCTTACGCCTCTGTTTATACCACCTTCAGGGAATATGACAACCCTTTCACCCTGGTCTAGTTTTTCTATTAACGGCCTGCTGGATAATTCCAGATCCCGACCCATTCGAGCACGAACAGCTCCAATAAAACGATAAAAAAACAGTATTTTATAAAAATAGTCACTAGCCACGTAAAAAAGCGGAATATATTTCAAACGAAACGGCAGGGCAACAAACACAGATATGGGGTCCAGATATGAGACGTGATTTACAGCAAGAATAAATGAAGTGCCTGCCTCTTTCAGGTTGTCAGCTCCCTTGACCTTAAAATTAAGAAAGGTTCTAAACAAAAAAAAGAATGGCAAATAAAATGACATTTGTAATACTTTTGTAACGTGTCTACGCATATTCATATGGTCTGGGCAGATCAAACAAGTTTACAGGCAATGACAGTGCAAAAATACTATCTTATTCTTACTCAGAAATCTATTATTTTAATGTGTATAGTTTTTGTTGAAGAAATGAGTAAATGTATGTGGGTGGGGGAGCAGTGAATGCCGAATATGGGAAGTGTTTCATATGTCCAATTTGTTTCTATCCTCTATGCTTTTCCTGAGTAAATCTATTGCATGAAAAATAGCAGTTCCAACCAGAAAGACAGAAGCTATTAAAATGACCATCAGTGACTCTGATTCCTGGGCTGAACCATCTGCCGTTGAGATCATTAAAGCACCGCATATAACTAACAACACAGATACTACGAAAAGACTTAATTTCATTATCTTCATAGTTTCCCCTTACCTGTTCATATTCTCATAAGAGCAGATCCTGATGCACAATACAGTTATTTATTCGCTTATTCCTGCAAAACCCTTCTATCGCTTCTTGACCTCCTGTCCTTCTCGTTCCTACGGTCATGACCATTAAAGTCCATGTTGTTTGTGCGTCTGCGTTCCGCATTTTCTCTCCGTCTCCTTCTTGAACGACGTTCTTTCCTCTGCATAGAATAACCCTTTCTTTAAAAAAGTTATTATTCTTTAGAATCGTCTTCACTCTGTTTTTCTTCCTGTTTCTTCTTTGGTTCAGGTTCAGGATGTTCGATCTTCTTGTAACCATCTTTCGTCCAGATGCGTACTTCGTATTGCCTTGTAAGTTCGTCACGAACAGATTCATAATAAAACCACCCATGATCTGCATCGTAGAAAATGGTCACACTGATTTCTTTAGACATTCTGTTACGTGTGCCAACAGCTACAATCGAAGCCATGTTCTCACTACTGAATGCACCAGCTCCCACTCCACCAACACCTTTAATTAAAGCACCCACCTTAACATTTTCGTAGCCCATGTGGCTGAGAATCTGTGCGGCTTCTGCCTTTGTAATCTCAGGTGTTGAAGCGTTGGCGGTCCTAAATCCAACCGATAGAGAAGCAAACCACAGTATAACCAGAATAAAAACCATTCTAGCAAAAGGTGTGTGAGTTGTGATATCTTTTATAAATTTCATAGCTTGTTTATACTATAAAAGTTGAAAGTATCTAAAGTTTGAAGTGAGCTAAAGTTGTGGATTCATATTTGACTACATTAACCACATATATTATGTAATTGTAACAGTATTGATAAATGATTGCTGTAGATTTAAGAAAAAGACATAAATGATGGATACAGGATTTATTGACTTCTAAACTGAACGATTTTAGTCTATTCTTACTCCATGGTTAATTGTTCGTAATCCTTCTTCTTGGAATACGACGAAGCGATTTTTCAGTTCCGCCAAGTTCGGCAAGTCTCCTGCCGCTTTCTCGAGCGATCAGTGCTTCCAGGCCCAGACGCACTAAAGAAGTTTTTTCTGTAACCCCTGTAAGCTTTGAAGCTTTCTTTAGAGTATTCTCATCTATATTCAATGTAGTTCTCATATGTATCAGTATGTATAAAGTGTGCATTCATGTCAAAAGAAATGTTGGGGTTGTGGATTCTTTTTAACTTTATGCACTTTAGTTCACTTAAGGCACTTCAAACTTGGTTGCGGTTACTCAATCTATAAATTATTTTTTAGTCTCGTCTTTGTGGTGGATACCGAAGAGGTGTTTTATGGTTTCTACGTATTGATAACCGCCGCCGTTTTTAGCCTTCTCTTTTCCTACTTTGGCGGGTTTATGGAGGATTTTATTGAGTGTTCGCTGCATTGAATAGACTATGTGTTCCCACTCTTCATGTGCAATTTCTCCCAGTTTTGGACGCAGTCTTTCAAGTTCCTGTTCGCCTATTTCATGGAAGTGATTTCTCAGTTGAGTGATAGCGGGCCCGATCTTTAATTCTTCGAACCATGCCATGAATTTTTCTACCTCTTTGTCGATGATTAACACGCATTTGCCGATATCTTTCTTTCTGTCTTTTGCATTATTGTTAGCGACTGTCTGCAGGTCATCTATATTGTAGAGGTAGACATTGTCTATCTTTGCTATTTTTGGGTCTATATCTCTTGGTACGGCAATGTCTATAAGCAGCATGGGGTTACCCCTGCGTGTCTTAATAGCACTCTTTATATGTTCTGTGTGGATTACAGGGCGAGGGGATGCAGTAGAACTGATGACTATATCCGCCTGTGGGAGATAATCATCAAGGTTTTCGTAATTTATGGCCTTCCCGTCATATTCTTCAGCAAGGGATTTTGCCTTGTCGTAGTTTCTATTTGCGACTATTGCAGTATTTGCGCCGCGCTCTACAAGATGCTTTAAGACAAGCTCACACATCTCGCCGGCACCAATAATAAATATGGTCTTGTCAGAGAAGTCTTTAAATACCTTGATAGCAAGATCAACGGCTACCGTGCTTACAGATATATTGCCTTTGCCGATACTTGTCTTTGTGTGTACATCCTTAGCGACAGTTAAGGAACGCTGGAAGAGCTGGTTAAGCATACTGCCGGTTGTCTCTGCAGCAGTTGCTGTTGTATACGCCTCCTTTACCTGGGAGATGATCTGTGTCTCACCAAGGACGCCTGAGTTGAGGCTGGAGGAGACAAAGAACAGATGTCTGACGGCATTCATGTCCTGATGGTGATACATGTGGTCAGCAAATTTTTCCTTTGGCAGTCCATGAAATGCAGAAAAGAAATCCAACAAGGCTTCCTTATTCAGAGAATTATCTGGTGACGTGGCGTATATTTCTACTCTATTACAGGTAGACAGTATAACTGCTTCTGACAAAGGGAAAGTTTGTGTAAAGGAAGACAATGCGATCGGCACTGATGAAGCGCTGAAGGCGATCTTTTCCCTTATTTCGACAGGGGCAGAGTCATGATTAAGACCAACTGTATGTAAGTTCATATTGTAGTAATTTCCATTTTGGACGCAGATAAACGCAGATTACACTGATTATAAGAAAAGAATAAAACAAAGAAAAAATGCTTTGAAAATCTGTGCCATCTGTAAAATCCGTGTCCTATTAATTATTTTATGATTTAACCTTTGCTATGCCGGGTGGTTCCGGTGCTATCTCCTGTTCGAATTTTACCGAACCCTTTTCATAGCCATGTTTATGCCCCATTAAGAAGGGGCCGATAAAAGTAAGTATTACAACAACAAAACCTGCAATAGTAACGATAGCTACCTTTGTTCCATGAAATGAGGCTCCCAGCCTCAAGTGTAAGATTGCGGCATAAATGAGCCATGTAAGGGCTCCTAATGTTACTTTAGGGTCCAGATACCAGAGTAGGCCTAAAATGTTTGATGTCTTTGCCCACACAGTACCTGCAACAAGGCCAATTGTCAGGAGAGGAAAGCCTAACGTGATGGTTTTCCACATTAGTGCATCAAGGGTTTCAAGAGAAGGCAAACTTTCAAAAAGGGGGCCAAAGGACTTCTTCTTTAATTGCCTCTCTTGCGTCAGGTACATAATGCTGAATATAAAAGAGATGGTAAAAGAGGCATAGCCCAGGAACAGTGGGATTATGTGGGCAAAGAGCCAGAATGTTTTTAAGTTATAAGTCAAGGCCAAATCGTTTCTTACAAGTGCGACCGAGGCAATAGAAAATCCGGTGACAATAGGCATTACAAATGGGGTGAGTGATTGCAGTCTGTATAAGAATTTGAGTATCACCGAGAGTAAGACAATAAGAGAGAGATAGAAGGTGGATGACTCAAAAAGAGTTGTTATCGGCAACGTACCTGACCTTATGCTTACAACTATTAAGAATGCGCAGTGAAATGACAGGCCTGTAAGGATAAAGTAGTTGGATAGTCTTTTACTGAATGTTCCGGGACGGAATAAAGAACCTACCTCCCATACAGAATCCAGGATGTATAATACGATTGCGACTATAAAAATGTATTGAATCGGGCTGAGTAAATTTATCATATTAAGGTTGTTTTTAGCCTATTATGTATGTCTAAATAACAGAATTTTATGATAGCATTTAACTAACACGTATCCATCACGAAGTCAATATTGTGAATGACGTTTGCTCATTCCAGTTTGCACTACACTATTTTGCCTCTATTTTTCGGACACCAGCTATGGTTATGCCTATGTCAGGTAAATGTTTGCATAAATAATCTTAACTCAGAAGAAAAGATTTGCTAATTAGTTTATAAGAAATTTAGGAATTAATCAAACAAAAAAATGGGCCTGTCTGGGAGTCATTTTTCTATTGACAAAAGTCATAATTTGAGATATCTTGTAGGTTTAGGATTATGTTAGATCTTTATAAGGAGGGGGGTATAAATTGGATTTTGTCGCTAAGAACTTTATACGTACGAGTGTAATATATTTTGCTATTTCAGCGATCATTGGATCTTATTTTTTGTTTCATAGACACATGCAGCTGAATTATATACACTCCCATTTAATGTTGTTAGGGTGGATGTCTATGATGATTTATGGAGTAGGGTATCATATATTACCGAGGTTTAACGGAAACCCTGTGGCCTTCCCAATATTGGCCATTATTCATTTTTGGTGGGCAAATGTAGCTTTAGTCGGACTTGTAGTTTCGTGGCTGCTTACTATGGATGTGTTGATAGGCATATTTGCAATCCTGAATGCAATTGGAGTGATTATGTTTACTACAAACATTCTTGTGAGTATTAGAAAACCGAAAGAAGAAGATTAACTTAAAACAATGAGGTAAAAATTATGAGTGATGAACCACTAACGATTACAAAGAAGTCAACTATAGGGGAGGTATTTACGAAGCATCCCGAAACAGAACCGGTTTTCATGAAGTATTTTGGTTCAGGTTGTTTTTCTTGTCCGGGATCAAAGACGGAAGACATAGCTTTTGGCGCTATGATGCACAACACTACTCCTGAAAAGATTATTGATGAATTGAATGAGGCCATTCAAAACAAGGCTAACGAAGGCAAGTAAGCGCATTACATGAGGTTACTCCGATTAACCAGGAGTTACTATTCCTTTAATTTGTAACTATATTTCTTGTTTAAAATAAAAAAAAGGAGTACAGACAATGTCAGAAGACTTGAAAGAGAGAGTCGAGAAATCCCTGGATACTATCAGGCCAGCCTTGATGGCTGACGGCGGAAACGTTGAACTTGTTGACGTTGAAGACGGCATAGTCAAGGTTAGATTGCAAGGTGCCTGTGGTACCTGTCCCAGTGCCCTCATGACGCTCAAACAGGGAATAGAGGTCAGGGTTAAGGAAGATTGTCCTGAAATTCAGGAAGTCGAAGCTGTTTAACACATTTTTTATTACATTAAAAGATTAGGAGTTGTTAATAATGAGTCTGGTATTAGGACCCGTACATCATTGGATGTATAACAAGATAAAGACTACGGAGGCAAGAGAGTCAAGCGTAGCTGATGCATTAAAGGAAAAATATGGTCAGGAAGCTGAGGGAATATTGAATTCAGTTTACGAAAAACATCCATGCGCAGATCCGGATATATCACTTGAGGAAAAGCTTGGAGATATGCCAATCCATGCGGGTATACAAGAGCTGATCATAAAAGCGGAAACACGAGAAGCCGCTACAGTTGCTGCTTTTTGTGAAAAGTATGGTAATGAAGCTAAAGATCTGATTATAGAGGCGGCTCATGATAACGGCGTGGAATTTGGCAAGAAGGCACTTGAGGAAAAACAAGTTAGTGGTGACTGTGATGCCGAAAAAGCATTTGAGCTTATCCAGAGTTATCTCTGCGACGGGATGCCCTGTGACAGGGGCGCTCAGGTACAAGATGAGGCTGCGGACCGCACCACATGGGATCATACCGAATGTGTACATGAGCAGTACTGGAAAGATGCAGGAGCATCATTTGAGACAATGTGCGATATGGTGAATTCATGGATTTCAGGATTCGGAGAAGGGGCGAATCCAAAGATAAAGCATACGAGGGAAAGGGCTATCGCTGTCGGGGATTCAGATTGTTTAAACGCTTTTGAATTATCATAATAATCTACAAATCAGGAATCAATTCCTTTTGATATACGATTTGCAAAAAAGCTTGCAGTGTAAACAACTGCGAGCTTTTTTTGTCTATATTTACCATTCTTTGACTTTGCATTCCTTTTAAATTACCCTTTGTAAGAAATGGATATTCTATAAAGAAATGATGGATCAATCACTTGAAAGATATTCACGTCAGATTCTTTTACAGCATATAGGTGAGGAATGCCAGAAGGTATTAATGGACAGCAATGTTGTTGTAGTAGGCTGTGGGGCGCTTGGAACCGTTTCTTCAAGTTATCTTACAAGGGCCGGTATTGGACAGATAAGGATTATAGATAGGGACTTTATCGAAGAGAGTAATTTGCAAAGGCAATTACTCTTTGATGAGAATGATATTGCAGAAGGTCTTCCCAAGGCAATAACAGCTCAAAGAAAACTCAGAAAGATTAACAATAAAGCTAATATAGAAGGAATTGTTACTGATGTTAACTACGCGAATATAGAAGAATTAACTAAAGGTGCTGATATAATCATAGATGGTACCGACAACTTTGAAACAAGATTCCTGATTAATGATTTCTGTATAAAAAATAATATTCCGTGGATATATGGGGCCTGTATAGGGAGTAGGGGGTTGACAATGAATATTGTTCCTTCGAAGACTCCCTGTCTGAGGTGTGTCTTTGAAACTATGCCTCAAATGGGTACCTTTCCAACCTGTGATACTGCCGGTGTTATCGGGCCAATTGCTGGAATTATAGGGTCGATTCAAGCAACTGAGGCAATCAAGATCTTAACAGGAAAATTTGAATCTGCAAACAAAGCACTTATTGAGGTTGATGTATGGGATACAAAAGTTAAGCAAATTGATGTTTCAGATTTTATGGGATTAAATGATTGCCCGACGTGTAAATTACACACTTTTAAGTATCTGGAGGCGGAGGATGGAGTTATGACTACGCTTCTTTGCGGTAAGAATGCTGTACAGGTGATGAGTCGGAATAGTAGTAATGTTGATTTAGTTCAACTGGCGAGGAGGTTAACTTCTGTTTCAAACGTAAGCAGTAACGAGTTTATGTTAAAATTCAGGGTCAAAGACAATGAGTTTACAGTCTTTCCGGATGGGAGAGCCATTATTACTGGTACTAATGATTTGAGTACTGCGAAGAGTTTATATTCAAAATATCTCGGTATGTGATTATATGATATATTTAGATAACGCAGCAACCACGTTTCCAAAACCTGAATCTGTTTATGCGGCAATGGATAAGTTTCTGAGAGAAAAGTGTGCAAATCCGGGACGTGCCGGACATCGCATGTCAGTTGAAACAGAGCAAGAGATAGAGAAGGCACGGGTTACTCTGGCAAAGTTCCTTGGTATAAAGCATCCTGAGAGAATGGTATTTACCTTTAATGCAACAGATGCACTTAATATTGGTATAAAGGGGTTATTGTGTGAAGGCGATCACGTAATAACGAGCAAACTTGAACACAACTCTGTTTCAAGGCCATTGGCAGGGTTGGAAAAGTATGGGGTAATTACCGTAACGAGGGTGGCAAATTCAGATGATGGGTTTATAAATGCTAATGACATAAGGAATGCCATTGAATCAAACACAAAATTAATAGCCTGCACTCATGCTTCTAACGTTTTGGGGACAATCCAGCCGATCAGAGAGATAGGGAAGGTGGCACGTGAAAAAGAGATTGTGTTTATGGTAGATGCAGCACAGACTGTAGGAGTTTGTGATATTGATATTGAGGTACAGAATGTAGATATGCTTGCGTTTACAGGACACAAGGGGCCTTTCGGCCCACCGGGTAGCGGGGGATTGTATGTAGGGGAAAATGTAAAACTTCGGGCGTGGAGAGAGGGCGGTACAGGATTTGAACCTGAGTCACTTTCCCAGCCGGATACGCTCCCGTTCATGTTAGAGAGTGGAACTCCTAATTCTGTTGGGATAGTCGGCTTGAGAACCGGTATAGAGTTTTGTATTAAAGAAGGTATAGATAAAATAAGAACACACGAGCGTAACCTTGCACTGAGGCTGGTAAAGGCATTGGAGTCTGATGACAGGTTTAAGATATATGGTAGTAAAGATGAAAATGAGAAGGTTGGAATTGTCTCATTGAATATTAAAGGATTTGATTCCGGTGAGGTTGGCGCTATTCTGGATAATAGGTACAATGTTGCAGTAAGGCCGGGCATGCATTGCGCCCCGCATATTCATCGTGAGATAGGTACGTTTCCGGAGGGGATGATAAGAATAAGCCCCGGTTATTTCAATACAGTGAATGATATTGAAGAGACAATCACGGGATTAAAAGCGATAGCTGACAGCGCCTGAAGGCTATTGACGATTGTGGATTAACGATGGGTGGGAACTTTGCTTTCTGTATTCTTCTTTGTCTTTGCAATCTTCCCAGTCCGCCAGTTTGTTAGGCAGGAATCTACAGTATTAAATGTTCAATCCTTTTTTACTTCCCAAATGCATACACCTTCCAGTCTGTACTTCCTACATATACAGAACCTTGTGAGTCTATTGCCGGTGAGGAGAGTATCGGGAAACGTGATAAATTCTGTTTCCATTTCAAAGATCCATCAGGTGCTAGAGCATACAAATTTCCATTCCATGAGCCAGTATAAATAGTACCGTCAGAGCTTATGGCGGCAGACGACGTAATGGTGTCGCCGGTATCGTAAGACCATTTCAGAGTTCCGTTGGAACTAATGGCGTAAAGTTTTCCATCCTTTGCACCCGTATATATAGTACCATCAGAACTGATGGCCGGGGTAGAATCTAGTCTGGAACCAATATTGTATTCCCAAATTAGTTTACCCTTATTATTTGAATCAAGAGCATACAATATTCCATTATGAGAGCCAATGAAGACAATACCATTTTTATTAATTGATGGAGATGAATCAATTTTGGCTTCAGTAGAGAAACTCCATTTGATTCTTCCTTCCGGGCTTACAGCATACAGACGTCCATCCTGTGACCCGAAATACACTATTCCGTTATCCCCAATAGCCGGTGATGATGAAAGTATGTTGCTGGAAGTCCTATAAGACCATTTCTTTGTGCCATTGGGGTTGATAGCAAAAAGATTTCCATCCCATGCTCCTATATATATTGTTCCATCCTTACCAATTGCAGGAGAAGAATATGCATCAGATCCGAGAAAGTATACCCACTTAATCTCACCGTCAGGATTTAGAGCTAAAAGTTTTTTGTTTTTGCCGCCAACATATATAGTTCCGTCAGTACCTATGGCGGGAGTACTGTATAGTTCATCTCCTGTTCTATAATGCCACTTTTCTGTTCCATCTGAATTCAGTGCATAGAAGTTGCCGTCTGTGCTGGCAACATAAATAGTATTGGTAGAATCTGTTACGGGAGAAGACCAGATTTCACCGCCGGTGATAGTACTCCACTTTATTTCATTTGAGCTTGTCCCCTGATATGAACTACGGCCTGTATGTTTAAGATCGTGCATAAACATTTGCGCAGTAGATGAGTTAATGATGATGCTTAAAGTTATTATAAAAGTTGCCAGAAGGGGCAACCGTTTGGTTGTGAATACTTTATTAATATTTAAAGTGAAAAACTTCATATTGAGTCCTTTCGTTGATGAAATACCTGTGTATGTGTCCGCAAAAGTTTATGATTTATTTGAGCCGTATACGTAACGGTATGGTGGGTTTAGGCTGAGAGCCAAATACACCGACTATGTTTAATGGATTAAATTAATTACGTAAGATTAACATACAAAAACAGAATTTGCCATAGTATAATACATCCTGCCTCTGACTATTCAGGAATTGTCAGGACCTGGCCTTTTACAAGAAAGCTTTCGTCCTCTATTGTGTCTTCATTGGCTTCATATATTTTGCGCCACATTGTGGCATCATCATAGTATTTCCTTGCAAGATGGTAAAGTGTGTCGCCTGATACTACAGTGTGTTCGGTAGTTTTTGTGGACACCTCAATCTCTTGCTTTTTATTAATTGAAGTTCCAATAGACAAGGTCACCTTTTTTGCAATCGTAATATCTGGTATCAGTATTTCCTGCCCAATGTAAAGGGCATTAGGGCTTGACATATTGTCTTTATTTACCTCGTATATCTTATGCCATTTAGCTTCGTCACCATAATACTTCCTGGATATCTTAAAGAGACTGTCATTTGGTTTTACTTTATGAACAACCTTGACAGAAACATCTTTCTGCTCTGTCTCCACTACGTCCGTAGCCTCTTCGGCCTCAGGTGGAGCCAGTTCAGTTATTTCAGGTTGTACTGTTATTCTTTCTGCAACAGGCATTTCCGAAAACGCCTCTTCAGGTTCAATAGAGGCTGTTTTGGTCCCTTCCCATTTGCCTTCCAACGTAATATTGTCATTGGAAGGCTCAACAGGAGATTTCTCCACTAACTTTTCTGGTGGCTGAATATCTTCCTTTGGTGATACAGTTTTTGACTCTTCAATTAGATCGTTTATATCAATCTCTTCAATTTCCGCTTCTGCTACAATTTCTTCTTCAGATATCTTTAAATCTTCTGGTGTTTTTGTCTCATAAACAGTCGTCCTTGTACTAAGAAAGATACCAATAACTACAAGAATTACTACACCGAGAATTATTCCGATTTGTGTATCTCTTCGCATAGATTTTTTCCTTCCTTTGTAAAAAGGTTGATTATGCTCTAGAACGTTTCAAATTCTTTTTATTTCGTACTGGCGGTGTTTTATGTAAAAGTTTATATGCTATCCAGATTGGGAAGAATATACAAATTGTGATTATTTTGAAGACCTTTTTAACAACTTCCCAGTCAAGCAGGATTGGGCTGGCAATGAAAATAGAAGAATACGTACCTACCACAACTCCTACCATCATGACAAAAGCAAATCCATGTATTGCAGTTCCACCAACAAAGTAAAGGGCAGATACAACACCTAATGTTGTTACGGATGTGAGTATAGTCCTGTTCAGGTTTTGATTGATACTGTTGTTTATCAATTCTTTTGTTATTGATCTATTCTTGCCGGCCATGTTCTCTCTGATACGGTCAAATAACACGATTGTATCATTTAAAGAGTATCCGATCAGTGTCAGGAAGGCAGCTACCATCGGCAGGTTTAATTTTACATCACCAAATATGTTTCCATAATGATCTGCGACTGCAACTGCTCCAACAGTAATTAATACATCATGAACAAGAGTTAATACCGCAGCAACTCCAAATTTCAACTCACCAAATCTAAACCATATATAAATAATTATTGCCAGGCAAGCAAAAAATAGGGCTAGTGCGGCTCTGCTTTTCATTTCACCTGCTACGGTGGAACCTATGCTGACTACTCTCTTGAACGGGTCAGGTCTTGACACTTCTGAGCTTGTGCCTTCAGCGTAAATCTTATCCTCGAATGTAACAAAAATATCTTCACGTATCTTTTCCTGTATCTTTGCGGCATTCAACGCATTGATGCCAATCATGTAGTTACTGGCCGTTATGTCTATGCTTGTAATGTCACCAACTGAGTCTCTAAGCTGCTTTGAGCCGGAAAACATATTGTTTAAAGAATCTTCATCAATGTTGTTCTTTAGTTCAATCTGGATTGACGAGTTATCTACTATCCTGATTGGAGGTATATTCAAGGACGCTTCCATTAGTTTGATTGTTTCCAGTATATCTCTTGCTCCAGTAACTTCTAATTTTTTAGAGGTAGCCTTTCTACTGGATGTTCCTCTTGTCGATACCATAATATCCTTGTATCCTTCTTTCTTCATTACTATTTCAAGAATATTAGGATCAACCGATTTATCCGTATCCATGCTCATAGTTGATATCGATCTGAATTGTGTATTCCTCGGATCGTCTGTAACAGACGGAAGTTCATCTTTTATATCACCATATTGTGGTTTTACTGACGAAATATCAAGAAGGCTTGCGAGAAGAGTGGTTACGTTACTTACTGTCTCCGTCCTTGATTTATCCTGTGTTAGTCCGGAAATGTTAATTGAATATTTCTTACCTGATTTCCCAATAGGATATAAGGAAGTAATACTGTCTCGTCCATAACCAGCCTTTTTCAGGTAATCTTGAATGGTAAATTCATCTACAGGCTCGTTCAAGGTTAACTGATAGCTTGAAGAGTCACTATGGGTGATATTGCTGAATAACTTCTCTTCAATTACGTTTTGTATGTCATTCTCAACCTTTTGAACGGTTTTCTCATTGTTCAGACTCTTAATCCTGATTCCAAATTCAGTTGAATCGTTTATCGTACCAGTGGCGTCTTCACTTGCCCATATATTCTGTACTTCTACGTTGGGATAGCCTGTAATATCCAGTTTGCTTCGCACCTCTACAACAGGTATAGGCTTGTTCACCTTTAAGTGAATAAGTGTTCCTCCTGTAAAGTCTATGTCGTAATTGTCTTTGCCTCGTAGTACAAATACTGAAAGGCCAATTATGATTATGACTAGTGAAGCTATCATGGCAATACGCTTATAAGACACAAAGGAGGTTTTCGGATTTCTAAATATCTGCAGCATTGAGAAACTGCGCATAATACCAATACCCAGGCATATTTCAAAAATCACCCTTGTGACAAATACGGCGGTAAACATGTTGATCAAAAGGCCGGCTATCAATACTATGGCAAATCCCTTTACAGGTCCTGTTCCCACAGCATACAAGATTAGTGCGGTAATCAAGGTCGTTAAATTTGAATCTACGATTGTTGTAAAGGCTCTTTCGTAACCATTTTTAATAGCAAGTCTTATAACCTTGCCTTTATGCTTTTCTTCTCTAATTCTTTCGAAGATTAAGACATTTGCATCAACGGCCATTCCTATCATCAAAACAAGGCCTGCAATACCGGGCAGTGTGAGTGTTGCATTCAGGATGGCCAGAGTTCCTACTACTAAGAATATGTTAAGGATGAAGGTTACGTTTGCGACAACACCTGCTCCCAGGTAATATATGCACATAAACGCTATAATAAATATTCCGCCAATGATACCGGCTAGTAGCCCCATTTTAATTGAGTCTTTACCTAAGCTTGGACCAACGGTAGTCTCCATTTCTAATTCAAGGTCTGCAGGAAGACTACCTGCACGCATTACGGCGATCAGGTCATTAACCTCCTCTTGAGTAAAATTACCCTCTATAATTCCTTTGCCGGGAATTCTATCACGTATTATCGGGGCAGAATAAAGGGTACCGTCAAGGATTATTGCCAGTGGCTTTCCAATGTTACGTTCAGTCAAGCGTCCAAATTTTGACCTGCCTGCCTGGTCGAATTCAAATCCGATGACTGGCTTAATATCCTTACGATCTGGAAATACCCTTGTGAGGTGCTCACCCGTTATCTCGATCTTGTTTCGTACCAGATACCAATCCGGGGTTTCTGCTTTTTCTCCCTTCTTCTTTCTAATCCAGTGTTTGTAGAAACCTGGCACAGGTTTTTCTGCCTTAGCATCACTATATTCGGTGCTGTCGGGTGGAGCTGACAGCCTGAATTCAAGTTTTCCAAGTCTGGTAATTCGCTTCTTAAGGCTCTCGGTTTCGCTTTTCGTAGCACCGGGAACCTGTATAAGAATCCTTCGCATACCCTGTTGTTGCAGTCGGTACTCTAATACACCCTGTGGGTCAATTCTTTTTTCTAATAATGCTATTATTTCATCCGTGAGGCCGGGGTGCAGTTCACCCTCTTCTGCCTTTATTTTATACAGAAGTTCAGAACCTCCTCTTAAATCGAGGCCAAGCTTAATTTGCCCTCTGGCGATGTACTCAACATTCTTCTGGATTACAGTCTCGCCTTTTTCGTTCGTTTCCTTCTTTAAAATAGTTTCATTAATTATTGGGCTTTTAAACAGGAAGCTAAAGAGTGAATCTTCTATAATTGTGCGGTCGACTACTTTACCGTTTATCTCTGTAATTTCTTCCGTTTTAATTGGTGCATCTGCCGGCGGGTACAAAGCCATTATAGCAATAGCAATGAGTACTACGATCAGTGGTATCTTCCATTTAAAATTCATTGACATCTAAATTGTCTCCTTAGCTCTTATAGTATGTTTGCTCTGTTCAGTTATCTTCTTCTTTTTCATCTCTCGGTGCCGTTACAGATGTTATAGCGTTTTTGTCTATCTTTATTTTTACATCCTTTGCATCATCTACACGTACAATGACTTCGTTTTCTTTTACTGATGCAACGACACCATGCACACCTCCAGTTGTCACTATCTTATCCTGTTTTCTTACATTTGAAATCAATTCCAGTCTTTTTTTCTCTTTTTGTTTCTGGGGCCTGATGATCAGGAAATACATGATAGCAAACATTATAATCAAAAGCGGTAAAAAACTCATCATCGGATTTTGATTGCCAGCAGGCGCGGCCATTAAGAAATTCATATAAAGTCTCCTATTTTAAAATAAGATGATTCCAGATAAAATAAATTAATTTTCTATTGCAGTGAAAGAAATTGAGATTTAAACTTTCTGTAATTACCGCCTTCTATCGATTGCCTTGCTTTTTGCATAATATCCTCAAAATAGCTTATATTGTGCAGTGACATAAGGTTAAGGCCCAGGATTTCGTTTGCGGTGAGTAAATGCCTGATATATGCCCTCGAAAAGTTCTGGCAGGTATAACAGTGACAATACTCATCAAGAGGCTTCTCGTCCTCTCTGTAACAGCTATTATTAATCTTTAATTTGCCTTCAGTAGTAAAAGCACAGCCATTTCTGCCGTTTCGAGTAGGTATTACACAGTCAAACAAGTCGATACCATGCTCGATTCCATCCAGAATATCTGCAGGAAACCCAACTCCCATCAGATAACGTGGTTTCTCTTCAGGCAAGTGTGGTACTGTATATTCAAGCACTTCGTTCATCAGCATATTCCCTTCACCGACACTCAGGCCGCCTATAGCATATCCATCAAAACCCATTTCTACCAGTCTGTCAGCACATTCTTCACGAATGTCTTTAAAAACACTTCCCTGTACTATTGCATATAAAGTCTGGTTTTCACCTTGATGAGCTTTTTGGCAGCGTTCTGCCCAGTCTATTGTTCTATACATGGATTGCCTTGCCCTATCATTTTCACAAGGATAAGGGAGGCATTCATCAAAAGCCATTATAATGTCGGCACCTAAAGCACTTTGTATTTCCATTACATTTTCGGGTCCCAGGAATTTACGGGACCCATCAATTGGAGATTGAAACTCAACTCCATCATCTGTTACATTTGTTAAACGTGCCAGCGAAAATACCTGGTAGCCTCCGCTATCAGTAATTATTGGTCTGTCCCATTGCATAAACTTATGCAAACCACCAAGTTTTTGTATAAGTTTATCTCCTGGCCTAAGGAATAAGTGATACGCATTACAAAGCAAAGCAGGTACATTGGCTTCTTTCAACTGATAAGGTGTCAAGGTCTTTACAGTTGCTTGTGTACCAACCGGCATAAAAGCAGGTGTGGCGATGTAACCATGACTCGTAGATATCTCCCCGCACCTTGCTTTTGTGTTCTTGTCTGAGGCCAGAAGCCTGAAATGCAATGAATCCTCCAATTAGGTTATTCAGAAATTTAAGAATTATGGGATTTAGGAATTCTTCAATTCCACAATCCCTGAATTCCTCAATTCTTCAATATATTTTTACCAGGTCGATTTCAGGATAGTAGTGTTTCAAAATATCATACCATTTAAATCCGGAATTTGCCATACCTTGTGTTCCATACTGGCATAATCCAACGCCATGTCCCCAACCGCTTCCGTCAAAGGTTAACGAGCTTCCATTATTCTTAACCTTAAAAGCTGTGCTACGCAGATTATTTGGGCCTACTATAAGCCGAAACTCGTTTGCATTCACTCTTTCTGTTCCTCCTGAATGTTCAATCTTTATTATAGAGGAATGGCCACCCGGCCCGGGTTTTTCAGTAACTATTCTGTTTATCTTCTTTACTTTAAACTTGGCATTGCTGAGTTTTCTTTCAATTTCGTCCTTTTTAAGGTTAGTTTTCCAGTTATAGTATTTGGATTTATTGCAGTACCCACAGTCCACTCCGCTTAAAGGGGGGATACTCCTGAGATTGAACACTATATTGATATCTTCTGTGTGTCCTCCACATGTACTGTGAAAATATCCGGGGAAAAGTTCCCAGTTATACACCATTACAGTTCCTCTGGATTTGCCTACTATTTCTTTTGTCTTTGGTTGGTAATTGTATGAGCCATTATATGCAAGATCCAGTTTGTTTATATGATACAGGGCATCGATTTTGGTTTTTTTTTGATAAATTGCATATGTGCGTGCTGCAATTACCTGTGCCTGTATTGCTTCCTCTCGCCACAATGTCGGCATTTCGCCCTCTATAACACCGGGCAGGTATTCTTCAATACCTATTTCCTCCAATACAGAGAATCTATCCTTATTTTGTGGCACCAATATAAGCTTGCCACTATACTTTGATTTATCAATTTTGATGAAACCATTGTTAGAAACAATGCCGACATTACTGTTTGTTTTTACAAAAGTAGTGGAGGCTTCAGGTGTTGAATAAGAGGCCTGGGGCTTTATTCGAAATTCTCCTGATTGTAAGAATATGACTGATTTTGGTAAATGAGTCTTGCTGGCCAGAATTTTGTTGCTGTTAAGGTCTGAAATGCAATATGGGTGACTGATTTCTATTTCTGTTTCTTTTATATCTTTTTGTAACAATACACGAATGTCTGGCGGGGCTTCCAGGTATTTGTCATATTTATATACGATTTCTGTATTAGTGCCGGTATTGAGACAAGAAACAAGCATTGCAGTTAATAAGGAGATACAACCCAAACCAAATAAGACAAATTTAACCTTTGGAGTAACTATGAACAATTTATTGGTTCCTTTTTCAGGGGTTCATTGTTAGTCATTTTTTCTTTTAGCTTCCAGCCTTCGTATAAATTACGTGTTGTATCTTTGTATCTTTCGTATTCACTGAAAATACAACCACAATACGACTGTCTATATAACATTTTCTTTTTTGCGATCTCATGGCTGCATTCACATAGATGTCTGTAGTCCTTATATTCGAAAGATATACCAACCTGCTCTGATATTTGTTCACCGATCTCTTTGATCTTCTCATGATCTTGTTGCTTGCTAAAGAGTAACGTTGAACAGAATGCATCGAATCCTTTTTCCTTCGCATAATTGGCGGTATTTCTAAGCCTTAATCTATAACAATCTTCACATCTGTTATTTCCCTCATAGTCAACTTCCTTCAGGTATTCCATTAATCCATATTCCTCGCAATAATCTACTTTTATCGGATCACTTTCCTGGAATATGCGCATTGCCTTGAGCCTTTTTCTGAATTCCAATAGGGGGTGAATATTGGGATTGTAAAAATAACCATGAACATGGATTTTTTCCTTTCTTAACTCCTCAAGTGGTGCACAAAGACAGCCTGCACAACAAATATGTAGTAAAAGATTTGTCATTTAATTAAAAGAAAGTAGTTTGTTTTTCAGTAACGGCCTTATGGCCCATATACTCATATGCCAGCTGTGTTGCAATTCTGCCTCTAGGTGTTTTGCTCAAATAGCCCTTCTGAATCAGGTAAGGTTCGTAAACTTCTTCTATCGTATCTTCCTGTTCATTTACAGAAACGGCAATTGTCTTCAGGCCAATAGGTCCGCCTCCATGTTGAATTATCGCCTGTAGTATTTTTCTGTCCAGGTTTCCAAAACCGTCATTGTCAACTCCTAACATATCAAAGCCTAACTTTGTAATATTCTCTGTAATCTTGTTGCTGCCCTTTACCTGTGCAACATCCCTGATCCTTCTAATAAATCTATTTACAATCCTTGGTGTTCCCCTGGAGCTTTTTGCAATCATCTCGGCACTTTTGTCATCAATTTCTATTTTCAGTATTTTTGAAGATTTAATGGCAATTTCCTTCAATTCCTTCCATGGGTAGAAGTCCAATCTTTCCAGTACGCCGAACCTGGCGCGGAAGGATGGTGTTAACAGTCCTTCACGTGTAGTTGAACCTATAAGTGTGAAATTCGGGAGATTAATTTTGACAGATCTGGAGCTCGGTCCCTGGTCAATCAAGATATCAATCGAATAATCTTCCATTGCCGAATAGAGATATTCCTCTGTCGTTTTATTCAATCTGTGAATCTCGTCTATAAAGAAAATATCTCCCTGCTTCAAATTAGTAAGTATGCCGGCCAAATCGCCTGGTTTGTCAAGGACAGGGCCTGAGGTGGTTTTAATGTCTACATTGATTTCGTTGGCAATGATTTGTGAAAGCGTTGTCTTTCCTAATCCTTGCGAGCCTGAAAACAAAATGTGGTCAAGCACATCGCCTCTTTTTTTTGAGGCTTCAATATAAATATGCAGATTTTCTTTGATTGACTCCTGTCCAATGAAATCGGTAAATTTTTTTGGCCGCAGTGCGATATCAAGAGTCCTGTCTTCAGGATCAACATCGCTGGAAAGGAAATTATTGTCAGACATTTTCAAGGCACCATGATATTATGTTTATAAGAAATAACCGTCAGTAAATCATACTCGACTTAAAGCTTCTTTGATGAGCACTTCAACATTATCTGAGACATCAATTTTGCCGGAAGCTGATTTAACGGCCTTTTCTGCTTCTGGCCGCGTATAACCGAGTGAAACCATCGCTTTTATCGCATCTGAAACTATTGCCATCTTTGATGTTTCAGTCGAAGATATTGTATCAGGGAAAATACTTTTTATAGTTTCCTTTAACTCTAATATTATTCTTTCAGCAGTTTTTTTTCCTATTCCTTTGATATGCTGTAGAGATTTGGGGTCATTTTCAACAACATACTTTTCAAATTGGCTGATAGAACTGCTTGATAGTATCGTAAGCGCCATGTTTGGGCCTACACTGTTAACTGAAAGAAGCAAATTGAACAAGTCTCGTTCTTCCAGTGAAGAAAACCCGTATATTTTTAATTCATCATCTTTTATTGAGAGCTTTGTATATAATTTAGTGCTTTCTTTATTTGATATCTTCTCAAATGTTGATAGCGGTATGTGTATTTTGTACCCGATACCGTTAGTTTCAATTGTGGCAGCAGTAGGCGTTTTATGTACTATATTACCATGAATGTAATCAAACATTTAATCAATGTTAAATGAGTATGTATTATCACATTATAAAGGGGGATCAAATTGTGCTGTGTCTGTGAAATAACCAAAAACAGCTATACGCTTTATAATAGTGTGGAATAATTAGGTACTTTAGCAAAATTCGTGGGTGAGATAACTAAAGAAGCCCGTCATTAGTTTCATGAGATTTGTTAAATGCGCGGTTTGACCTTAGGTTTATATTAAAAATTATTCCTTGTTGTTTCCGCTATAAAGTTCTAAACCAAGCTTATCTAGCTGGTCCTTTATTTCATCAACATCTGCCTGCTTAAAACCCTTTTGTTCCAAGAGTTCGGTATCTGTTTTTGATACTAATTCGTCTATTGTCTCAATCCCCATCTTCTCAACAACCTTTCTGCAATGTTTGGAAAGGTCCATTTCTGAAACTGGTGTAGACAGAATATCAGTGTCTCCGCTGGTGTCATTATCAATAAATATATCATTATGTATATTTTCATCTACTGCCTGCCCGAGACGGAGCCCTTTCTGGTTAAGTATATTTGTTATCTCTGTTAATGAAGTTTCTCCAAAATTTTTGTATGATAACAGTTCAAGTTCGCTTACTTGTGTTAAATCAGCAAGAGTTTTTATGTTCATACGTTCAAGGCAATTTTTACTTCTAACAGATAGTTCGAAATCTGAGATTGGAATGTTTAAGACTTCGATTTCTATGTCTTCTTTCTTTACCTTGTCATCATCGTAAAGCATATTTATGCCGGCTCTTGCATCTTTGAGGTAAAGCTTTGCAATTTCGTGATTCGGATATGCTTGTAAGACTGCTTCATAGCAAGAAACAGCTTTTTCATAATTATCGTTGTCTTCATATAGAAGTCCCATGTTAATCATTGCATTAGTGTGTACAGGGACTTCCTGGATACATTTTTCATAGTATTCGAGTGCTTTTTCGTCTTCTCCGCTAAGGTCTAGATCGTAAGCAAGTCGAAATAAGGTGTCAGGGTGGGAGGGGTTAATTTCCAGTGCACGATTATAATGTGTTAAAGCGTCTTCATCTTCGCCAAGGTCATCAAGGCAGTGTGCCCATTGGTAGTGAAGGCTGGCTTCGCCATCGTATGTCTTTGATAATTTTTCGATTGATTTTAATGCACTCTGAAGGTCGCCGGACATTCTTTGTGTTTCAGCTATATCTATAAGTATCTCAAACTCTTTTGTGTCTGTTCCTTTTGACCGTTCGAAGCAATCGATTGCCTTTTCATAATTTTCAAGTTCCTGGTGGCATTTGCCAAGAAAGTAACATGCAATCTTACGGGATTTCAGTTCCGTAAGTATTTCTATGGCTTCCTCCTGTTTACCTGCAATCCAGAGGCATATACCCAATATTAAAGTGTTCTCTTTTGCCTCTGCATCATTAGCATCTTTGATAGATGATCTGAGAGCCTGAAGCTTTTTTTCCAGTTTTTCATGGTTCTCTTTAGTTGTATAAACCTGTTTTTTTAAAGTGTTTATGTTCTCAATAGATAATTCATTTTGAGAAAATGCTTCTTTGAAATCCAGTTCGCTGCTCACCATTAACTTTACTCCCTTAATTTATATAATTATGCTCTTATGTAAGAAAATCAGAATTAAATGATTTGTGCTATTGCCGATTACAAATATTGGCAATTGGAAGGTGTCATAAGTTCAGACAAGCCACCTAAATTGATGAACCTAATATATATCAAATATATTTTAAAATGCAAATGAAATTTGTCGGAAATTAAAGGTTTGACTAATACTTATGACTATGATATAGATAACTTTACACCTTCAATTACTCGGAATTTTTCTAGAATCATGCCTTTCTTGATAAACTTTAAAGATATCCTCAATTATCCTTCTAATATAATGATTGATTTATCATGAAAAACAAGCTTGAAGTAAAAGTAAACAACCTGGTCTTTGGAGAAAGTCATCCATTGGTCTTGATTGCAGGGCCGTGTGTAATTGAAACAGAAATGGATTGTTGCCGCATTGCTGAGAAATTGAAAGTTATTGCCGACAAGGCAGAGATTCCACTCATTTTCAAGGCTTCATATGATAAGGCAAACCGTACCTCTATAAAGTCTTATAGAGGTCCAGGTGTTAAGAAGGGCATTAAGATCCTGTCAAAGATTAAGAAGCAAATTGGAGTGCCTGTCCTTTCAGATATTCATTGTCGTAGCGAAATTGATGAGGTAAAGGATGTTTTAGATGTTATCCAGATACCTGCATTTCTTTGCAGGCAAACAGATTTAGTTTTGCATGCTGCTAAAACCGAAAGGCCCATAAACATAAAAAAAGGGCAATTTCTAGCCCCGTGGGATGTGAATAACATAGCAGAAAAGGTGCTATCAACAGGCAATAAGAATATTATATTTACTGAAAGAGGCACAATGTTTGGTTATAACAATCTTGTGTCTGATATGCGCTCTATCGTCATTATGAGGAAGATGGGATATCCTGTTGTTTATGATGCTACACATAGTATTCAATTACCCGGCGGAAAGGGTTCGTCCACTGGCGGGCAGAGAGAAATGATTGAACCTTTAGCAAGTGCTGCCGTTGCAGTAGGTTGTGATGGGTTATTTATTGAAACACATGAAAAACCCGGAAAGGCATTATCGGATTCTGCAACAATGTTGCCGTTAAGGCAATTAGCACCTCTGATAAAGAAAGTAAAAAAGATACGAGAATCTTTATAGAATGATTTATTCCTAACCCGAACAAGTTGCCCGTCTGAAAGGCCCAGCCGGGCGGGGAATTATAATATTGAGGTATTAAAGAATTGAGGAATTGAATAATTCCTCAATCCCTAAATCCTTGCCTGTCCGCCAGTTTGTTAGGCGGGAATTCCTAAATCGCAAATTGAAATTTTTGCTAAAAATGATCAAAAAAATTTTGTAAAGGTACTATATACAAAGGAATGATACCTTGGATGAGTTAGTCGAAATAGTAAAGAGCTTAGGTAGAATATATGATGAGGAAAATATAAGGGTTGATATCGATTTTGATCCAAATGACGGTATAACTATTGTTAAATTTCAGGACAAAAATACCGGCAAAAATACTATTATTATAAATTCAAATAATAAAACGATAAGCGGTATTGATACTACTAAATTCTGGCTGCCTGACTATTCCAATACGCAGAAAGCAAATAAAAGGGTTCTCAGGTTTCTTGAAGGCAAGGGTTATGTGCTCACAAGTATAACGTATAGAAAGCTGTAGTATTATTTGCGAATATCACCCATATTTTTTAATTCAGATAATAACAAACATGCAGTGCTATCTTTTGGGATAAAAAATAAGGTGTTGTAAAATGCCAGTAATATCAATGTTTTATGGCATAGTGGTAGCAATTTACTACGAAGATACAGGGAGGCATAATAAGCCGCAAATTCATGTTCGTTGTCAAGGGAAAAAGGCTTCAATTTCTATTGAAGACGGAACTGTGCTTGCCGGAAAGTTTCCACCAAAACAACTACGAATGGTTTTGGCATGGATTGACATACACAAAGATGAACTTATTGCCGACTGGGAATCAGCGGCAACAGGAGAAGAACCTTTTCGCATTGCCCCTTTACAATGATTTTGGAGGATTTTATGGAAAAATTATTAGATGTTATAAGCGTTGAACCACAAAATGATAATATGTATATTACTAAAAAACGGTTAACGAACATGTCCAACGTGACTCCGAGTTTTCTATTGCGCTTTTAGATGAAGCGGTCTCATTGTTTCTTAATGGAGAGCCTAAAGTGGCGAGATTAGTTCTCAGAGATTTGATCAATGCGACTGTTGGTTGTGAAGATCTGGCTGTAGAGGTAAGCAATACCAAGCAAAAGTCTCCACAGAATGCTTTCAGCCAAAGACAATCCACAATGGATAATTTGACAACAATTTTTAAAGTACTTCGTCAAAAATTGAATGTTGATATCGAAGTTCACATAGTACCTTGTCACTAAGCGTTGACAATCATTCGAGACGATCCTTAAATGCGAGGACTGACCACACTTGATTGTAAATCAAATACTCTTTTGAAGTAGCCACATCCATTTTCCAAGCATAGCTATCTTAAATTGCGACACCTTGTCACAATATAGAAGCTGTTTCCATATATTATCACTGTTATTTTAAACGAATCTTTTTTGCTCTTTCTATCAATCTTCCGGCGTCTTCTTTCTTTCTATCAATAATAATTCTAACATACGGCACCTGCCCCAGTTCGAACGGATTCATCCGGGCGGGCGGCTATGTCTTTAAGGCGGGAAGGTGATGAACATCCCTTCATAAGCAAAATACTCCCCCTATGATTAACAGAGCAGGACAACTTTACATAAAAGAGACTATATAGCTAAGTGACTATTAAGAATAAACTTGAAACAAGTCAGATATACTATAGAATCATCTATTATACGGAAACGGCAGAAGAACTTATTATGTGTTAATACTAAAGACTTCATACCAAGAGAAGAGTAGTAAACATGAAGGCAAACGAAACAAAAGTAGAAGATTTTTTATCATCAAATAAGACTCAATTTGTAATTCCTGTTTATCAGAGAAACTACGATTGGTCAACAGGACAATGTAAACAGCTTTTAGATGATATTCTTGAAGTTGGAACTAACAAAAAAATGAATGCCCATTTTATTGGAAGCATTGTATATGTACACGATGACGTTTATACCGCATCAAGAATAAAAGAATTAACTGTAATTGACGGTCAGCAAAGAGTAACCACACTAACACTCATTTATTTAGTTCTTCACAGGCTCGCTAAGGAAATCAAAGATGAAGGGCTTGTAAACGAAATTAGCGAAACATATCTAATCAATAAATTTGCTCCTGAAGAAGAAAAGCTAAAACTTAGACCAACAGACAACAATGATAAAGCTTTAAAATATCTTCTTAGAAGTGATGAAAACGAAGAATTTACAGATTTCTCAAAACTCATTGATAACTTTGACTATTTCAAAAGTCGAATTACTGAAGAAAATTATCAATTGTCGAACTTTTATTTAAAAATTTCCTTTTTTTTAAATAATAAACTCAACTTTCGGACTTAAGCTATGGCTGGAGGGGTCAGGCTTTTGTTA
>JAANXD010000002.1 GCA_018263435.1 Candidatus Scalindua arabica | reverse complement strand
ACAGAATTGCTGTTTAATTTTTCAAAGAGCTAAACTAATACATTTTTCTTTTATTACCTATGACATGGAATAAGTAGATTCTTTCTAAGAAACTGAAAGACCTGAAAATATTATTCTGAACAGGAGAGTATTTATGAAAAACAAAATGGAAAATATTTTTTTTACTAAGATGACATTATTTATTGGTGTGCCTTTAACGATGTCTATAATTGCCATATATTTATTCTTTAATTTTGACGATATTTATTTCCATTATAACCCGACGAAAGCAACCTTTTCCAAATTAGAAAGAATCAGGAAAGAAAAAAAGTCCAAAGTGATACACTATCTGGATCAACAAAAGTCAGCAGGTGAGAAGGCTTCTCAAAATGATACCATTATTAATTATTTTAAAAAACTTCATTACTTATACAAAAAGAATGCATATAACGGTAGCGAGTACACCCTGATTGAACATTCACTTAATAAATTCTTTGTGACAGAGTTGGACAAATTTTATGACATCCTGTTTATTGATAATGAGGGAGATGTTTTTTTCACTGTCAAAAAAGAGGATGACTTCCTTGGAAATATTTATGAAAGCCGTTTTAATGGTATCTCACTTTACGAGAAAATAAGAGCGATAAAAACCAGAGAAATGGAGTTTGTCGATTATGAGTATTATTCTGCTTCTGATGAACCCGCCTCTTTTTTCATCTTTCCTGTTATTGAAGCCAATAAAATTCAGGGATACATTGTTCTGCAATTACCTGTCAACTATATCAACACTATTTTAACAGACAGGCGCAATCTGGGGAGAACGGGTGAGATTTATTTAGTTAACTATAAGCAGTTGATGATCACGCAATCAAGGTTTATCGATGACAGCACTATATTAACCAAGCAAGTCGACACAGAGGCTGTCAGGAACGCATTACGAGAGAAAAGAGGAAACAAAATAATTGAAGATTACCGCCATAAGAGAGTGTTCAGCTCATACGAGCGGTTTGATTATGGGGGCACGGCATGGATCATTATTGCCGAAATTGATGAGGACGAAGTCATTACGGAAGCTTATCGCAGCAGAGAAGATGAACTATTTGACAAAGCCTGTGAATATCTGGAGAACTATCCTTATCCAAATGATAAGCAAAAAGTTTTTGCACCGGATTGGAAACAAAATAATAATTGTGTGAAGGTCGATTTTAAAGAGTTTCAAAAGGCCAAAAATAGTGAGTTGCTTTATACTGAAGGAGTTGCAACCTGCACGGCCTTGACAATCAGCTATCCTGGCAAATTTGGTTATTTAATTCACATTACACCAACCGATGAGGTCTATAGAAATATAGGCATTTTCACAAAGATATTTCTCAGAGACAGTTGTACTGACTTTGTGGGAATGGTCATGAATAGTATAAATAGACATGATATTATCCAGTACGAAAAATCGTTACTACGGTTTGGGATATTTGCCACGCACAGTTCCAGTTCTAAAAACATAATACATAAGCTAATGGATAATGGAGTCGAATTGTCTCAAATCAAAGTCCTTTTAAAAAAGAATTCAAAAATTGTAGACATCATTTTTGATTACAGAGAAGATCAGGTATGGAGTCTGTGGAAAGCGAATGACATCAATATGACTTTTGTCGATGAGTATAAGCACATTCCTGATCTTGGAGAAATTATGTTGTCAATATTAAATTTCTGAAGATAAAAAGTATTTATCAGCCATTAATGGAATATACTTCAGAAAGAGATAGATACAGAAGCCACAAGAGATGCATTTGAAGGGTATGTTGGGGCAAAGATTATAAATAGTTTTCGAGATATGCCGGTGCTAAGCGCTTATACACCGCTTAATCTTAATTTTATTAATTGGGCTCTTCTGGTTGAGATTGATGAGGCAGAGGCATTTGCCCCTATCCATTATGTAGAAAAAATGATGACAATATTTGGGTCTATAATTGGCGCCATAACCATTGTATATATCTTTTTGGTAAATAGAAGAAGGAATCAACAAATACACTCAGAAACTTTAGAAGAATCTAAAACCTGATTCATAACTGTGGTGTATTCAGATTTTACTCATCATCGCATGCCCGCTGTTACAAACCACCAGGTAAAAATACTTCCGGCATATCCCAACGCAATGACAGGTGTCCATTTCAGATGGGACATAAATGTGTAGTTCTCCCTGTTAATTCCCATCACAGCCACACCTGCAGCTGAACCTATTGATAATAAACTACCACCCACACCGGCAGTTAACGTTACGAGGAGCCACTGGTCCAATCCCATCCCCAGGTCCATATTTAAGACTGCGTACATGATGGGTATATTGTCAACAATAGCAGAAAGGATACCGATTGCCGTGTTTGCATAGGTATCTCCCATAAATGAATAAACCCCTCCTCCAACTAATGCAAGAAAACCAACGTACGACAATGCCCCAACCGCAGTCAAAACGCCAAAGAAGAAAAGCAGGGTGTCAAACTCCACCTGCTCCACCTGTTTGAAGAACTCATAGCGGGAAACCTTGCGTCTCTCTTCCGGAAGACCCATTTTTTTCAAAAATGCTTTTTCTCCCCACTTCTTCATGTAGTACTGCGCAAACATAAGATATCCCAAACCGGTCATCATACCCAGAAAAGGAGGAAGGTCCAGGAACTGGTGAAAAGAGACCGCTGTGGCAATCGTTGTTGCGAAGAAAAGCATACACCTTTTGGCGCCCGGTTTCATTGCAATCTTTTCCTTTGCGCCGGCAGGTTTCCCCTTTGGGAGAAACAAGCTCATGATAAATGCCGGGATGAACCAGTTAACAACCGACGGGATCATCAGATAGCAGAATTTAACAGTGTCCACCTTTCCAGCCGTCCACACCATCAGTGTAGTAATATCTCCAAAAGGACTCCAGGCGCCACCGGCATTGGCAGCAACTACGATATTGACAAAGGCCGGTACGATAAACTTTCTGTTACCGTCACTTACCGCAAGTGCTACTGTTGACATAAGCAGAGCACTGGTCAAATTGTCTGCTACGGGAGAGAGGAAAAAGGTTATGATTCCTGTTGCCCAGAATAGCGATCTAAAGCCCATCCCTTTAGACAACAGCCAGGCACGCAGGGCCTGAAATACATTTAAAGAACTTAGAGTATTGATGTAAGTCATGGCAACTAGGAGGAAGAAAAAGAGCGCTCCAATCTCTGCAATAAGATGCTCAACAAATTCGAGGGCTCCTCCTTCGTGCCTCACCTCAAAATGCACTGTGCTGCCCTCTTTAAATGAATATATACTGGCATGATGAGCTTCGTGCTTTATTTCGTATATACCAATAAACAGCCACATGATACACCCTACCAATACAACTGGCTTGGATTTCTTTAAATGAATCTTTTCTTCAAAAACGACAAGAAGATAGGCAATTATGAATAGAAGCAGTGTTAAGTATCCTACCCACGAATTAAGCATGTTTATTATTTATCATCCTTTCTTTAAGATGCAAGAAATTCTATAATACTATACAATTTGCTTTAATTGTATTTTTGCTTTTGCTTTCGGTTTCGCTTTCTTAACTTCTTTTTTCTTACTCTTAGAAACTGGTTTAGCTTTTTTCTTAACAGATGGTTTTGCTTTTACATTTGCCTTAGGTTTTGCTTTTACATTTGGTTTTGCTTTTACCTTTGCCTTAGGTTTCTTACTCGCCTTCTTTGCCAATTTTCTTTCCTCCTTCAAATTTGTATTTTAGACAAATTTCCCACATTAAATAGCCATCTGCTTCTGTGGGATTAAATCGTTTATAAGACGGCAAAAAGGGCTTTCCGCATTACGAGAAAGCCCTTCTGCCGTCAGGCGACGAGGGGGAAAGGAGTAAGACCCCCGTCAGGTGAGCACGGCAAATCCCGATTACGCTGTGACGGCACACGGGAGGGCGAGGCTTGAAGTAACGGAGATGAAGGCTCCGGTCACATTTACCCCCGCACTCATTTATCCTTCAGAAAATACCATATTTTATTAGAAAACGTTTAATTTCCATTTACTGTTATTTCCCCTAAGGCATTATCTTTATGATTCTTAACCTCTTTTACTTGCATCATCTAACAGAAGACATGGCCTTTGTCAAGGAAAAAATACAACATTTTGTATATTTTTTTATTCTCCTTACAATATATTGTAAGAATACAGCCAAAATGGTGTAAGTATATTGTAGATAAGTCGTAAGGAAATAGTCTTATTTATAAGTCTCTTTTACCAGTTTTGTGGGAGGGGAAGGAGTATGCAATCAGGCATGTAAATAGGGCAGAAGATGAGAGGGGCCATCTTTCGCTAAAGCTACAGAATGGCTGTTGCAGTCAGAATAAGCGTTAATTAAAGGTATTCCGAAACTCAAAAGAGCGAAGGATACCTCAGAACACAGGAGCTATGGGGAAGTTTAAGTCAGTATCTGCATTCTATTCTTAATTCAGCTTTGCCTTGAGTGTATTGACGGCCTCTGTGATAAGCACAGAGGCTATAACTCTTTCATTATCATCTTTTGAAGTTCCTTCAATATCAGCAGTCCAGATAGTTTCATTTGTAATTACGTCTATACATTTAGCTTTAAATGAGACTGCAAAAGTTTGCGATAAGATCACCCGGCTGAGCGGCACTTTTGTGTAAGAGTAGCCATACCTTTCAACCTCTCCAACGATTATAGCGTCAACGCCTATTGATCTTCCAAGACTTGAATAGTTTTCTGTTTTCAAGAAGTCATCTTCTCCAAGATTCTTTGATTCAAGCTCTTTCTCCAATGTCTTTCCTTCTAATATTGCAAATCTTTCCCATTTTCGCAGCTCTCTGGCCATAATGCCTGTAAAAACAGTTTTTACATTCTCGACCGAAGAAGATTTGAAAACAATCCCGGTAGTACCTTCCTCCGCCAGAGATGTCTCAAACGCAACAATGGCAATTTTCTGTACTTCGTTATGCGGGAAATCATTATTAACGTCGACTTCAAGGGTTTTTCCTATTGTTGCACAGCCGGACAGGAACAGAAATAATATTGCGTATTTTTTCATAATAGTACTTTTTTATAGTAGACGATTTTGATGATAACAATTTGTTTTCTATGTGTCTATTAATAAGTGTGCAGAGGGCCCTATTGCCGGGACATATAGCGAAAATAGCTTGACAAATTATGGCGGTGTGTTAAAATTTTGCCTCTTTGCTTTAGTCATATCCATAAGTATTTCCACGTTTTATATAGAATACTTATATTTTGAAAAGACAATCTTTACTTCTTATTATCATTGAGAAACCCCATCTGAAGGTGGGAAGAATACCTTTTCAAATAAGACATCTCAAAAAGGCACAACTAGCCGGAATTATATAAATTTGCGTATATCCAGGGAATTAATTGATTTTGAATTTTGGAACGAAATTATCTATTATATTGGTCGGAAAGGAAACTAAAAAATGGCAATTAAAGTAGGAATAAATGGTTTTGGTAGGATAGGGCGAAATGTATATAGGGTAATTGCAGAGAGGGAAGATATTGATGTACTTGCTATTAATGATTTAACTGATGCTAAAACATTGTCCATCCTTCTGAAATATGATTCAGTTCATGGACGGTTTAATGGAGAAGTTGATACAAAAGAGAACGCATTAGTTGTAAAAGGAAAAGAAATCAGGTTAACAAAGGAAAGAGACCCTGCCAGTCTTCCATGGAAAGAGCTGGGAGTTGAAGTCGTAGTAGAATCCACCGGGATATTTACAAAAAAAGCAGATTGCGAAAAACATCTTGAAGCCGGAGCAAAGAAGGTAATCCTTTCTGCACCTGCAAAGGATCAGCTTGATGCTACAATTGTTATGGGAATAAATGACAATGACCTTAAACCTGAACACAAAATTGTCTCCAATGCCTCCTGTACTACTAATTGTCTTGGACCGCTGGTAAAGGTGATTAACGATAACTTCGGACTTGAAAAAGGCCTTATGACTACTATCCATGCCTACACAAATGACCAGAAAGTTGCCGATTTAATGCACAGCGACTTGAGAAGGGCAAGGGCTGCCGCTATAAATATTATCCCGACAACTACCGGAGCGGCGAAGGCCATTGGTGAAGTCATACCTGAACTTAAAGGAAAACTTGATGGTATGGCAATGAGGGTACCAGTCGCTAACGGTTCAGTAACTGATTTAGTTGCAACAGTAAAAAAGAATGTAAGTATAGAGGAAATTAATAATGTTATAAAAGCTGCATCAGAAAACGAATTAAAGGGTATATTGGAATATTGCGAAGACCCCATTGTCTCCTCAGATATAATAGACAACGCACATTCATGCATCTTTGATTCACTGTCCACTTACGTAATCGGTGACAATCTTATAAAGGTAATCGGCTGGTACGATAACGAATGGGGTTATTCAAATCGTATGGTCGACTTGATAGAACTTATTTCAAAGGATTAAAGGAATTCCGCAAGGTGAACAAACTTTTTATCAAAGATCTTGACCTGAAAGGCAAGCGGGTATTTGTGCGGGTGGATTATAATGTTCCATTTGATGATCAGGGAAACATAACTGATGATGCCAGGATAAGGGCCACTTTGCCGACTATCAATTATTTGCTTGATGAAGGCGCAAAGATAATCCTTGCCTCTCACCTCGGAAGGCCGGGTGGAAAGGCCTTGCCGGAATTCAGTTTAAAATCAATTGCCAGGAGACTCCATAGACTCCTGAACAAAGAAGTAAAACTGGCAAATGATTGTATCGGCCCTGAAGTAAAAAAACAAGTAGATGCGATGCAGCCTGAAGACGTCCTGCTTCTTGAAAACCTGCGCTTTCATAAGGGAGAACAGGAAAACGATCCCGGGTTTGCCAAAGAGCTGGCAAGCTTATGTGATGTGGTGGTTCAAGATGCGTTTGGAAATTGCCACAGAACACATGCTTCTATGGTAGGAATGAATGGAGCGGTGTCTCAATCAGCGGCAGGATTTCTCTTGAAGAGGGAAATTGATTATTTTGAGAAGGCAGTCAATGTTCCATCGAGGCCTGTGGTTTCTATTGTTGGCGGTGCAAAGGTCGTAGACAAAATAAAGATCATAGAAAACCTTGTGAAAAAGGTTGATAAAATAATTATTGGCGGTGCAATGGCATTCCCTTTCCTTACAGTACAGGAATATGGGATTGGCAAAGCAACGGTAGATGAAAATGTGACGATAAAGGTTTTAATGATAAACAAACTTGCCAAGGAAAGAGGTGTTAAACTATATTTACCTGTAGACTTTGTAATCGCAGATAAATTTGACGGAACGGCTGAGACAAAGCTGGTAACTTTTCAGGAAGTTCCGGATGATTGGTTTGCTCTTGATATCGGGCCGGCAAGTACTAAGCTATTCTCTGAGGCCATGCAAAATGCAAAGACTATCATCTGGAATGGCCCTATGGGGGCATTTGAAATAGATGCATTCAGCAGAGGCACATATGCAATGGTAGAAGCGGTTGTTTCTGCGTATGCATTGACCATTGTAGGAGGCGGAGACACAGACCTTGCGTTCCACAGGATGGGAGAGTCGTACAAGGTATCCTTTATATCTACTGGAGGCGGTGCCTTTCTGGAATTATTAGAGGGTAAAGAATTACCCGGAATAGCTGCACTGACTGATAAACAGGGTTCTTAATAAAACTATTAATTTATAAATTTATTATATGCAAACAAAAATATCTGCTTCAATACTTGCCGCTGATCCGACACAGTTAGGAGATGAAATTAAGAAGGTGGAACAAGCGGGCGTAGATTTGATTCACATTGACGTTATGGATGGACATTTTGTTCCAAATCTGACGATGGGTCCTTTTATTGTTGAAAGAATAAAAGAAATTACGAAAGTTCCTCTGGATATCCATCTCATGATTGAGAACCCCGATAAATATGTAGAATCATTTACACAGAAAACAACAAAAGATGATATCCTGACTTTTCACATTGAGGCAACTGATGATCCGTTGAATGTTATCAATTTAATCAAAGATCGAGGTATAAAAGCGGGTGTCGCAATTAACCCGGACACGCACGAACAGACAGTTGAAAAGTTGCTTGAATCTGTTGATATACTTCTTGTAATGACGGTTTATCCGGGATTCTCAGGACAGGCTTTCAAAAAATACGTATGTGACAAATTAAAGAAGCTGAGAGAAATGGCGCCTGAAAATCTGGACATCGAAGTTGATGGTGGTATAAAACCGGAAACGATTCCTGACGCAGCAACTGCAGGCGCTAATGTTTTTGCTGCGGCGACGTCTATATTCGCTAAGGATGATTATAAAGAGGCAATAGAAGAACTCCGCCGGAAGGCACAGGAAAATTCTTATTTATTTATGAAAAGCTAGAGACTATACTTACAGAAAATGCTGAAAACAGACGTAGCGGAAACCTTCAGGTTTCCATTACCATGTCTAAGTGTATAAATGGAAGGCTAAAGCCATTCCGCTACTATTGGTAATCGCAGTATGAGAGGAAAAACATAATTGTTTTTTAAAAGAAAAAAAAGTATACCCGATGGATTATGGAAAAGATGCGATGGATGTAAAAGCGTGGTTTATAATAAACAGGTGGAGTTGAAACACAATGTCTGCCCTGAATGTAATTACCACTTCAGAGTGTCCACCAGTGAGCGCATAAAGATCACACTAGACGAAGACAGTTTTGAAGAATACTGGAATGATATGGTACCTGCTGATCCATTAAATTTTGAGGACCGTATAAAATATAAAGACCGGATTGTAAGTGAACAGAATAAAACAAACTTAAACGAAGCGGCCACGGTTGGAAAGGGGTTGATTGATGGAAAAGAAGTCGTATTCGGAGTTACAGATTCAACCTTTATAATGGGAAGTATGGGATCAGTGGTCGGAGAAAAGATTACGAGGGCAGCCGAAAAGGCGCGGGAGCTATGGTTACCGCTTATCATTATCTCAGGCTCCGGAGGAGGTGCAAGAATGCACGAGGGAGCCTTATCCCTAATGCAAATGGCAAAGACTTGTGCTGCCATATCCAGACTCCAGGATGCAGGACTGTTATTTATCTCAGTACTTACCGACCCGACTTTAGGTGGTGTCATGGCCAGCTTTGCCTCGCAGGCAGACATTATAATGGCCGAACCCGGTGCACTTGTGGGGTTTGCAGGTCCGAGAGTTATTAAAGAAACTATTAAGAAAACGCTCCCTAAGGGGTTTCAATCTTCTGAATCCATGCTCAAGCACGGATTTATTGATATAATAGCTGAACGCGGCCGGTTAAAACCGGAAATTTCAAAGATCCTGGATTATTGCAACGTTAATACGCAACAGTTACAACTTAACTGCTGCGATTAACGT
>JAANXD010000019.1 GCA_018263435.1 Candidatus Scalindua arabica | reverse complement strand
AAGAAATCTGCAAAGATACTCTCCGAGTTTAATTCTTCCGGTGCCGCTACAATTTGTGAACAAATGAAAAACCTGCAGGTAGTGGGTCAAGATTCAGATGAATCTCTCAAGGAGAAAAATATAAGGAAGCTTGCTTTGATCTATCAGAAAATGGACACTGAGAAAGCCGTGTCTATTTTAAGTAGACTGGATAATGATACTGCAGTCCGTATCCTCTCTAGAATGAACAAGAAACAATTGGCAAAGATATTGGAGTTAGTGGAAACGAATGAGGCTACAAGATTAACGGGTGAAATCAGGGATCTTCTGAAAATGGAATCTCAGAAGGAAAATGAAAAGTTAGAGGGAGCTTAGATATGGATATTGCAACTCCGGCAGGTTTGTTAATTGGTTTTGTACTACTGATAGTGTCAGTTATTATGGGAGGGGGCGCGTCTGGAATAGTAGCGTTTATTAACATCCCATCTATGATGATAGTCGTTGGTGGAACAATCTGCGCTACACTCGTCAGATATCCTTTGCAAAGAGTTATAGGGCTAGTGGGCTTAATAATGAAAACCATATTCGTTAAATTATCTTCACCTCAAGAAGAGATGCAGAGGTTGATAGAATACGCCAAGCTTGCCAGGAGAGAGGGATTGCTGGCGTTGGAGAGTAAGGTAGTTGACATTAAAGATGCCTTTCTTGCAAAATCTATACAGCTGCTTGTTGATGGAACTGATGCAGACGGCCTTCGTGATATACTTGAAAAAGAGATTGATAATGTGCGAGGCAGGCACTCTATAGGTAAGGGTGTGCTTGAATCAATGGGAACTGTTGCTCCTGCCTTTGGCATGATGGGTACATTAATAGGATTGGTATTGATGCTTCGTGAACTTGATGATCCTTCAAAGATCGGTGTGGGTATGGCAACGGCGCTTATAACAACATTTTATGGAGTTTTACTGGCAAATTTAATCTTTTTGCCAATGAGCGGTAAACTCGACATAAGATCAAAGGAGGAAACTCTACTGAAAGAGTTAATTGTAGAGGGAATAGTGGCAATACAATCCGGTGACAATCCAAGTATAGTAGAAGAGAAGCTGAAGGGTTTCCTTTCTCCGGCTCAAAGGCAGGAAAATAAGGTTGATGCTTTAAAAGATCAAATAAGAAGTGCGAGTGCGGCATAATGGAAGAAGAACCGAAAAAAGATCCTAATGAGTGGGCGTTGGCTTACGGCGATATGATTACTCTGCTGATGACATTCTTTGTATTAATAATTGCAATGAGTTCAGACTCAACGGAAATTACTAAAACAAGGGAAGACTATAAAGGAGAAGGTGATAATCTTGTATCTGCCGACCTTACGGCTTCCGGAATATTTAATGAAAAGATTAAATCTCAATCCAGGGTAGCATTTGAAGCAGATGATTTTCCTGCCCCCGTAAGTGATCTGGATTTAGTAAGAGAGGATTTGGTCGTATTTATGACAGAGAATAAGCTCTTTAACGTGATCGACTTAAAGAAAACCAGAGAAGGGTTTACGATCAGGATAAGTGCTGACATTCTTTTTGATTCCGGCGAAACAACCCTGAAGGTAGAAAATATATACATGTTGGACAAGATAGCCGAATTATTAAGTGTAATTCCAAATAATGTAAGAATTGATGGTCATACTGATGATAGATATACTGACGATAATGATGCCGGTAACAGATTGTCTATTGCCAGAGCTTCCAGAGTTTGCGACTATGTTATTGAGGAGGAGATGCTTGCTACTGCCCGTTTTGGAGTGGCAGGATTTGGCAGGCATAGACCATTGCGTCCGAACAGTAATGAACGTAACCGGGCAAAGAATAGAAGAGTTGAGATCATCATAGAGGAAATACCAAAAGATGTATAACGAATATAAAATAATTTGATAGATATGCAGAGGGGACTTAATTCAGATGGCAGCCGCCAGGAAGAAGCGTAAGAAGCCGGTCGAGGATGCAGCTTTCGTAGATATGGTTGCCTTTGCATCACTTATGACCATCCTGCTGGCGTTTTTTATCATGTTATCGAGTTATGCAGGAAAACCTAAAGAAAAAGAGACGGAAGAGGTACTTAAATCTTTTAAGGAAGCATTAAATAATTTTGGCGTAAGTAAGGTTCTGCTTGGCAGCACGGATTCTATTTTTAACCTGAGTCTCAAGCTGGAAAGCTATGGAGGTAAAAGCAAAATGAATAATCCGGCTGACAGGAATGCATTTGTCAACACGATTGATAAGGGTTCAGATATTGAGTATGTACAAACCGGGCACCGGGTAGACTTTCCAACAGAAATAAGTTTTATTAATGAAGAGCTTGATATATCACCGGAAAGTAAGCAATATCTCAATAACTTAATAAAAGTGATAAAAAATAGAGACTGTCAAGTTATGGTTGGAGGTTATACAAGTGAAGATTTCGTTTCATCCGATAGATATCCAACAAGCTGGCAACTATCGGCAGAGTATGCTTCTGCTGTAACAGAGTATTTTAATAATGTCGGTGACATTGATTATAAAAGGTTGACAGCGGTTGGGTATGGGGAATATCAGCCGTTACTGGGAGAGGCGTCATCCTTTAATACCAGGGCAAACAACAGGATAAACATAACTATCTTTTATAATTAAGGAGGTTTGCTATTTTTTTTAAGAAGAAGAAAAACAAAAAAGAAGAAAAGGAAGATAAGGGCGCTGAAGATGCAGTTGCTGCAGTCGAAGAGAAAGCCCCTGAAGCCCCTGAAGAACCTGAAGATGCCAAAGTCGAAAAGGGAAAAACTGCAAAAGCTGGTCTTGACCTGAAGAATACGATGGTTATGGCTGCGGTTGCCTTAATCTCAGTATGGTGTGCTTTTATGTTTGTTACAAGGGTTTATTCCTCTAAGGACACCTACGAGGTGATAAACGTAGCTGATGCCTCTGCTGTCGATGCAATGGCTGTTGATGATGCCGGTAAAAAAGTAGAGGCAGAAATAGAGAAGAAGGAAGAAGCCAAAAAGGCGGAAAGCAAGAGTAAAAAGAAAGAGAAAGGAAAAGGAAAAGAGGAAAAGAGTGATACTGGTGATGTTGTAAAGAGCAATGGTCTACTGGGTAATATTATAGTACCAATGGACAGTATTGTCGTAAATCTTGGGAGTGTTGATAGCAGGAGATATTTAAGGGTTATTATCAGCCTGGAGGTGAGCAACAGTGAGACTGAGAAAGCGATTAAGGAAAATAAAATAATTTTCAGAGATAAGCTTGTTTCTTATCTTTCAACGAAGGATGCAAAAGCAATAGGATCTCAGGATAGTCAGGTTAAACTGAGATCAGAAATAAAGGATATCCTGAACGAGCTTTTAGGTTCTAAGAATGCAATCAGACAAGTTTATTTTTCAGATTTTATAGTACAGTAATCATGGAAAACACTGAAAACGCAATTCTAAGCAGTGAGGAAGTTGAACAATTACTGGAATCATTTCATGAAGGGCAAGATGCGACAGAGCATGTTGACATTATTGAAGATGACGATGGCAGGATAAAATATTATGACTTTAAGAGACCAAACACAATCTCAAGAGAGAAGAAACGTATGTTGTATAAGTTGTTTGAGACTACTGCCTATCAGATTAGCAGGGAAATCTCTAATTTCATGAGATCCACCGTAAAGGTCAGCTTGAATTCCATAGACGAATTAAGTTTTGAAATATTTAAAAGTACATGCCCTGAAATAATGTTCCTTAATACAGTAAGGTTGACGCCGTTAAAGGGTTTTGGATGTGTTGCAATGGATATGGGGCTGTGTCTGTCTATTATAGAGAAGGCATTGGGAGGCGCGGGTAAATCGCAGCATGAAATAAGAAAGATGACAAATACAGAGGTTATAATTCTTGGCGATCTTGTGTCTATCATAGTAAACAGATTAGGTGATTCATGGAAACCACATGTTGAGATGGAATGGGGAGTATCTGACACGACAATGGAATCCAGGTATCTTAACATTGCTTCTGATACCGATGTTGTGCTGTTGCTCTCCTTTACTTTTAATCTGGAGTATAGCTTTGGCGAGCTGAAGATATGTATTCCGGTTTCCAGTATTGATAAAACATTAGATAACTTCTTTAATATTGATAAGACGGGACGTACAACTGAAGAAGAGAAGGAGAGCGCCGATGCTATTGAGAAGTTAGTAAGCGGCGCTAAAGTTGTTGTAGCCGGTGTTTTAGATGAAACCAATATTTCAGTGAGTGATGTGCTGAGTCTTAAAGAGGGGGACGTGTTAAAACTGGACAGTAAGATTACAAACCATCTAAAAGTGTCCGTAGAGGGAAAAAACAAGTTCTCCGGGAAGCTGGGGTTGTTCAGCAGAAAGAAAGCTATTCAGATTACATCATTAATAGAAGATGAGTTTGCGTAGAATAACTAATAACGAACAGAGGAATTACCAGAACATAATTTACAAAGGAGGGTATTATGGAAGATAAGGCAGCTAATGATCAGAATACATCTACTCAAGCTACAGATAAAGAAGAGAGTATAATTGAAAAGAAGAGAGTATAATTGATAAAGAAGAGAGTATAAAATCTGTTGAGTTCTCTCCTCTGGAACCGGTAAAAACCAGCGCCGGAGACGGTAATGCGCGCAATATGGATATGCTGATGGATGTCAGCATTCCAGTGCTTGTAGAACTTGGAAAGACAGAGATGGTAATGCACGATGTTTTATCGTTGACGCCGGGTGCAATTATAGAGTTGGACAGCCTGGCCGGAGAACCTGTTAAGATAACAGTCCGAGGTAAACTCATTGCTTACGGAGAGGTAGTTGTGGTTGACGAGAACTTTGGTGTGAAGATAACGAAGATTGCAAGCGCTCAGGAAAGAATTAAAAAGATGGCTTAGTGAATCAATTTCGGAATGCGGATTTCGGATTTCGGATTGCGGAATGAAAGAACCGATATAATTTCTATATTTGGATTCATTCCACAATCAATATTACGAAATTGACTACTTGTGTCCTGCATTGCCACTCCATTCAAACCTCCACAACAAGCTTTCTTGCCCAGCATAGTTTCCTGAACCTGAACAACATCAATACATTACAAAAATCCGCACTCTGCAATCCGAATTCCGCAATCTGAAAATTTATCTGTCGAAGAAAACTACGGTTAGTTTAAAAAGACTACGCAGAAAACGGCTACAATTCCCCACAAATAACATTTCAAACCGGACGGTTTACGCCATTCGTTCCGACAGAGTATAAGCTGTGACGTATCAACATGATATGATACTGTGCTGTGTCTCATATATAAAGAAATACAATGGTATATCATTTGCGATTACATAGTTTCAGTTTTATAAAATAAACTTTTGTTATCAAAGTCCTTAAGAAATTGATTTGTAATATGCCGAAAACTATATCAAAAACCACGTGTCTCAGGTCTATTTTAATATTTGCTCTTGTCATAGTGTGCTTTGTGATGATATCTGAGGTACAGCATAGAGATGTTTATGCAGCTGCTAAGCAAACCGGGATACAGAATGGTGATTCAGTTAAGGACTCGATTTTCGGTGGCTATAAAGAATATACAAGAATCATCAGTACGCTGCTCGTAGTAATTGCACTTATAATCGCAACCGCATATGTATTGAAGAAGAAGTATGGTGTAAGGACGAATATCGGGGGGAATAGAAGATTAATACAGGTAGTTGATCACGCACCAATGGGCATGAAAAAATCAGTTTCTCTGGTTAAAGTACCAGGAAAGCATTTATTGCTTGGTTTGACAAATGACAGGATTGAATTGATAACTGAGATTGTAAACGAGGATATTTCCGGTGGTAGTGAGCCGGTCAGGAAAAGAGAATTTATGGATTTAGTTAAGAAGTCAATCTCAGAACGGAAACAAAGATGAAATATTTAATGGGTATAACAGTATTCATGTTCTCCTTTGGAGCGGCTTTACTCTTTACACAAACAGCAGAGGCAGTTGACGCTGCTAAAGCAGCTGCGGCAGCTAAGGACGCCTTAAACATGAACATAAATATGGGAAATCTCAGTGAACCCAAGCAGGTTGCAGGTACTATAAAAATTCTCCTGATCATGACATCATTTACACTCTTGCCGGGTTTGTTGATGGTCATGACTTCGTTTACGAGAGTTATTATTGTACTTTCATTTGCAAGAAAGGCCCTCTCTTTTCAGCAAATGCCGCCGAATCAGATCCTGATAGGGCTTGCTCTCTTAATAACTTTTTTTGTGATGGCCCCTGTGTTTAACCAAATCAACGAAGGGGCTATTCAGCCATATATGGATGAGGAAATTGCTCAGGGAGAGGCATTTGAACGAGGCATGGGTACACTAAAAACATTTATGATCAAGCAGACAAGAGAGAAGGACATAGCGCTGTTTTATAATATTGCAAAGGTTGAGAGGCCGGATTCACTGGACGATATTCCCGCAAACATTCTATTACCGGCATTTGTCCTGAGCGAGTTAAAGACTGCCTTTCAAATGGGTTTTGTTGTTTATCTGCCTTTTGTAGTAATAGATATGGTTGTTGCAAGTGTGTTGACTTCAATGGGTATGTTTATGCTTCCCCCAATGATGATATCCGTTCCGTTTAAGGTTGTTTTATTTGTGTTGGTGGATGGATGGCATCTGGTCATTCAATCGTTAGTCTCAAGTATTAGATAAATTAGCTACGCTTTGCTACGCAATTGAAGATTGAGGGATTGAAGAATTGAGGGATTGAAGAATTCCTTAATAATCCTTAAATTCCTCAATTAATTTATAAATTTGACTGCAGCTATGCTGCGTTATGAGTGAATATGGGATATGACATAGTAACAACTCTTGGTAGAGAAACAGTAGCACTGACATTTACCTTAATAGCACCGCTTATTGGGGTAGCGTTAGTGATAGGTCTTATAATAGGAATATTTCAGGCCGTCACAAGCATCCAGGAACAGACTCTTACCTTTTTGCCAAAGTTGCTGGCAGTGTTTGGCATATTCGCGCTTGCCCTGCCATGGCTGTTACAAAAAATGTCGGATTTTACCATTTTATTGTTAGGAAATCTCCACGGTTACACTTTTTAGAAAAATGTTAACAAATACTCTTAATCTACTTCCGTTATTTACTATTGTGCTGTTCAGGACAGCCAGCGTCCTTTTCTTTTCTCCGATCTATAACCAGACGAGTATACCATTAATTGCCAAGATTGGATTGTCAATTGTCCTTGCGCTTGCAATTTTTCCAACGATTAGCAGTGCGCAGATGACTTTACCTGATAATATGACATCTTTTATTCTCTTAATATTTAAGGAGATTGCAATCGGATTTCTGATTGGTTATGTCTCAACATTGGCATTTGGGGCATTTGTTATGGCTGGAGAGTTAATTACTACTGATATGGGATTGTCCATGGCAGAGATAGTGGATCCGGTATTCGGAGATCGTGTGAGTACGGTCTCACAAATATTTCAATTAATGGCGTTTCTTCTGTTTTTGTCAATAAACGGTCATCACTGGCTGATAAATGCGCTGGTTCTTAGTTATAAAACGGTACCTATAACAGGATTCATTGAGCATGGTTTTACGATAAGTAAACTGGTACAGATGTTTACTGGATTGTTTGTGTCTGCAATCAAGGTAGCGGCTCCTATCATGATTATCATGGGCCTGGTTGTAGTAGTCTCAGGATTTATGGCGAAGTCTATGCCGCAGTTGAACATATTCTTAATTATATTTCCTATGAAGATTCTTATCGGGTTTTTAATTTTAGCCATGCTATTTCCTTTTATCACACGTTCAATGGAATACTTATTAAATTTACTTCGTAAAGATATTTTTAGTCTGGTAGGAGGAATGTAATCAATGAAAGAAACCGAAGAAAAAACGGAAGAAGCAACGCCCAAAAGGAAAAAAGAAGCCCGTGACAAGGGACAGGTAGCAAAGAGTGAAGACTTTAATACCGCCTTGATACTGTTATCCGGAGTTTTGCTGACTTTATTTTTAGGCGGTGCAATAATGGCACAAATGAAGGATACAATGTGTTTGCTTTGTAGGAATCTTTTCTATGAAGATTTCAATGCAAACACATTTATAGCTTTAGTGATGGATATATCTTTTAAAAATCTGAAAGTGGTACTTCCCTTAATGGGAGGTTTTATGATAGTTGGCTTGTTAGCCACTACCACTCAGGTAGGCTTCGGCCTAAGCCGTAAAGCTCTTATACCGGATTTTAAGAGGTTAAATCCTCTATCGGGTATGAAGAACCTTGTGAATATGAAATCGCTGGTAAAGACGGCAATGTCTATTGTGAAATTGAGCATAATGAGTGGCGTGGCGTATGTTTCTATAAGAAAAGACCTGGAACCGTTATTGGAATTAATAAGTATGAGGACGGAAGCAATCCTCACTTCCGCTACCGGTATGATTTTTGCCATTACCTTGAAGATTACAATCATCATGTTGATTCTCGCTTTAATTGATTTACTGTATCAGAGATGGCAGTTCGCGAAAGATCAGAAGATGACAAAGAATGAGGTTAAGCAGGAGACAAAACAATCAGAAGGAGATCCATTAATGAAATCCAGGATCAAGGCCGTCCAGCGTGAGATGTCAAATAAGAGAATGATGCAGGATGTGCCAGAGGCAGACGTTGTAGTGACAAACCCTACACACTACTCTGTAGCACTTAAGTATGATGCTGCCACAATGGAATCACCGAAGGTGGTTGCGAAAGGAGTAGATCTGATCGCATTAAAGATAAGGGAGATAGCAACAAAAAATAATATTCCGATAGTAGAGGACAGAGTTCTCGCTCGGGTTTTATATAGTACAATTGAGATTGGCAGTGAAGTGCCTCCTAAGCTTTATCAGGCAGTTGCAAAGGTACTATCTTATGTTTATCAATTGCGTAATGTTGTTGCAAGTCAGTAATCAATATCAGGAGAAATACAATGGCAGGAAATGAAATGAATGGGTCCGGGAATCAGATAAAGCCGCTATTTAAGCATAGTGAATTTATTCTGGCGGCGGGAGTGCTGGTTATATTAGTTGTCCTTGTAGTACCCCTGCCTACATACTTGCTTGACGTCTTTATTACGGTTAACATTTCGCTGTCATTTCTGGTGCTTCTGGTTACGTTGCATGTAAGACGTGCCCTGGAGATTTCTGCATACCCGTCACTCTTACTATTCCTTACACTCTTTCGGCTTGCACTGAATGTTGCTTCAACGCGTCTTATCCTTATGCATGCAGATGCCGGGCAGGTAATAGAAGCTTTTGGTAATTTCGTGGTAGGCGGCAATGTAGTAATTGGATTGGTTATATTCATAATCCTGACGGTTATTCAGTTTATAGTAATCACAAAGGGTGCTACAAGAGTTTCAGAAGTGGCAGCCAGGTTTACTTTGGATGCAATGCCAGGTAAACAGATGAGTATTGATGCGGACCTGAACTCAGGTGCAATTACCGAAGATGAGGCAAGGGTCAGGCGTACTGACATAGCACACGAAGCCGAATTCTATGGTTCAATGGATGGTGCAAGTAAATTTGTAAGTGGTGATGCTATTGCCGGTATTGTAATTACATTAATAAACATTGCCGGTGGTATAGTGATAGGTGGAATGATGCAGGGAATGAAAATTACTGATGCAATGTCCACTTATACAATTTTAACTGTTGGTGATGGGTTAGTAACCCAAATCCCTTCTTTAATTAATGCCACCTCTGCCGCACTGCTTATCACAAAGGCATCATCTAAGAGCAGTCTGGGACAGGACTTGTCAGCGCAGCTATTTACTGTTCCAAAAGCATTGGGATTTGCTGCAGGAATCTTGCTGATCTTCGGCCTTATACCGGGCTTACCTAAAATCCCTTTTTTCTTAATGTCTGCAATCTTTGGCATTCTTTTCATTGTGACCACTAAAAGCTCAACCAGTGCTGATTCCATAGAGGGTACTGAAGAAGAGATGGCAAAAGCAAAACAGGTAAAACAGGATGGTGAACCTGAGGAGGAATTTGAGAGGCTGTTGCAGGTTGATAGAATGGGGATTGAAGTCGGCTATAAGTTAGTTCCAATGGTTGATCCAAAGAAGGTAGGTGGGGTATTAAGCAGGATTAACTCCCTCAGAAAACAGCTTGCCAGAGATATAGGCATAATAATTCCTCCAATACGCTTAAGAGATAATCTACAGCTACCTCCAAACGCATATAGTATAAAGATAAAAGGACAGACAGTTGATAAAGGTGAGTTGATGCCTGATAGTTTTCTGGCCCTGGGCGAAGAGGGGGTAGAGCCTATTGACGGAATTGCAACTACAGATCCGGCTTATGGATTACCTGGCAAGTGGGTGACTGAAGATAAGAAAGAAACTGCAGAGGCTTCGGGTTATACAGTAATTGATCCAACTTCAGTGCTGGTTACTCATTTGACAGAAACCATTAAAACCTATGCTCATGAAATGATAACCAGAGAAGATATTCAAAAAATAGTTGATACAACTAAAAAGGATTCACCGACTCTGGTAAACGAGTTTACTCCAAATGTTCTTACGCTGGGAGTAGTTCAGGAGGTGGTAAGGAATCTATTGAAAGAGAGAATTTCAATAAAAGATTTTGTGACAATACTGGAGACTCTTATTGACTATGCTCCTGCAACTAAGGACCCTGAGGTACTGACTGAACATGTAAGGCAGAGATTATGCAGAACATTATGCGGTCAATATCAGAGTGAATCTAACAAGATCAGTACAATATCATTTGAACCGGGACTGGAGCAGGAAATCATGAACTCTATTCATGAAATGGGACCTAAATCTGTGCTTGCATTAGAGCCTAATTATGCGCAGAAAGTAGTTGAGGCAGTTACTGAAACTGTCAGAAAAGCCTACGCATCCAGTAACAATACGGTTCTTCTGACATCTTCAGTATTAAGAAATCATATCAGGAAACTTACAGAAACGGCATTACCTTATTTACCTGTATTATCTTATAAAGAAATTGCACCGGGGATTCAAATTGAATCTCTGGGGATTGTGAGTCTGACAAATGAGAATTAAATCATTTATTGCATCTTCAGTACAAGCTGCATTAGCAGAAGTAAAAAGAGAAATGGGAGACTCTTCCATAATTCTGGAAACGAGAAATATAGAGCAGGGGGATATAAAGAGTAAGGCGGGACAGAAACTGGTTGAGGTTGTTGCGGCGGAAAGTAACTCTAGCAGGGAGGAGGATCTGAACTCTGATAATGATATGTACCAGAGTCACGATCAGGACAAGCAAAGTGATAATAACGGTTTGGATCCAGAATCGTCACGCCGGAATCAATCATCTGTTCAACAGCCAGTCCACCATTCGCCGGAACTATTTAAGGTCAGAAACGGTCATACGTCTTCGCCTGGTAACGGTAATGGAAATGGTAACCGCAACGGCGACGAGACATTGACAGATCATTTGAGACCAGAGGACCTGGTAGAAATGGCCGATTTACCTACAACTGTTAGAAAACCAGACTGGCCAATCCATTCGAATGGTAATGGCCGTTCAGGCCAGGTACAAGATGGTAAGGTCAGCCAGGTATCAGAAGATGCTGGTAGTAATGGAAAGCCGGTATTTAACACCTGTCTGAATATACAAAGTTATAAAGACAATATAAATCCACAATTACCAGGCAGGAACCAGTCAGACTCGTCTCCACCAGTTCAGGATTCACTGAAATCATACCCGCCCGGAAATGGCGGGAATGGTATGCCTGGCAGCCAGATGGATAGAGGTGCACAGGCGGATTTAGTATTTCAATTACTCTCAGATGACCTGATACAGGCTGTAGATGGTAGCGCAGATGAAGGCCCGGTCCAGATTGACAAGCAGAAAGAGGCTGCTGATGAATACCAGAAGAGCCTGTCACTGAAAGACGAAACTATCCACTGGCTTACAACAGAGGTTGATAAGCAGAAGGAGATTTTAGACGAATACCAAAAGAGCATGTCAGAGCAGGACGAAGCCATCCACAAGCTTACAGCCCAGGTTGACAAGCAGAGTGAGGCTGTTGAAGAATACCAGCAAAATTGTGGTTTCAATGTTGATTGGCCTGAAAAAAGTAAGGAGCTATATAAACAACTTTGTATTCAACAGGTTGAAAAGGAACATTCAAGGATTCTAATAGATGAGGTTTTAAGCAGACAGAATAGGGATGATTCTAGAGAAGCAGATGTACAGCGCCTGATGCTCAAGGAAGGAATTATGAACAAAATCAAAATTCATGTTCCGGACTCAAATAGCCAGGAGCAATGTAAAACAATGGCATTTATAGGTACCGCAGGGACAGGGAAGACTACGACTATTTTGAAATTAGCCTCAGATATACAAGAAAGTTCTGACAAAGAGATATTGCTGGTAAGCATCAGGGGGGATTTTGCCGGAAAACTAAATAAAATGTCAGGCTCAATACATGCTACTGTATTGTCTGCTTCAACACCACAGGAACTCAGAGAAATTATAGATGAATATGGAGATGACTCACATATTCTTATAGATACGCCGGGAGTAAACCATCTTGACAAAGAGGCATTGTCAGATTTGAAGGAATACTTTGATGAAATACCTGATCTGGAGACTCATCTTGTTGTCAGTGCGGCATCCAGATACGTTGATATTATTAAGATTGTTGAAAAGTTTAACGTTTTTTCTGTTCATCGATTGATTTTCACCAAGGTTGACGAGACGGACTTGTATGGCACACTGTTTAGTGTTACAGAAGAGACGCAGATACCTCTTTCCTATATTACCGGTGGGCAGAATATCCCGGATGATATCAGGCCGGCAACGGCAGAAATGGTTGCAGAAATGGTTGTGAAGATATGATAAAGCACCAACTGTTAATGATCGGTTTCAGATCCAGCATATATATTGCTGTATTTGTTTTCTTTCTTTCATGTGTTCTCGGCTATGCGTCAGGACTGGCTATTGAAACGATCATTCAAAAGGCGGTAATAGCCGGCAGTTTATCTGGTTTGGCCTCTTATGTTTTGCTGAGAACGCTGGTGGGACTTATTCCGGACAATATTGGTGTAGAGAGCAATAAGGATGTTAATAATGGAAACGAAAGTGCAGGACAATAAATCTGGTGTTGTAAACAAAGAAAAGCGGGATAAATATGTAATGGACTACCTGCCGCTTGTTAAATATGTAGTGGGTAAGTTTATGATTTATCTTCCCGCACACCTGGATCAGGAAGATTTGATAGAGTCAGGGATCCTGGGATTGATAGAGGCGGCGGAGAGATTCAAAGAGGATAAAGGTGTGCAATTCAAAACATATGCCTTTCACCGGATCAGGGGTTCCGTTTTAGATTATCTCCGTTTACAGGATTGGGTACCTCGTTCAGTAAGAGAAAAGGATAATTTGATCAAAGAAACACATAATACGCTGGAACAGAAACTTGGCAGATATCCTCAGCCCGAAGAGGTTGCTGAAGAGTTGGGTATTAGTTGTAGTGAACTGGACAAGATGTTGGCAGATATTAATATGTGCTCCATGTCATACATTGAAGATATAAACATTGATAACGATGGTGATTCGAGAGTAAGTGCAAATGAAATTATCAAAGATAATAAAGCCAGTGAACCATTAAGCGACTTGGAATCGATGGAGGAAAAAGAGGTACTGGAACGTGCTATTATGGAACTTCACCCTAAGGAAAAGCTGGTTATTACTCTGTACTATTATGAAGACATGCTTCTAAGGGAAATAGCTGAGGTAATGAATTTATCAGAATCGAGGGTTTCGCAGCTACACCATAGAGCATTGATGTCGATCAGGGCAAAGGCCGACAAACAAACACAAAGTCCCAAACAAACGGCTTGACTGAGATCGCCGGAGTCTGGTTTTGGTTATTCCTGTCCGGTGACAGGCAGGTAGGCATTGTAGTTTGAAATTTATTTGTTATTTGAGATTTGTAATTTGTTAATTCCTGTTTGAACTCCGTTTTGTAGAAACTATGACTGGAGAGTTCAGATGTGGCCAGGTTGGGAGTAATTTATCATGAGTGATAGTATTCAATCTATTCGTTATATTCCGCCAATACATCATGTTAAACATAAAGGAAAGGCTGGAGATAAAAAAGGTGATAAGGGGGGCAATCAGGACTTCTCAGATCACATGACTTCTAAAGATGAGGATGTGAGAGGCAAGGGTAGTAACCACGAGAGTGAACAACATAAAAACTCCAGACAACGTAAACTGGAAGACAATGATTCTTTAGAGTCAAGGGGAGAGGATGATCTGGATGGTACCTGCGGCTCAATCCTGGATGCAGAGGTATAAAAGTGCATTATCTGGCAATAACCAAAGATATGTTAGTGGAAGATACAGAGGTAGGATGTGATCTGTATCTGAGGAGTTACGTTAATGGAGACCCCAAATATGTTCTGTTTTGTTGTGGAGATGAACAATTTGGAGGTGATAGGAAAGGAGTGCTGATAGAAGGAAATATAGAAAAACTCTATATTCCTTCAAAGGATTATAAGAATTTCTTCAAATATCAGGAGGCACACCTGCCGGATATCCTTGCAAATAATAACTTGAGTTCCAGAGAGAAGTCACATGCAGTTTACCATGTTGCAAAAAATTTAACCAAAGAAATTCTGAAAGATATTTGCACGGAAGAAGTTGATTTAGACAGGGCTAAAAACTGGGTCAAATACACCATTGGCTTTATCCTTAATGATGAAAATGCTTTTTCCGGATTGCTGAGTATGACTTCGCACGATTATTATACGTATACGCACTCATTAAACCTGTCTGTATTTGGATTGCTCTTCGGTAAACATCTTGGTTTAAGTACGGACAACTTGAACACTTTTGGGACGGGCATGTTATTGCATGATGTAGGTAAGGTTGAAGTCCCTTTAGAACTACTTAACAAGCCGGGCAAGTTAACAAATGAAGAGTTTGGGGTTTTAAAGAGACACCCCGAAGCTGGTTACAAGATCTTGAAGGAGAAAGAGAATTTAGAAGAGAGGTCTTTAAAAGTGGTTATACAGCATCATGAAAATTATGACGGCACCGGGTATCCCAATGGTATTGGTGGAAATGAAATTGACCTGTATGGAAGGCTTTCTCGAATAATTGACGTATACGATGCCATAACAACAAAGAGATGTTATGCGGGTGCATTGAATCCATTTCCTGCCTTAACAGAGATGGGAGAAAGCATGAATAATTGTTTTGATATGGAGTTGTTTAAGGAATTTGTATGTTTTCTGGGGCCTAAGAGTTCTCAGTTAGTTAAAGATGATGATGGAATAGTATGCTTAAAGGCCTGATCAGAAATTGTCAGGAAGATTTTATTAAGGTATTAATGTGATTATGAATAATCAGAACAAAATGAAGCGGGATTTCTTCCCTGTTACATTGGGTAGTTTAAAAACAGATACAGTAATTGGTTGTGATATATACCTGCTTGTTTCTAATAACGGTACGAGTAGTTATGTGTTGTATTGTAAAGGTGATACTGCATTTGAGAATGACAAAAGAGAATTACTGGTAAGAAAGAATATCAACAGGCTTTTTGTCGGTAATGAAGATCAGCAGAAGTATTCTGAATACCTGGAATCAAATTTACCAGCAATTCTGTCTGATGAGAAAGTCAAACCGGCTGAAAAGGCCAAGATTGTTTATGGCACAGCCACAACCATGCTAAATGACGTATTCACGGAGCCGGTACACAAGAATATTGTAAGGTCTCAGACGTTTGCCTATAACTTAATTGATTATATTCTCAGGGAAGGTAAAGCTGCAGATAACCTGCTCAAGATAACATCACATGATTACTACACGTATACGCATTCGGTAAATGTTGCAACTATAGGGTCCTTGTTTGCAAAAAGCATGGGTTTAAATGAGAAAGATATGAAATCTTTCTGTACAGGTATGCTGCTTCATGATCTTGGAAAGACCAAAATCAGTTCGCGCATTCTTAATAAAAACGGGCCGTTAACTGATGATGAATTTAAAAAGATAAAGATGCACCCTGAAGCGGGTGCAGAGATATTGAGGGAGTCCGGAAGTGGTTTTAATGATGAATACCTGGTAATATTGCAACATCATGAAAACTGTGATGGCAGTGGTTATCCACATGGGCTTAAAAAGGAAGAGATACATTATGTCTCCAGGTTAGTGCACATAATCGATATATATGACGCATTAACTACAAGAAGGTCATATTCGCCTCCTAAAAAACCATACGATTCTTTAAAATTGATAACAAGTGAAATGTACAACTCTGTTGACAAGGAAATGCTTAAGAGTTTCATAAGGTTTCTGGGAGGGTATAGAGGGTAGCTTGTGTTTTATATTCCTTTGGATATTTGAACAAGTTGTCAAGACGTGGGGCAGGCCTGAACCGGCATTAAGGTACGGTAAATAAGGACTTGTTATAAAAGGAAAAAAATAACAACAGGAAGGAAAGAAAAGGTACTATTTAACAACAGCACTTTCCCGAAAGACACTCTCTCTATGTGCAGCCGCATTCCTACCCTAAACGTAAACAATGTATTTTCAATGCCTTATGAGGTGCCAGAAGAATAAAATAATTTATTCCGGAGTTTGGCATAAGGGTTGCGCATTATTAGTCATGAATCTTAATATATTCGTGCCGGTCTGTATCTTTGACTGACGAACGATTTTCATTGGGCTGAAATGATGAGAAGATTGAAGAGTAAAAATATGGCCAGGTCATATCCAAGGCAGTCGTCTGAGGATGGCCCTGTGGGCAACTTCAAGATCCGCCATGGCGGGACTCGCCAAGGCAAGCATAATAGAATAAGTGCTACGGCAGAGTTTAATGGTAATAACATAGCATTAGCAGACCTGGTTACAGTATTTACTGATGAGGCTTATAAAATTTGTAAAAACAGGCAGATAGCAAGATTAATAGCTCTAAAATCGCTACAGGAATATGTAAAGAGAAACACTGATAATATTAAGATAGTATTGTAGAAAGGGGCGTTCCAAATGTTAATAACAAATCAGGATGAAGCTAAAACACAGGATAGTAATCATTGGAAGCCTGGTGAAGTCGAGATCACCAACAATTTTTTCAATAACAAGGCGAGCCTGGAATCAATCGGCATAGCATTAACGTCTGTATTTAACCATGAAAAGCTTTTTAAGATAATAATTGATTTAACAACTAATATGTTGAGGTCGAAGTATGCGTCTCTAATGCTCATTGACGGGGACAGCCTTCATATAAAACATTCAAATCATATTCCTGTAGATATAATGATGCAAACCAGAGTTAAGGTGGGAGTGGGAATATCCGGATGGGTAGCTTTAAAGGGATTGCCTCTGCTTGTTAAGGATGTAGAAAGTGGTACAAGGTTTCTGAAGAGAAACAGCAATAGATATTCAACCAGGTCTTTCATGTCTATACCCTTAACTGTCAGTGATAAAATTATAGGCGTCATAAACGTTAATGATAAGAACAATGGAGAATTATTTAATGAAAGTGATCTGAAGATCATTAAGGTTATCGCAAAGTATTCCGCAATAGCTATTAGGAATGCCACCCTGATTGAGAAAACAAAGAAGCTTAGCGTCGCCAGACAGCTTGAAAGAACCTGTCACCACCCTTCCAATAAGTTTCTTCCTGTTACGTTTAAAAGTCTTAAATTAGGCCCTTTTAACAAGAGCGAATTGTATCTGGAAAATAACAATGATGGTGAGAAGAAATATGTATTGTATTGGAAGGGTGGTGACAGGTTATTTATTAATGAAAAAAGGGAAGAATTTATAAGGAAGAATATTGACAGGCTCTTTGTTCCAAAGAATGGCAGAAAGCAGTATTTGCGATTCATGGAAACAAACCTGGATAGAGTTATAGAAGACGAAGATTCCAACCCAAAGGAAAAGTATGATGTAGCCAAGGATGTTGCCATAAATATAATCAGTGACTTATATGCTACACCTGAAGAAGTATGCAATGTTGAAAGATCTAAGCAATGGATAGATAATATATTGGGACTCATTAGCAGTGCCCGAAATAATTATGCGGATTTAATGAATGCAAAGAGCAACGATCAATATCTGTATGGGCATTCCATAAATATCACAATGACCAGCCTGATCTTTGCATATCATATGGGTATGAATATAGAGGAGCTGAGTGAGTTTGGCCAGGGCCTGCTTCTGCAGGACATTGGTATGGGAAGTGTTGACCCCTCAATATTTAACAAACCAGACAAATTGAATAAAGAAGAACTTAATATAATCAGAAAGCACTCTGAGGTAGGGTTCCATATACTACAGGAAACCGGGAAACTATCTCCAGAGTCTTGCTTGCTTGCCCTACACCATCATGAAAACTTTGACGGCAGTGGTTATCCTTACGGCCTGAAAGGGAATGACATTAATTACTACGGCAGAATATCACGTATCGTTGATGTGTATAACGCCCTCACTTCTGACAGACCATATGCAAGAGCCAAATCCTCTGGTGATGCGTGTAGGATAATGGAAGAAGATATGGAAGGGATGTTTGATTCCGAAATATTGGGCAGTTTTACAGACTTCCTTGGATCAGTCAGGGCTGTAAATGAAACGAGCCGGTTAAGCATATGATTTGTATAGTTGTTTTCTGTAGGAAGAGACGGGTTTATTACTGAATCTTTCAGAATGCCTTCAAACGCAAATCTACATGGTTTGCGTTCTCACATTAACATTTTGTTACCACAATTCACTTCCAGTTTGTTTCTTTCCAATAGCCTTCTATTGCCACTTCTCCCAGCTGTTCTTCTATCTAATTTCCTTGCTTTCCCAGCATGACTACAAATTGCTTAATTAACTTTAGAACCCGGCAGTAGATTTGTTTTTTTTATAGGAAGGTAATCCAGAAGTGACTTATAGTGTTTTTCTATATTTTCCTGATTATTATAGGGTGGTTTACACCCTTCCATTGATACTCCGGTATTATCGCTACCGTGAAGTGAACGGTAATAATCTTCAAACTTCCCTTTATCATCTTCTGAAATAAATATTGTCCTTACTTTATGTTCAGCAAGATTACTACATATAAGATCCAAATTTGTTGAAGAGATATCCTCTGCACTTTTGAAATTGTTTTGCCTGTTCCAATATCTTTTCTTCAGATTCCTGGTGAGTCATATCCATGGTTTGCCTGTAAAAAGATGCCGTTCTTGCAAAATAGAGGGGCTTCAAGGACTCCACTACCTCTTCTTTATCTTCTGATGTTTCGTATGCAAAGATGAAATCATAGAGTATCTTTGCCCACAATTCTGAACCAATATTCCAACTCCTTGAAAGATGCATTTTCTTGGTGGTATAGTAATGTGGCAGATGCATTATGGATGAGAGTTGCAGGTCTTTTCTGGAAAACCCTTCAATACTTTGCTTCTTGATGCTCTTGTAGTCAACTGAAAGTGGCTGTGGGTCCTCATAATTAAATTGACCATGAACCGGACAATCTTTTTCAACATTTCCATTCAGCCAGACATTCTTAAAATTTGAAATGTTTGCAAAGAGGGTGCTTATAACCTGCGTAAACATCGGCCCCAACTTAGGTGCACTAGGCTTGTGAACCTTCGAACCCAATGCAACCTGGCAAACCTTGAATCCATTTAAAACGGCGGCAGTAGTCATGAATATGTCTATGCCGTATTGCCTCGTGCTCTTTTCCCATGCCATCCCTGTCCAATATCTTGCCATCTTTGGCGAGAAAGCAAAATCTCCTCCTATGGGCTGTCTGATGTCTGCTTTAAAGATTGAACGTAACAAGGGATAAGTTATGTGGTTGGTTATAGTGCCGTCGTATTCGTTTCTGGAGTACAGGGGGGTCACGTAGTCATGTCCTTCCAGGATAGGAGTGGCAAGCGTCTTTACCCATTCCGGTGTAATGCTCAACAGATCGGCATCCACTACAACTATGGCTTTTGAGTTGAGGCGCTCAACTTCTATAAAGAGATTCCTGAAGTTGTTGCCCTTGCCGACAATACCCTTCTCCGTACTGATGTACTTTTTGAGTATTTTGCCTGTATCGGCTCCCAGGAAGGCTTCTTTTGTTCCATCTGTAGAATTGTTATCAACATTAATAATTGCGGAAGAAAGAGAGGGAAAATATTTGCTTAACCCCAATGACAATTGACGGGCAACAAAGGCAATATTATCTGCTTCGTTGTAAGACGGTATGCCGACGACAATATCTATTTCTTTGCATTTCTTTATCATTTGGATCTCAAGTTATGACACAAAAGTACAGGAGTCAAAAGCTCCATTAAATTTTAGTGAAGGATGTCCAAAAGTCTGGCAGGACGTATTCCATATTCTCTCATTGATTGTGGTGCCCTTCTTCTCTTGTTAAGATTATTGATTTTAGCCCTTGTATCGTCTATTGAAGAAGATAATACGCTCATGCTATCCTGCTCATAATGCATTAATTCAGTGATTATTGATTGTAACTGTTCAAGTAATGAGTTGAATCGTTTATCTAATATAAGATTTTTTTGGTTTGATATCATCTCTTCCTGTATTTTTATATTAAGTTCGTCCAAACGTTTGATGTCTTTTACATATTTTTCCTTTGTCGTAATTATTGAATTCAGTTCATTTGTGTTGTCTGATTTTATGATATCTACCTGCTTTCTGGTTAATTCCAGAATATTTTTGTAGTATTCCATCTTTCGATCTAAATATGAAATTATTTGCTCAGTATTGGTCGGGTTCTGGTATTTCATATTAAAATAGGGACACTTCCCATTTTTAATGGGAAGATAAAATAAGCATTATTGACAAATGGAATATGACATTAAAAATGGGAAGTGTCCCTATTTTATGCTATTCCTGTTTACACTTAACAAACATTCAAATGTTAAATGGGTTAAAAGGGGACAGGCTTCTTTTTCTCATAAATCTTTACTATGAAAAAGATGCCTGTCCCCTTTTAACCGGATAAGTCTACATTGGAAGTCGTATTATCACTGTTTTGTGGTACTGCGTCTGGATTGTCTTTTATACTTGCCCATGATTCTCTCAGCTCTGATACAACTTTTTTTGCATTATCTATTGCATTTGTATTCAGGTTCATGTCTGCATCAAGTATTTGCTGAATTACGAAGCCGTATAATCGTTTTAGCGAAGTTGCTATTTCCCCGCCCTTTTCCATGTCTAATGATGATGCCAGTTCGGCAATGATCTCGTTTGCCTTTGTCAGGGAATAGCCTTTTTGCTCATAATCCTTTTCCTGGATCTCCTTTTTTGCCTTATCTAATAAAGCAATTGCCCTGTCAAATAGCATTATGATCAAGGTTGCCGGGTTGGCAGTCTCTATCTGCGTCTTTCTGTATGAATCAGGCTTTTGTGGTTTCATTTATTTTACACCATTTGCAAATCTAGAAAATTTCCTCATGCAGATATTTCTTGACATATTAATTCTCTCTATTTCGTATGAGTATTCATTGAGCAGTCTGTCAACTACCGTGTTGTTACTGGCCCTTGCCACTCTTATATCATCTGAAGTAGCATACATGCAGTACCAGCTTAAAAAATTCTGCTTTTCTATGTCTTTATCGGTCAACATATCAATTTCTCCTCGACTTTAATGATCATTTAGCTCTTAACAGCTTTCTATAAAGAGCAATAATCGTACCAAAAACATGTTTTTTAGCATTGTGTTAAGCAGTGGCATGGTAACCGCTTATGATGTGTAGTCTTGCGGTTGTCTGATTGTAGGGAGATATAGTGCTTAGTTTTTACACAAGGTAGTTATTTCTTTCCCTTTTTGGGTTGCCAGGTCTCTTTTTCTGTAATAATCCGGTTACGCGACAGACTGTTATGTTTATTTCGGCGTTGAAATTGTGAAGAACCTGAAGAATGGAATTATTAACTCTTAGACAGCTGGCCGAGTTGCTGTGCCAGGAAGCTGCTTACATTCTGCAGTTTTGACAGATTAAGTTCCAGTTGGACAAACTTGTTAGATAACTTTGTTGATTCCATCGCCAACCTTTCATTCATACCGTCTATTGATTCTTGTAGATTATCGACTGTTTCATCGAGTCCATCTATTCTGATGGTGACCAGTCCGTCAAATGCATCTGTAAAGGTAAGGAGTTTACTATACATTGTCTCGGCAACTCCCATTGTAAGTTTTATTGTATCCTTGGCGCCGGGAGTTATATCGCCGAAATTAAGACTGCCTGTACCTTCGTTATTCTCTGTCAATGTAATACTCAGCTGGCTGTCACCGGTAAAGGTATCGCTTATCGAAATCTTTCCATTGGAATCTATTGTAGCTCCTGACGCGCCCAGTCCGAAATTAGTTTCGATGCTTGTTAACAGGTTGTCTACTGTGGTAGTGACTGGATTTATTGTGTAAATATAGTTTACTGGTGTGCCATCATGCTTTTTTCCTGATATTGTGATAGTATCATTGGCCACTACTCCGGCGCCGTTTATTCCATCAAATTGTGTAGCACTGGTGATCGCGGTAGTTCCATCTGTAGTATTTGCAATACTGCCAATCAGTGATTCAGTTGTGGACGTAACCTTTATTGCCAGTCCTTGCACACTCGATGATCCATCACCCGGGTCGTCACCTTTTAAGAGCTGTCCCGTGCCTGTTGCCGCCTCACCGTTTATGGTGCCTGCGACGTCTAGACCGGCTTGAACTCCGTTTGCTATTCCCGTATTCTGTGATGCAAAGGTGCCAAAGGTTAGACTACCGGCATTTTTATCAAAGGTAAAGTTAATGTCCAGTTGACTGACACCTGTGGATGGATCAGTGAATACTATCTTGCCGCCTGAAATGGTTAAACTCCCATTGGCAGCACCGAAGAAATCGGTCTCTATCTGATCAAGCATATTTTGTACAGTATTAGTGGCCTTGTCTGTAATTGTGTAGTTACCTGATTTTGCAGTGCCTCCGTTATCTGTACCGGTGTAGCTTATGACGGCCGTATTGGTTATATCGTTTCCCGGCCCACCTGTTGTGTTAATAGCTCCGAATGTAGATCCAGCAACAATATTACCCCCGGCTGTCAATGTATTTGCCTGACTGCCTATTAACACCTCATTACCTGCCGCGGCGTCGGTGCCGTCTACCTGTGCAATCGTAAAGCCCTGAGCGCTTCCGTAATTGTCATTTGTGATTATGAGTTGATTGTTTGCATCTTTAGATGCAGTAATCTCCATTGCATATCTACCAGACACACCTCCGGTATTTGTTGTCAATACTGTACCAAAATCCAGGCTGGCAGGTTCTGTTATGGTAATAGATAGCGAGCTGTCCCCGATTGTATTGTCTGTTAATACAATATTTCCGGAGGTGTTAATTGTCGCTGATACATCATTACCATAACCATCTTCTATTGCGGAGAGGAAATTCTGGACTGTATTTGTTGTAATGTCAGTCATTTGATACGAGCCGTTTACGGCTATTCCCTGACGTGTTGTACCGGTATAAGTAATTACGTCGTTATTCGAGAGTCCGGCTCCGGTAATATCATTGAATTTGGTACTTGATGTAATTGCCAGACCTGTGGAGATTGCAGTATTTGCTACACTTCCTGCAAGTGTTTGTGTCCTCTCTGTATCGAGTTCCGAATTGATTGTACTTACTATATTGTCTATGGAGTTGCCGGTTGTGTCATCTCCGTCAAGGGTTATGGTTGCAATCCTGCCGCTGGCAGTGTCTGTAATCCTGATAGTTTCCTCTGTTGCTGCCCCCAGCCCACTGCTCAGGTCGAGTTCACCCGTCTCACCCGCCTTAGTTGCCGCCTGAGTAATATTTACGTCGTAATCTCCTGCTGACGTCATCTTTGTATGCCCTATGTATGTGACTTCACTGTTTGTGGCTGTGCCTTCAGCAATAAACATCCTCTTAACTTTATTGAAGTCTGAATTGATTTCAGACAGGAAGGTGCTGTCTTTCAGTGTCAATTTACCGTCACTATCAGAAGTTATTCCAATCAGGGAAATGGCGTTTTCTCCTGCCGGAAGCAAAGATATGGTTCCGGTAATTATTGACTGAATATTGGTTTTAATTGAGGATAAGGTGCTTTCACCTGCGAGGGTACCGGCGCTTTCCAGTTCCTCATTAAATTTAAATTCCTTGTTAATAAAATCAATAGTACTGTTATATTGAGTTATAAAAGCGTTTACACTGTTTTTTATACTGTCTGTATCTCTGGATATGTTCACGTCTACTGTAGAGCCTGCTTCCACTCTGGCTATATCTATGGTAGCCCCACTTATGACGTCATCTATTTCATTACTGCTTCGTATGACGTTAACACCGTCGATCTTTACTTTTACATCCTGTCCGGCTGTAGTCTGCATTGAGTAGCCTTCGGTAGTTGCCGTAGCGGTACCAAAATCAAGGGTACCATTACCCTGGTTGTTTGCTCTTACATTGAGAGTTATTTGACTGTCTCCGCCCAAGTCGTCAGTGACTACAATCTGTCCACTGCCATTTACTGTTGCCACAACAGTGTTTGTAGCATCAACACTTTTCATCATGTCTTGTATCGCTGTAAGCAGGCCCTGCACGGTGTCAGTTGTTCTGTCAGTAATAGTATAGGTTGCGGAGACGGCATTCCCATCACGGTCTGTCCCTGATAAAGAGATTGTATCATTATTGACAACATTATTAGCGCCACCACCCGTGTCTATATCATCAAAAGTTGTTGTGCTAAGGATCGCACCTGCGCCTCCGCTTATTTTATTGTTTACTGTTGAAGTGGTATGTACTTCTGCAATTGCAGCCTGCGCTCCTTCTAATACCCCCAATGTCTCAAGTATGTTGTCGGCATCTACAAAAGTAGTGGTACCGCTGATGTCGATCTTATATGTTGTCACACCATCAGTAGTCGTAGGTACGACAGCCGCAGTTACATTTGTGAGTCCATTAATGTTACTGGCAATTGTGGTTAGAGATTGGGTCGAGAGGTTTATGGCAAGGGCCTGCCCTGCAATAGTTACCGTATTACTCTGTGGACTTGTCAAACCGAGCAGTGACCCAACGGCAGTTTGACTGTTAGTGAATTCATCAGATTCTGCACCGTCACTTGTTGCATTCTTTATGGTGTCACCAGTGGTAAATCCCATTGATGACAGTATATCAGTGGCAGAGGCTGAAAGTATATTGAACTTGTCTTCACCTGTAACGTCACTTGTCAGGATCATACGGTTGTCTGTATCTGATACAGATATTATGGTTGCTGTTACTTTGGTTGCGTTAGTACCGGAATTGGCATTGTTAATCTTGACTGCAATATCTTCCAGCGTATCCGTAGTTGCTATTTTTACTACACTGCCGTTTATGAGAATCTCGCCGGAGAGGGCCAGTGCAGTTGTGTCGAAGTCGCTATAGCTCTGTGATGATATTTGCCTTGCCTTTGCTAACTGTGAACCTGCTGCGAATTCTATTTTATGGGTGCCCGGACTGGCATCGGATGTCGTAGTGACAGTGGCAAGATTGTCAGCCGTGAAAGTGGATGAATCGGTTGAAGATGCTATCTTAAAGACATTGAACATATCACTATCTTTGAGTGTCTCTGCATTTTTTTGGAGGTCTGTCAGTTGTAGATTAAAGCCTTGAAAGGCCGCTATTTTATCCTTTTTACTAGTCTGATTGGCAACGACTACATCAATACGCTTCCTACTTACTGAAATAAGCTGATCTGTCAAATTGGCAGTATCAAGACCTGAAACCAATCCGCCTATAGAACCTGTACCTGGCATTTTTCCTCCCACTTCAATTTTAGATTTCGGAATGCGGATTTTCCGCAATCAATGTAAATAGTTGTTAATTTTTCATATTGCTAATTAATCAGTACAGTCAACCACCAGCTATCAGGCGGTGTCGCAATAACAAAAACAGATGACTTGTCTTTCTGAATCTAATAATTTCAATAACTTATGAACATTAGAGATCCCGAAACCCGACTGAGTCGGATCTGTGAGCTGGCCCACAGGGTCGTCCTCAGGCGACAAGTTCAGGATGACAATTGCGACACAGTCTGTATGCCGGTGGTCGTTGATTTAGCAATGTTTCTTCTTTCTTTTATTCTGCAATCTGAATTCCGAATTCCAAAATAGAAACTTCCACAATCTGAAATCTGCAATCCGCAATTTCAGAGGCAATCGAGAGTAAGAAACTCCGGCATAACTCCTTTTGGCAATGGCAGAGAATCGAAAAGACTTTTTGTCATCTTGATCTTTTCGATTTCATATGAATACTCATTAACTAATCTGTTTATGGTTGCTTTGTTAGTTCTCCCTGCCTTTTCAATCTCTTCCGGGGTAGCATAACAGCAGTACCAATTTAGAAAGTTTCTTTTATCAAGATTGTTTTCCATCTCTATATTGTCCTTTCTTTAATAACGGTATAAATAGTTAGCAAAATAGTTAGCAAAATAGGTACCATAATAATCACCAAATCAATAATGTCTTAAGTGTTGATACGTCAATAGTTAACAGAATTCTGATCGGTATGGATTTTGAAGTTCATTGGGTAATTTTTGCACACTGCGTGTTGATTCTTACCAACTGATTTGATGTATTAATAAAAAAAAGGGGGAGTGGTTTTATCCAACTCCCCCTTTTCCATTAAACCTTACTGGTATATCTCGGCCCTATACTTATCCGAGAAGAGACAATACTGCCTGTGGTGCGGCGTTAGCCTGGGCAAGCATTGCGGTACCAGCTTGTAACAATATCTGGTTCTTTGTGAAAGCTACTGTTTCAAATGCCAGATCAGCATCACGAATTACAGATTCAGCAGCAGTCAAGTTTTCAAGACTTGTAGCTATGTTTGCACCGGCAAATCCCATTCTGTTTTGTACAGAACCTATACTTGCACGGGCAGTTGCTACAGTGTCTATAGCAGTATCAATTGTAGCTATAGCTGATTGTGCGTTGGCCAAAGTATCTGTTGCTATATCTGCACTACTACCATTTGCCAGAACAGCCAGATTCAAGTCTGTCAGACTGAAAGCTATCCTGTTGTCAGAATTGTTCTCATTTCCAAGCTGGAAAGTTGCATTAGTAGCTGTTGTTGTAGTTGTGGCAGCAGCAGCAGCAGCATTAGTAGTTGTAACGTCATATGTGTCGCCAACAGTTACCTTAATACCAAGAGCTGAGAAATCAAGTACCATTGTCTCACCTGAAGCGATAGAGTTAGCAGAAACTGCTATGCTCTGTGTAGTATCGCCTTTTTCGATTTCCATAGTCTTAGTTGTTGCACTTGTAGTAATAGTTACTGTGTAAGAAGCTCCAGCAGTAGCGCCTGATACGTCAACAGCACTTATCTGTAAACTACCTGTTGTCAGGTTCCCAGCAGAACTGACTGAAGTAGCACCGAAAGAACCATCGACGAGAGTGCTTCCTGCATATTTAGTAGAATTAACGATCCTGTCGATTTCAGACTCGAGATCGGTTATTTCATTATTAATTTTTGTACGGTCAGAACCTGGAGTACTGTCAGATGCAGCCTGAGTTGCAAGTTCTTTCATCCTCTGCAGGATGTTTGTTACCTGATCTGCAGCACCTTCTGCTACCTGTAACAAGGATTGTGCCTGACTCGCATTGCTTGCGCCCTGTGTCAAAGCCTTTATCTGAGACCTAAATCTCATAGAGATAGCAAGACCGGCTGAATCGTCTGACGCCTTGTTAATCTTGAAACCTGAAGACAGTCTTTCCAAAGATTTTGAAAGACCTCTGTCCGCTACTGCTAAATTTCTGTGTGTACTTAAAGCTGCGATATTGTTTTGTATTCTTAAACCCATTTTCAAATCCTCCTTGATTTTGTGTATGGTGTTTGTTCAACACCAACTACACGATTAATTATAAAATTTCTCACTAACTCGGCTTCCCTGCCAAAATTAGTATGCCAATATAAAAAAACAGAAACAACTGATACGACGTTACTAAAAGAACCTCTTTTTTCCGCTTATAGCAACTCACCTCCTTTTTTAACAATAGTTAGCAGATTGGCTATGTGGGTATTTCCACTGTTAATATTATCGGCCGGGGGGTGAAAGACTTTAGAAAAAAATATAAATATATTAAGATGTTTATGGATGAAGACTTAGATGTGTTTGTTTCGGGTGATTAGAGATGTGTCTGTCTGTCTTTTACCTGCCCGGACAAGCCATTCGCCAACCCTGCAATCATTCCAGCCAAAAGACATGTCGGTCAACAGACTGTGTCACAATAGTAAAAACTCCTAATTTGTCATCTGAACTTGTCGCCTGAGGACGACCCTGTGGGCCAGCTCACAGATCCGACTCAGTCGGGTTTCAGGATCTAATGTTCACAACGACTTAGCAACTTAAGAGATCCCGAAATGAATTCGGGATGACAATTATGACACAGCATGCAAGCTGGCGGGGACGGGTCAGGTAGAAATCTGGGTTTTTTGATTAAGGGTTTTCCGGGGATCAGGGTCTAAAAGGGCGGCGATTTCAAAAGAGACATTAGCAAGGAGTTCTTTTTGCTGTGTCTTCAAGGCATCTCCGATGTTGATGTAAAGCTTACTTAAATCAGACACACTGTTGATTGTTATGTCTCTGGGAAGATCAAGGCATCTCAACAATTCGTCACAACTCATCACACACGATTCCGGATTGTTCAGGATTAAATAGATCCTGCTCAGGGCAAGATGCGCTTCCAGTAAATATTTATCCAGCTTTATTGTATTTAAAAAGCATTCCTCTGACTTGACATAATCCGGCTCATTCAAATAGAGTGCTCCCAGCCGTACGAGTACTTCGGGATATTTCGGATTTATTGTTAATATGTCACTGTAAGTATCCTTTGCCTGAGCAATGTTTCCTGCCATTTCGTATGAAACAGCAAGGCTGAACAGTGCTTCTGTGTGTTGAGGCTCTTTGCTGATTACTGATTTGAATGAACTGATGGCCTCGTCATGCTGATTATTCTTTGCAAGGAGTAGTCCCAGACGGTATTGTGCCGGT
>JAANXD010000018.1 GCA_018263435.1 Candidatus Scalindua arabica | reverse complement strand
TTAGAATTGATCAGAAAGATAAGGGAAAATTCTCCTGTCTTTATCTTCCTGAGTGTGGGAGAGAGGGAAGATGAATTTTATAAAAAGGCATTTGATGCAGGCGCCAGGGCTGTCCTGTTCAGGTTTGAGACATCCGATCATAAATTATATTCAAAGTTACACCCTTATTCATCATTGAAGGAAAGGATCAGGTACCTTGAGTTGTTTAAGGATATCGGATACATTATTGCCAGTGGAGGTCTCATTGGTCTTCCCGGACAGAAGGTTGAGAATGTTATTGACGATTTTATGTTTGCAAAGGGGTTGGGCTGTGACATGTACTCTTTTGGCCCATTTATTCCGCATCCGGATACTCCTCTTTCCGGCCACGATGCCCCCAGCACTGAATACGTACTTAAGGCCCTTTCTGTTTTGAGACTCATAGACCCTTACGGAAAAATTCTGGTGACCACAGCCCTTGAGTCCCTGAACTCACAGGCCAGGAGAGAAGCCCTTATGGGAGGAGCAAATTCAATTATGCTGAACCTTACACCAAAAGATTACGTCAACCTTTACGATATCTATCCTAACAGGGCAACGGTAGATGTTTCTATTGAAAATCAGATTGCAGACGCGTTGCAATTACTTAAGAGCATTGGCAGGGCGCCTACGGATTTAGGAATATGAAGAACTTTATCAACGGAAATAAAATACTCGATCTGTTAGAAAGAACAGAAAGGCCATCTAATTATCAAGTAGAAAAATTAGTTGAAAAGTCTTTAAGATTAAAGGGACTCAGCCCTGAAGATACTGCCGTCCTCCTCAATTGTGAGGATGATGTTTTGCTTAACAGCATCTTCACTGCAGCTAAGCAGATCAAGGAGTCAATCTACGGAAACCGCCTGGTTTTATTTGCACCTCTCTATCTGTCAAATAGATGTGTTAACGACTGTCTCTATTGTGGTTTCAGACAAGGGATATCAAATAATAAAAAATGTCTTTTAAGTAATGACGAAATACGTGAAGAGACTCAAGCCCTTATTTCACAGGGACACAAGCGGCTACTCCTTGTCTCAGCAGAAGATCCTGCAGTCGATATAGATTATTTAGAGGGAGCTATAAAGACAGTCTACGATACGAAGGAAGGTAACGGCAGCATCAGGAGGTTAAACGTCAATGTTGCCCCAATGGGGGTGAAGGATTTCAGAAGGCTCAAGGATACTGGTATAGGAACTTATCAGTTATTTCAGGAAACATACCATAGCGACACTTATACTACAATGCATCCTTCAGGGCCAAAGTCAGATTATTTGAAGCGGCTTTATGCCTGTGATCTTGCCCAAAAGGCCGGTATAGATGATGTGGGAATAGGGGCACTGTTTGGCTTGTACAATTACAAGTTTGAGGTGCTGGCACTGCTGTTTCATTCTATGCACCTTGAGGATACTTTTGGAGTCGGTCCGCACACTATTTCAGTTCCCAGACTTGAACCGTCAGAAGGTTCTAATATTGCTTCTCGTCCACCCAGCCATGTATCAGATAATGAACTTAAAAAGATAATAGCAGTTCTCCGCCTTGCCGTCCCATATACAGGCATAATACTTTCTACAAGAGAGAGTGCAGGCCTGAGGGATGAACTGTTTTATCTTGGAGTGTCTCAGATATCTGCCGGTTCCAGGACAGTGCCTGGCAGTTACAGTAGCGACAAAGAAGCACAGGGACAGTTCAGTATTTCAGATGAACGCTCCCTTTCAGAAGTTATAGAGGAACTGGCCACAAGCGGATTCATTCCAAGTTTCTGTACTTCCTGCTATCGTTCCGGCAGGACAGGTGAAAACTTTATGGACCTCGCTAAACCCGGAGATATTAAAAATTTCTGTCAGCCAAACGCTCTTCTTACATTCGAAGAATATCTTCTGGATTATAATCCCAAACTGGCTCAAAAGATAAAGGCCCTTATAACATCAGAAATCCACAAGATTCCAGACCCTGATATCAGAAAGTTGACATCCGGTAAAATGGAATCTCTCGTTCAAGGTGAAAGAGACTTATACTTTTGACACTTGTTCTTTCATATCAGTTAGAGAAGTAAGTGACTGCCTGCCCGCCAGATTGCTAGGCGGGAAGTGAACTAAAGTTTAAAGTGACTAAAGTGAGCTAAAGACCAAAGTGCCTGAACATAAAGGCACCTTTTATTTCTAATTCGTGTAATTCGTAAATCTTCCTGCTTCTTGCCTCTAACTTCTTGTTTCTAGTCGTTCGTTTTCCTCAGCTGTTTCGCCTTTTGCTTTTAACCTGCATTTTTGTTTTTCTCAGCGTCCTCTGCGTTAAGATTAGCCGTGCCTTAATTTTGTACTAACTTTATCTCTAAATGACAATCCAGGGCTTTTGCATACTCTTCAATAGTTGAAAGTTTAGGGGAGATTTTAGAATTTACACTTTCAAGGCGGGAGATATTACTTTTCTTTGTATGTAAAATTTTAGCCAGTTCTTCTTGTGTGAGGCCTGCTTTTAAACGGTTCTCTATTAATTGCTTCCTTAGACTGTAAGTTGCTGCAAGAGTGTCATATTCCCTTTTTACTCCAGGTTTTTGCAATGCTTTTTTCTTAAAACCATTGAATGTTGGTCTTGTCATGATTTAACCTCCTTCATACGCTTGTTAGGGGTTTTTAATCTTTCTTTCGATTGTGTAAATATTTCTTCAAGGTTTTTGGGCTTCTTGCACAATGAAACAAACCATATATAATAATCTTATCTTTATCTATCCTATAATAAATAGCATATGGAAATCGCCTGAGTAAACATCGCCTGAAATCCTTATATACTGTCTGGTAGACTGATGGGTTTCGTTGGATTTTGTAGGAGAGAGCGTAAAAAACACGAAGAAATTCTTCACCAAGCCCGATGGTTTTTTCCTCATACTATCTATAACCGTTTATGGTATCTTCTTCTAATTCAGGAAGAAACGATAAAGAATAAATCATTTCTTTTTTTCTATGCGTGCTTGCAATTCTTCAATAGACAAGAGTTCACCGGGAGAATAATGTTTTTCCAATCGATGGTCCAGCTCATTCTTATGACTTTCCGGTACAGGAATATCTGAATCAATAGAGGAGATGCTATCCCAGAGGTCTTCCACAAAAAGTATCTTTTCTGGTACGCTTAATCGTAATATTTCTGGAACATCATTTATCTTCATTACTATTTCCTCATTTTTTACTTAAATTTATAAGATTGATATTGTTCTTCCATAACGCTGAGAACATGTACAGTAAGCTGTCTCGCTATAGATTTACATAAAATCTACCAGATGTTTAAAAGAAAAACAATTTAAAACTGGGAGATAATAGTCATCTCCTGTGTTGGTTTTGCAAAAAATACACCTTAAATAACTAAATTTGTATATTCTGCTTTCAATGTCTGAAGGTTTGTGATCATGAGTCCAGGAATGCAGTCCCACCATAAGACCCATGTTAGTAATTGCACCAGACGTTAAACCAAAGCTGACACCTGCCTTCCAGTGTTTTTTCATATCAGTTAGAGACTTAACGTCACAAATCAGATGTTTTGTCTTTTGGCATCACCTGAAGTTGTTTTGTTAGCTATTTTATGTCTGGCACTTTGCCTGTCCATAAGTGAAGAGCATGACATATGTCTTTTTCCTCTATCCCACGTAGCCTGAATATTTCACAAATGAATTTCTCGGCTGTCTCTAAAGCTTCATTTGATGCATGCTCGTTAAGTGAATTAAAAGCTGTTGTGTCAGCCATACCATTTATTGTAATGCCTGGTACTTCGATAGATTCGTGGGTGCTTGAGAAGTGAACCAGCTTATTTCTCAGATTTTTCAGCTTCGAAAATTTCTGTCCTATTCCAGAACCGAATTTGATTTTTTCGCCAAAGACAATGTGTGGCCAGTCTTCTAATTTTCTACCAAGTAATGCCTGGTTATCTAAATCTTTAAGGATACGTTGTTTCGCATGTTTATATGGCTCTTCTGATATGAGAATTCGGAAATACACATTCAAAAATACTTCAACTCCAGTTACAGATAAAATCACACAGAGTGCTGCATCTTGTTTTTTGTGACTATCATTAGCATGTGACTCGACCCTATAACAAAGCCGACGCAAGGCCTCAAAGTATGAACAGACCATGCTATTTGGAGATGATAAAATCTTTTCCATATTCCTAAGAGCTAAAGCAGATCTCAGCGGCGCGGTTTTTTGTGTCTGCTGTAACGGTTTGTTGGGACTTCCTTTTCCTTGCTATCGACTTTATATTCAGCGAGAGGCTCATGTACTTTTGGATAGCGATCCATCCATGACAGATCTTTACCGATAACAAGTTCTTCCATTGTCGTATGGTGCGTGTTCTTCATGGGAATGAGACGCATCTGAAAACCATGCTCTCTGGCCATTGTCTTAACTTCATCCGCATTATCATAGGTCATTAAGAAATCGCCTTTTACTGATTCACAGAGCGTGAACAAACGTTCATGGTCTAAGATATAATGACGGTAAAGACGCCTGCCTGCCTTCTTTCCACCAGCCGTATAAGGCGGGTCAATAAAAAATACCACGTCATTGCGTTGAGAATACTCCCGAATAACCTTTAGCCCGTCCTCTCGACGGAACATAATCCTATCAGCAACGAATTTTAAATTGTCGAATCGTTTCGCAATTGTGGTTGGGTACCAACGAGAACTGATTCCTTTGCCGTTCTCCCCACGTTTTAAGAAACCTGATCCATCAGCCAGTATACCGCCATGAAATGTTCGATTTTTCAGAATAGTTTGAGGAACTCGTCTCACATGTCGTCATGGTGGAAATTGATGAGGATATGGCGGCAGTCTGGCAATCAGTGGTCGATGGACACGCAGGATGGCTTGCGAAGAGAATCCTTGATTTTGACCTGACCAAGGAAACAGTCATACAGGAAATATCCAAAACAGACGTTAGCATTAAAGAGAAAGCGTTAACAGGTTTAGGGGATTCCGTATCACACAGTTTCGGGAACAGCGATAGTTGTCTGGGTGCTTTCATTTCAGAATGGTTTTTCAATTATTTTATTATTTGGTGGTGTTTCGAGCTGCTCATCGAGCTTATCTTGAAACAACTTAATAAAATCGTCTATATTTCCTGGAGAAGAAGTCGTGATAGATATAAGGGTGGGCTCAAACTCAGTAAAAACTTCATCAGTTTTTGTTAGTACGAATCTTTCCTGTTCTTCTTCTTTGACCAACTGGAGATCGTATATGAGCCAGGAAATATCAGCTTTAGACTTACTAACTGTTTTTAAAGGCGGAAGCGTTTCAAAGAAACTCTTGTTTAGGGCTACGGCTATCTTCTTTTGCCAGGAATGAAGAATACCACCCTTATATAGAAGCTGAGGTGCTAAGCGTTTTCGAGAAGAAGACAGGTAATCTGGTCTTGGGTAATTCGGCTGAGTTGACCAGTCCATTTGTGCGTTAGCCTTTGGGCTCTTCATGTAGTACTCAAATGGGTCGCGAACATTTCCGGAGATGTAAACCGCTTGTATTTCGAGAGCGCCGAAGTCGAAGATTTTTCCATTGTCGTCGTATGCTATAAGTACAACGTCAATATTACCAGCCGACTTTCCGTTACCGTCATTCAGACGGACTTCAGTAAGCGAACTCCATGCAGTGGTATCACCAAAGAAAAAAGATGATGCATCATCAGTAATAAGCCAATCCTCCCTAAACCTGATAGGACATGTAATCGCTGGAATGCCATCATGAAATATACTGCATACGCCAAGTGGATTCTTTGCTTTGTCTTTGGTGCAATTGGGAACCTTGTTATTGAATGGACAGAGGCGGCCCGATCGGTATCGGATAGCTTTAGGTAATTGATCATCAACGAGATGCCCAAAGACCTCGGCGAGTGGTTGTATGTGTTTCGTCATTCGTTTTCGACCTTTCTGTACATCTTTAGTTCTAACATAGATTAGACTGCCTGAATGCAATATTATAATACATGTGTCTGGTAAATAATTATTGTAAACATATATTCCTTAAGTTATTATGTCAATAGAAAAGAGAGCTTATTTAATTATATAGGAATTTCAAAAAAGCCCACGAAACACACGAAAAGAAGCAAAACTTCTTTTTTCCTCACGCCAAGACGCCAAGAACGCAAAGGGGTTTTGCTTTAGGAATATTTCTTTTTCTTAGCGAACTTAGCGGCTTTGCGTGAGAACATACTTTCGTGATTTTAGTGGGGAATAGTAGTTGCCGAAGGCTTAACTTATATGGGTTTTATAAACTTACTGGCGTTTGGATATTTAGGGTTAATCGGGCTGGTAGTATTAATCTATTTCTTTAGTAAAAAGAAAAATGTGGTACATGTTCCCAGTCTGATACCCTGGAATATACTGAAGGAAGATGTTGTACGAAGCAAAATATTCAAGATAGACCTGCTTTTCCTGCTGCAGATACTCCTGATACTGCTTCTCGTCTTTTTCCTCGCACATCCATACCTCAAATCCAACATAATAAATGTTTCAGGCAAGAATGTCATCCTCGTCATTGACTCCTCCGCAAGTATGCAGACGTCCGAAGATGACGGATCACGTTTTGATCAGGCCAGGACTGAAGCGCTCAATATGGTTGGTAAGTTGGGTCAATGGGATAAGATGATGGTTATCTCTTCAGATTATTCTTCCCGGATTGTCTCTAATTTTACTGATGACAGGAACAAGTTAAACAAGGCAATTAATAACTTAAAACCGAAGGATACAGAGACAAATCTGGAAGAAGGTGTAGGCCTCGGTATCTCCTTCCTGAAAAATGTTGAAAGGGGCGAGATGTACGTGCTGACTGACCAGTCGCCGTCTGCAATAAACATTGTCAGGCAGAAGCCGGGAAACATAAAATTTATCAGGTTCGGGGAGAAATCTGCAAATGTTGCCATCTCATCACTGGATGTATATCAGGACATGTTTAAGGATTACACCGAACGTGAGGCTTATGTGACAATCAGGAATTATTCAGGTGAGAACAAAAATGTCAAACTTAGTGTGTTCCTGAACGACGAAGTCATAAAAGAGGAAGAGCTGGAATTAGCAGGAGATGAGCAGAAGACAGTAAGTGTGAAGAATCTAAGCGCTGCCGGTATCTTAAAAGCCGGTATTGAGGCTGATGATTATCTTGCTGTTGATAATACCGCCTATGCAATAATTAATGAGATAAAACCGATCAATATTTTATTAGTTTCAAATAATTTTACATTGCAGGGTGAACTGGAGAAGATAGAGCAAGGTACCCGACGGATTAAACTGACCAGGATAAGTGTATCCGATTATGAACCGGAAGCTGTAAAGGATTACGATGCTGCTATTTTTCACGAATTTATCCCTGATGTTAGTCCTGATATAAATGCATTATACACCATTCAGAATATGTACGCGTTTGGCCTTCAGGAAGAAGATGCAAAAGATAGTGACAACTTCAGCAATTTACTGATCCCCGAGCAGAGTCTGTTATTGAATCCAAAGATACTCGACTGGGACAATACACACCCAACTATGATGCATCTCTCTAATCTTGATGACTTAAATATCGAAGGTGCACTTTCAATGGAACCCCCGGATTGGTCAACACCATTGATAAAGGTGTCTGGCAATCTGGGTGATACTCCAATTGCATTTGCCGGACAGTATGCAGGAAAGAAGGTGGTCACACTGGGTTTTGACCTGGGAGATTTTGACTTTTCAGCATCGGATGATTTGCGGATGCTTATTCTGACGCTTAATATAATTCAATGGTTAAATCCATACGAAGCGGAGGATCAGAATAAGATATTAACCGGCGGGAAGTATAAGCCACACTACGCCTTAAAAGATAATATTGAAATATTGAATCCTCAGGGTGAAAAACTGGAATACGATTTCAAAGGTGATGCTGAGGATCCTTTTGTATTTAACAAGATAGATTACATGGGGGAATACAAGATTTCCGGTGTCGGTTTCAGTAATAGATTTGTGGCAAATCTTTTTGATGAAGAAGAATCCAGGATTATGCCTGAGTTATCCGATGAAACAGAACTTGAATTTGAAGAAAAAGAGGCGGTAACACTCGTAGAAGACAAGAAAACAGAGTTTGGTAAATACCTTCTCTTGCTTGTGCCGTTATTTCTATTACTTGAGTGGCTGCTGTTTTATAAAAAAGTAAGGGCCGGTACCGCCTGAGGATAAGATTATAAAAAAACATTTTGGACACAGATGAACACAGATTTTAAGGATTTTAAATATAAGAGAGTAGTTATCTGTGTGTATCTGCGAAAATCCGTGTCCTATTCGTTCTAAATAATGGAATATATATTTACAAACCCTGATTATCTAAAACTCCTGTATGCATTGCCTATTTTCTGGATAGCGGCAATCTTTGGTTATAAACGTTTATCGGTTGGAAGGATTCTTCTTTCGACCTTTTTGCGATCTCTTGTATTTCTGTTAATAGTCCTTGTGTTGGCAGGATTAAGCCGGGAGGAGAAGTCGAAACGTGAAATCAGTGCAGTATTTTTAGTGGACGTGTCTGACAGTATCACTCCGGAAGCCAGGGAGTGGATGTGGGATTATGTGGAAGAAGTAGAGAACGGGTTGGATGACAAGATTAAGAAGGGAGTGGTAATCTTTGGTGGCGAATCCAGAGTGATCACACCAACACTTGCGGAAGAATTAGAGTTGGAAGATATACATAAAAAGATTGTAGAACCAAACATTACTTCTGACAGGACTGACATCGCAAGCGGAATTATGGCTACACTGGGTATTATGCCAGAAGATTCTTCGAAAATGGCCATTCTTCTTTCGGATGGAAACGAGAACCTGGGTGAAGTCTCAAAGGCAGCTACAATGGCAGCAAATAATGATGTCAAATTCTTTGTCGTGTCTCCTCCTCCCGCCCCAAAAGAGAGCGAAATCTTAATAAAGAAGATTATCTCACCTAAAGAGATAAATGAGGGTGAGATGTTTGAAGTAAAAGTAGTTGTTGAAAACAGGAGTGATAGTGCAATTAAAGGTAATCTGATGCTGAATAAAGAAGACGGTGTTTTGAAAGAGTGGGATACTGAATTTAAGAGTGGTATAAGCATATTTGAGGTGCCATACAAAAGTGATGAAAAAGGATTTGTGAAGTTTAATGCAGACTTAAACATTGAAGATGCTACACTCGACAAGGATGAAGAAAATAATAGTAAGACAGCATTTGTTAATATTTCAGATAAGACGAGGCTATTATTTATAAATGGAGCCGAGGACCGGAAGATGTACTTGCCTGATGCGCTGGAAGACAAAACAATCTTTGTCGACATAGAAGGGCCCGGACAGATACCTGATACATTGCAGGAATATCTTAAATATGATAGTATAATTTTTTCTAATGTCTCCAGGGATTATATAAGCGATGAACAGATGGTGTTGATTGAGGAATACGTAAAGGATCATGGTGGCGGATTTGTAATGACATGTGGTACTAATGTCACGGCTGAGGGTGGATACACAGATTCTAAATTAGAGGAAATCCTGCCAGTTAAAATAGTCGGCGGTGAACCGCCAAGGAAAGAGAAGAAATCAAGGCTCTCCCTGGTCTTAGTAATAGACAAGTCTGGAAGCATGCTCGGAAAGAAGATGCTCTTTGCCAAAAAAGCATCGATTGAATTAATCAAGCAGCTGAAGGTGAATGATAATTTTGGTATTGTCGCATTTGACACAATGCCATACACTATCGTCGGACTCAAACCTAATGAAGAGGTAAAGAGGGAAATTATCAAGAAACTCAGTATGTTAAAAGCAGATGGAGGGACGGATATATTTCCTGCCATAGATTCTGCTTATAAGCAGATCAGGCAAAAGAATTCAAAGGTAAATCATGTGATCCTACTTTCTGATGGAAACACAAGGTCTGTTTTCTATTATTATAATAAATTAATCAGCCGACTTCAGCAGGCAAATGTGACGGTTTCAACTATTGCCCTTGGATCCTGGCTGGTTAATACAAAACTGCTGCAGGACATAGCAAAGAAGACAAAGGGGCAATTTTATCAGATAACGGATATAATGAAGCTGCCGAGATTAATAGTAAAGGACACGGAATTCTTTGTATCACAATCAGACTTTCACGAAGAGCATTTTTATCCTGAAATTAACCAGGAAAGCGAGATCTTGAAAGGTATTTATGATAGACAGTTCCCCCCTCTTAAAGGGCACACGATAACTGAGACGAAAGAGAAGGTTGAAATCCCACTGGTAACAAACATAACGGGGAAAACTGATCCTATCCTGGCGAACTGGAGATACGGCCTGGGCAAGGTGGTCGTTTACGCATCTGATGCCAATGCACGGTGGTCGTCAAAGTGGGTAAACTGGGCAATGTTTAACAAGTTCTGGTCGCAGGTAGTGCGATGGTCTATGAGGGATATATCGAAAGCCAATTATGATATAAAGGTTAGAACCGATGAGAATGCAATCTCCATGTTATTAGAGTCATCCTCTCAGGTCGAAGACGGTACAAAGCTGGAAGTGAGCCTGTTGTCGCCGGATTTTGCTGCTGCTGATAAGGAACTTATTTTAAAGCAGATTGCACCAAAAAGGTATTCAACAGAACTAAAAGATATTGATCCCGGCACTTATAATTTGAAGATAACCAGGATAAAGGATGGGAAAATTGTAGATATGAAGACAAAAGGGTTGCTGGTTCCGGAGAAGATAGTTTCAACGCCACTTGAATATGCGGTTCAGGGCAATAATGTTTCGTACCTTAAAAATATTGCAGAGATTACAGGAGGTAAGTATAATCCTGAGAAGGAAGAGATAGCAGTTGAAGAAGAGGAGATAATTGTCGCCAAAGACTTTGCAGACTATTTAATTCCACTGGCACTAATCCTGTTAGTCCTCGATATTGCTGTAAGGAAATTTAACAGACAGATGGTATAATATTGCATCTGGCGGAATTCTCTGGTTTCGGTGTGATCCTCGATGCTTTATAATCTTTGTACCTTAGTTCGGGCGTGTAGCCGCAACCTTCAGGTTGCGTAACTTATGTGAAATTGTAATAGATCCATCAAATGATGAAAAACGTCCGCCCAGGCGGGCGGTTACAATAATTCACCAATTAAATCTTTGTGCCTTAGCCGGAAATTTAATAAGAATATAAAATATTATGAGACTATACATTATTATCTTTATGACAATTATATCATTAGGTGTTTTCGCCTCTCCATGCCTTTCACAGGGAGTCTTTTCCGGGCTGATTATTTCTGAAAAGAAAGAAGGTATAAAGATTGTAGAGGTGCAATCGGGGAGTCCCGGTTTTGATGCAGGATTGAGGAAAGGTGACATAGTCCTTGAAATAGACGGTAAGGAAACAAGGAAATTGGAAGACTATGTGAAGATGTCGAGAAAGTTGAAGGGTAAAAATGTCGAAGTATCGCTGGTTATTCTCAGAAAAGGGGTTAGTTACGATGTAACCATAATGATTTATAGTGTTCCGGTTTATCAGCATTGGAAGGAAAAAGTAGCTAAACCCACTGAACTTCCACGGGGCCTGACAAATACACCATATGTATACTGGGTTGGCAAAGGGTTCAGGGCTTTACAAAAACCTAATGACAAATTATCTTTTGACGCAAAGGTGGCAAATTACAACCAGGCTTTGAAATTCCTTTTAAATGCACTACATTATCGACCTGAGTCTATAGATGCTGCCCTGAAGGTAGCCAAATCCTACAATGAACTTGGCAGGCTCTATGTGATGAAAGGGGACATAAAAGAAGGCATAATAAATTATAGAAAGTCTATCAAGTTTTATGCCGGATCCCATGGAAAAACAGAGGATGAAGACCATCTAAACGTAATTCTAACGAATCTTCAGGAAATTGAAAAGAGCCTGAGTGATATAGAATCTGACAATATAGAAATATCTACAGAGCCACAAAGAAAAAGGCTTAGAATTCAACAATGATAAAGAATATGGAAACATTGAAGTCCTCAATAAGTTAAGGAAGACCTCCCCTTAATCCCCTCCTTCGGAAGGAGGGGAAATGGGGTGGTTAAGACTTATTAGTATTCCTAAACTTATTGAGGACTTACGAATTATTTGATTATCCAGAGTGTCTTCTGGCGGTTAACCTTTCATCACAAGCTTATTGTTGTTGATGTTAAATAGTCATCACAATCCGTGTCATAATTAGTATCTGTTGCGGAAACACGGTTTTGTCGCCCTGAGCTCGTTTCAGGGTCTCTTAATGTATTGATATATATAGATTCTGAAACCTGCCCGACTCCGTCATTCAGGCGGGCAAATCCAGAATGACACTTCGGATATTTGGGCCTTCCGCAACAAATAATAATTAAACTCACAAACAAATGGGATGTGTCCCTTTTTCCTTTTCTTAAAATGTCAAACAAGAGTTATGTCTGTTTTGTATTATCTTTGATAATTTTTGCGGGTTGCCAAACTACAGAAATTACTCAGGTACCATACAAAAAGGAATATTCTAAATATGTAAATGATATGGTGATATTGCATTATGCCGATAGCCCGGTGATGGACGTAAATATCAGAAATGATGAAATGATGCTTTCGTCATTAATGGCTGGCCCTGCTATTATACCGCAGTTGCTTATGAGATTAGCTCAACATCAAGCGAATCTAGATGACATTGCAGCCTTTAATGAAGTAATATTTGACTTGAACATCGGTGAAGAGTTATGTGAGAAATTGAATACCAAATTACAACTCTGTTCATATTTTCATATTGTACCACAGGAAAGTATTACGAAAAATAATGTCGTTTGGAAACTGATGGAGAAAAAAGATAAAGATTCCAAAGATTATGAAAAGATAGGGACAGAACTGGGCATTGATACAATACTTGAGATCGGCATAATATCATATGGCATCAAGGACCCGGGAATTCATTCTGACCCGTATGCCTTTCTCAAGACCGATGTGAAGATGACGACTGCATCAGAAGGAATTGTAATATGGAGAGATATCGTTGAGGCCAATACGTTAATTAGTATGGAAACGCAAGAATTTCTTGACCTTGTGTACACAGTTCCGGATTTTCTTAAGGAACAACTGGAAAAAGTTATAGACGTTGTCTCGGAGCAGTGTATCGAAAGATTGGGTTTTGATACAAACAATACATATCTGCTGGATGAAGATTATATAAAGAAGACCAGTCACAAGATAAATATTGAAGAGAAGCTTGGTGAACTTAACGTTTTGCGGCACGAAGATCTCATTTCTAATTCAGACTATGACAAGACGAAACTTGATTTGATTGAACAGGCAAAAGGCAGAAATGGTGCAGGGCCTGAACAAGAGACGAAACTGAGCGTTACAGAAGAAACAAATCCCGTCAGCATAGAATTATCAAACTGATCTCAATGACCACAGCCAAGATATCTCACAGTGCATCCTGATATGTAGATTTCCCGGAAGCAATATTAGTAAGATATCGTATGTAAAAAGTAAAACTTTATGAAAAACATCGCCTATGTTGGTATGGGTGGCAAGCATTGAAAAAATAGTTGAAATGTTCTGGTATTTTGTTTAATGTCACGTCGATTACGTATCAGATCACAGCGCAGTTTTTATCACATCGTTAGAGAAAACTGATGGAAAGATTCAACGACAAACTTACCACACGGGAAATGAAAGGAGGACATTATCAGGGAATAAAACTCGGCCAGGATGTAATTTTACAGAAAATAGATATAAGTAACCAAATCAGAGAAATGATTACATCTCAGGTTGGATTAGTAAGTACAACAGATGCAAACAGAGAAATTATTGGTGAGGCAATCAGTTATCTTACTTATAGCATACGGGAAGTAGGGAATGGCATCTTTGGGCTAAAAATAATAGGGACAGCGACCGTTTATTGGTTTTTGCATGACTTATCACCTTACATAAAATAGTCGCTGTCCCTATTTTGCCAGAAAAGAAGGAAAAGAGAAGTTTCCTTAAATTTTTTCTTTATCTACTTGCCAGTCAACTTTATGCTGTACCACTTGGAATATTAATTTCAAAATATATCATATCAATTGAAGCATACATGGGAATACCACCTGGAGTGTTAATCTTAGAAGCTGTTGCCGTTGTTTCGTGTTTTTTTACAATTCTTGCCCTTAGTATGGGACCTCGCTTAAAACTGAAAAGGGTTTATTCCAGTGTCCAGAATAAAGAACGTAAACTAGACAAGATAATAAGGATGATAGAGAGTGAAAGCAAACCGGATGAAATTACTTGATTAACACAGTTTTAAAAGGTGTTCCTGAAAACTGTAATTTGTCCACTCCACAAGTCACATCTAACCAGTTATATCCCTGTGTATCCTGATGTGTAATGCCTGCTGAAACGACTCTTGTCTGTTTGCTTTCTATGGTTATAATTACAGTCTGTGAGTGTGTTGCTTACTTCCTGCGAGTTAGTTGGAATATATAAAGAGTATAGAACCATGCAAATTATTATAGTCTAAAGCCATGATTCAGGACATAGCAAAATTCTTAACAAATCCTTTATTGTATATCTGGATAGGACTTTTGATTTCTTTGTATAAGTTCAGTGAAAACAGAAGACGATTGATAGCGCTTAACATTATGTTTTATTGCTTATGTATTGGCTTTTCAGGGTCAATATAATTATGTGGACTATAAATATACTGACTAGCCAAAAGGATTTTTTTCATGCCTACCCAATTTCATACCGCATTTTACTCAAGATTTGGAAGGTACATTGGTGATGGAAAGTTGTAAAGAGTGATGGGTCGTTTATTGGACGAGATTAGAGCCTGTTTGTTAAAAGTTGCATGATTAATTTGTGAGAAATCTCACATATCTAGTGTAATCAGGTAGTAAATGTGAAACATACTAAAATATAAACCATTGAAATTGGAATGGTTTCTTGTTTTGCCTTGCAAATTAAGGTTTTGCAAGTATTGCATGTTTTATAACAGTTCTATTAATACTATTTGTTTCGGTTAATTCTATCACAAAATTCTTGACAGACTCATACCACCTAGACCTACCTACGTAGTTCAGGTTTTTTTTGTTGTTTAACTCTCTGGCCTTCTAATACGAATTTTCAATGAATCAATTATTATCACACTTCCCTTATAGTCTTCCTCGGTTATGCATTTTAATCCAACTAAAAGTTTCTGGTTAATCACTAATGTTGACATTTCGTTGGGGAAATGAGTAACTTAAGTATAATTAGGCTTAATAAAAATGTTTAACAGGTAAGCCTTCTTTTTTTATTTCCCATGCTAAAGGGTCCTCATCTACAAATGTTTCAGGCCTGAATGGCACTGGTTCTATCCTTGAGTCAATACCAGAAGAGAGCTTCATTAAACGGATCCTTTCCTCAAAACGATTATTAGTAAGGTCTGAGGATATAACGGCCAAATCAATATCACTGAATATATCATCATTACCTTTTGCGCATGAGCCAAAAAGGTATATAGCCTCAACATGAATACCATTTTCGTCTAATTTAGTAATAAACTTGCGAATTGTTTCTAAAATTAAAGAATCGACTTTAACCATTTGAACACCTCTTCTATTAGAGTTAATTCATTGTTAGTAAAAGTTTCAGTACACTTCTTCCTGAAATCCATTTTTTCATCAGGGTATCTTGATTCCAGATTAAATGCCGTAATCCTGATAAGTTCATTTCCCTTTTCTTCTGTTAATTGAATATCTGATAATTCTGCAAGTCTCTTAAGATTATGAATGTGGGGTGCGTGCACCTTTTTCCGTGTTATATAGATAGCCTTTAAGAGTTTTTCGATGGCAAGATGGCCAAAGAAAAGGGAGTAAGAATAGTCTCTTTTCTCAAAAAGATGCCATGCTACTTGTAATGCATCTTTTGCTTCCTCCAACCAGAAATCTTGTATTTTCTGTATATCCATATTTTGACATTCATAACCATAAAGACAGTGAGGATGATTCCGGTAGAACGGGGAATGTCTTCATCTATAACAAATTTAAGCATGTTACCCTACTAATTTTATTTCTTCTTTTGATAATGTTTTAGCCGCATAGTCAAGTACAGCTAAGATATCTTCATTAGTGATTTCATATTCCTTCATAACATCCTGATATGTCATCCCTCCAGCAAGTTTACCTAATATAAGGTCAATTGGAACACGTGTTCCTGTAATTACCGGTTTGCCAAAACGAATATTATCATCCACACTGATTTTGGGGGCTATTTCCATCATATTTCCTTTCGTCTAATATGAAGAGATTCTATAATTCTTCATATTAGAATAATCTTTTGCGACTGTCAAGTTTTTGTCAAGTAAGCAAATCAAAGCATTTGCAACTAAACCTAAAAACTCTTTCACTTCTTTTTCTTGTTCGGCAAGCAGTGGGTTACTGGTTTGAGAGAAAATAAGTATAAAAAAAGGGCATAGTAGATTGCCTACTAATGCCCTTTTTGAAAACTTTGGTCACAATTTCTTGTTTGCCTTGTAAACCTATTTTTGTAAACCCTTGTAATGTATGTCGGAGCGGGGGGATTCGAACCCCCGACCCCCAGAACCACAATCTGGTGCTCTAACCAACTGAGCTACACTCACCATATTAAGAATTGATAACATACGCCAGGGAGGATTCGAACCTCCGACCCTCAGATTAGAAATCTGATGCTCTATCCAGCTGAGCTACTGGCGCAGATAGACCAATAGTTTTAATAAAAAATGGTCGGGGCGACTGGATTCGAACCAGCGACCTCCTGCTCCCAAGGCAGGCACTCTAGCCAAGCTGAGCCACGCCCCGACATTATATTAATTCGCAGAATATGTTGATTACGTATTTATTAAAACTAAACAAAAATATGAAACAGGAAAAGGTTTTTCAAGAAAAAAAGAATAGTGAATTTTGAATACTTTTTCGCTATCTGGGAATGGTGTTAAAAGTATTATATTTGATTAGGAATGATTTAGAATAGTTGCGAAATTTGAAAACGTTAAATTTAATCATCTTATTAATGAAGACATTTAACATTTGAGTCCTTGACGCTTTCTTCTTCAATTAAGTCTTTCTCTATCTCAGATTCTATCTCTTTTCTAGGTTCTAATATAAGCTTTTTATACCGTTCTTTCAGGAAAGCCAACCTTTTCATTTTCTTATAACTCTTGTTTATGTGTACTCTGAAATTGGAAACCATCTTTTACTCTTTTTTAAACTGCAAGAAACAGAACTTTAATTATAAAGTTCAAAAAGTTTTCTGATGTGAAACGCATACTCTTGTATTTCAATTCCATTTGTAAACAAATTATATATTTCACAGAATCAGAGTCAAGACGATTTTTATTTTTCTCAAAAATATTTTGAGGCTAAATCATTTGAGTATATCAAAAATTATAAGACCCATAATTTTTCCAAAACTTATTAACTCTTGTATCTCTATAGATTCATTTGCGATATGAGACTGGTCTTCATCACCAGGGCCAAATCCCACCGCGATAATACCTTTTTCTATTAGTTGTTTGGTTACCGTTACACCCGAAAACCCCCTGGGTATTGGTTTTGTTCCGAGTACAGACTCAGAATGCATTGAAATTATTTTAACCAGTGGATTATCTGGCGGTACTTGAGTAGGGGGCAGATGTGCATCGATAGTAATATTAAACTTTGAGGTTGGGTTGTTTTTTTCTATTGAAGTAATTATCTCATTAATATTACCCACTATTTCCTTTTCTGTCTCACCCGGTAAATAACGAATATCAAGTCTTACTTCGCATTTGGCAGGAACGACATTATGTGCTGCTCCGCCAGAGATAGTACCAAGATTTAAGGTTGGGTGGGAAAATAGTTCATGAGACAAACGCTGGAATTTTATATTCTTTAATTGATTAAGTAACTCAACCATATTCCATATAGCATTAGTACCTTTTTCCGGTGTTGAACCGTGGGCTTGTTGACCGTATGACGTTATGTTCAGGAATAAAGCTCCTTTCTCTCCGACGTCTATTATCTTCATGTTGTGTGCAACGTCTGGTATAATTGCAAAATCTGCAGATATCCCACATTCATCAAGTAAATATTTTAACCCTAATTCCGAACCTTTCTCTTCATCAGCCGCACCAATTAACAAAAAACTACCATTAAGCCTTGATTCGTTGTCTTTTAAGAATTTTGCCAGTACCAACATGGCAGCCATTTGTCCCTTATTATCGTTTGCTCCACGTCCATAAATTCTACCATTTCTTACAACTGACTTAAAAGGGTCTGTATCCCACCCATTATCAGGTGGAACTACATCCAGGTGACAGGCAACGAGTAATATCGGGCTCCCATTTCCAATATATCCAACTATATTTGCTCTTCCCGCAATCTTTTCGAAAATATCATATCGAATGCCATGTGTTTTAAGATGTTTTTCTACGATGTTTACAGCCAGACGCTCATTACCGGGTGGATTTTCGGTGTTAGCGCCAATCAACTCATCTGCCAGGCGTACAATTTCATTCTCCTTGTTTTGCATATAACTCGAAATCTGTTCCTTCATTTATCTTCCAGATGGGGATTAAGGCAATTATAGTCCGTCTTATTTAGTGTGGATTGAATGTGTTATAGAGGTAGGGTTGCAGTAGTAGTATTTAATTTATCGGAAGTTGTCGAATATTATTGTGATACTAACTTTGTGTTAGTTGGAACAAAAGATCCTGAAACTGGTTTTTCCGTGGTATGATTTCTAATTCTAAGATGGATCTGTAGAATTTGTGTTGTTGCTTGTGCTGTTGTTTACACTTTCCTTCATTAATTTCCCCACCTTGAAGACAACGACATTTTTGGCAGGTACAAAGGCCTCTTCTCCGGTACGGGGATTTCTTGCTTTTCTTGCCGCTCTTTTCTTGACCTCAAACACACCAAAGTCTCTCAGTTCTATACGGTTGCCTTGTGACAATTCCTCAACGATTCTGTCTAGGAACATTTGAATCGTTTCTTTGACAAGTAATTGTGAATTGTTAGTTTTTCGTACTATTTTCTCACATAAATCTCTCTTTGTAGTAGTTTGCACTTAACCACACCCCTTTCTTTTGTGAAAGTCCATTACAATGAAACACAAAGCTTTTGAGACATGCTATCAAGTCTAAGTACTTATGTCAATACGATTTTATGACTTTTATTAAAGTATATTTTAAAAAAAAATATCTTTTGTTTGACAAATATATATCATTCTATAAAATCTATATTTTCGTGTAATTCTTGAATTTACAGGGAAACAGCCGACGAACGTTTGAATTGCGTAATCAAGCGGGTATTATGTCGTGTAATATGACAAAAACACTCTAAGATATACCAGTAAAAGGAGTTATTACTCAACAAAGGACGATTTTATGAAAATAAGAGTCAGGAAGAGTTCCATTAAACGAGCCAGAATGTGTGGTTTTCGTAAGAGAATGAGGACAAAAGGCGGAAGGGCAATAATTAAAAGGCGCAGAGCAAAGGGACAAAAATTGAATACATAGGATTGCAGAGCAAATTAGCATGTTTTTCAGCATCTTGCTGCTTTTCCTAACAAATGTAATCTCAACGTGTTCAGTACTGCATTTGCAGCACGTTTTTTTATATCTATTCTTGAGCCGAAAAAGCGATATTCCTCACATACCATATCTCCACTTGTTGCAGTTGCGACATAAACCAGTCCCACAGGTTTCCCTTGATCAATACTTCCCTCTATACCGGTAGGTCCTGCTATTCCGGTAACAGCCAATCCTATATCAGTCTGTATTCGTTCTCTTACACCGGAAGCCATTGCTTTTGCAACCTCTGCACTTATTACCCCATATTTTTCAATGAGTTTTCCATCAACGTTGAGCAGGTCTTTTTTTACCTTATTACTATAAGAAACGATTCCTCCTGAAAAGAAATCTGAACTGCCCTGTACATTTGTCAACAGATTTGAAACCAGCCCTCCGGTACAGGACTCAGCGACTGCCAATGTTGTGGAATGTTTCTTTAAAAGTTTTGAAATAGTATCTTCAAGAGTATCTTCCCCTTTACTAAAAACAAATGTTCCCAGCTCACTGCAAATTCTTTCTTCAATCTTATTAAGTATAGAGATTGCTTTTTCCTCTTTAACATCGCTTACTGTGATACGAATGGAAACCATGCCATCATTTACAAGTGTGCTGTAAGACAAATGCTCATCAGGTTGAATTATTTGCTTGGTTTTTTCATCAAGTATAGATTCTGACATCCCAAATGTATTAATTACCCTGGTACATCTTTCTACTCTATCGTCTGATTCTCGAAGAATGTATGGGATAACCCAATCATCAAACATTAACGTCATCTCGGCAGGTACACCCGGCAGGCAAATAATACTGGATTGAGATGTGCTTACAAGAAAACCTTGAGCTGTCCCTGTTGTGTTATGGATGACAATACCACTCTCCGGTATCATTGCCTGCTTTAAGTTATTAACGTACTTGTGGCGATGTGTGCTTTTTATTAAGCTCTCAATATGATTTACGGAACCGTCATCTGTTGCTAATTTAACATTACAGAAGTCGGCAACAGTTTCCCTTGTAATGTCATCCATCGTGGGCCCCAATCCTCCTGTTATTATAATCAGATCGGCCCTCTCTGATGCAGTTTGAAGCACAAGTCTTAAATCCTGAGAATTATCACCTACAATTGATTGATTTATAATATCGAAGCCAAGTTCTGTCAGTTTTGATGCGGCAAACGGTGCATTCAAATCTCTGATTTGGCCACACACAAGTTCAGAGCCTACAGATATTATTTCTACTTTCTTCATAAGTTAACAATATTTAAGTTTTTAGTTTACTTTGAAAAATATAGAATACCATAAGGGGCAGTATGGGAGAAATAATGTTGAAAGTGATTGTCAAGAACACTATAAGTTGTGTTTAAGAATAATTAAAATTGCCAGCATTTCATCTTGACTTGCCATTTGTTATCCTTTCATTTATGAAGGTGCGGTGTAGAGACTTCAGCTTCAGTAAATGTTGCCATCTGTGTCAGGATACTTACACCAGCCTCGATCAAACTCATTGCCAATACAGCACCGGTACCTTCTCCGAGTCTTAAATCCAGATCTAAGATTGCCTTTTTCCCCAATTTCTCCAGTGCGATATTATGGCCATTTTCTGCAGAGGCATGAGATGAGATGAGATAGTTATTTACCTTGGGTTCTATAGTACATGCTATCAATGCAGCAGCAGTAGAGATAAATCCGTCAATCAATACAGGTATTCTATGATGTGCTGCAGCTAAGCACAGACCCGCAATACCACCAATTTCAAATCCTCCTACTTTTGAGAGGACGTCTATCGGGTCTGACGTGTCAGGCTTATTAACATCTAATGCTCTCTTGATAATACTTATCTTCTTTTCCATACCCTCATCATCTAAACCGGTACCTCTTCCGGTTACTTTGCTTACATCTACTCCCGTTAAACATGCAATTATAGCACTGCTTGGTGTAGTATTGGCTATTCCCATATCTCCGGTAGCAACAATGTCCAGACCGTTGCAGAGTTCTTCGTTAAGAACTTCTATGCCCACTTCCAGAGACTTTATTGCCTGTTCTCTGGACATTGCCGGTCCGCATGCAATATTACCGGTTCCATAACCAACCTTTTTTATCTTTAAACCCTCAACAGGCTCAAAATCAGCCTTTACGCCACAATCAACTACAACTACCCTTGCCCCTGCATGTCGTGCGAAGATGCTTATAGTGGCTCCTCCATCAAGAAAGTTATTTACCATCTGCCTGGTTACCTCTTGAGGAAAAGCGCTTACACCTTCACTGGAGACTCCATGATCTCCTGCCATTGTAAAAACAGCTTTGTGTCTTATTGTCGCCTCTGTTGATCCTTTTATAGAGGCGTAAATAGTAGCAAACTCTTCCAGTCGTCCAAGGCTTCCTGCAGGAATGGCCAGATTATTTAATCTATCTCTTATATTTCCATCTGAGTCTATCGAGATCTCATCGATATTTTCTATGGTTTGATTTAAAAGTTTCATGACAATTCTAAAATCAGTAGAATTTGTTGGAGTCAGGGTTTTCACTACAGTGATTGTGTGTAGTTTGACACTGGAATCAGGAGTCTTTACTTGGTAAGTTCCACAACATAGTCGACACTTGTTAGTGGCACTAGCTGTGCCATGACATCGTCGACACCTAACAAAATTCTTTAATAGAGATTCTATTTTTTACAGGCTCTCTGAGTTTATAAGATTCTGTTCTGATTAATTGTTTTGGAGTCTCCGGTGCTGCTTGATAGTAGACACTTAATTCTTTTTTCCTTGTATTTAGTATGGCCCATACATATTCATAACTTAAAGTCTTGTTAATATAAAATTCTTCATTGAGTATGGTAATATATCCTTTTTCGTTTACTAAACGTATAAAATGTATTCTGCCTCTTGTTATTGGTAATTCCCATGATGGGTCGAAGGTAAAACCTTCTGGCAAGAAGCTTCGAGTATAACCTTTACAATATTGCTGAGAAAAATTCTCCTTTTTATATTTCTGGTAGTTGTTATGTTCTTCTATAAATTTCTTTGATTCTACTCTTAGTCCCTTCAGATTTTTGAAGTGTTTCGATCGCCAGAGTAAATCATTAAAATTGGTTAAAATAGATCGATATTTTAACGTATTTCATAAACTTTTAAAAGTTACATTTACACTAACAACTATATGTTTTTCAGAGGTTCCTTAGATTTATTAGATTCGTCCTTGCTGATTGACAGTGATGAAATCTTTTTCCTGATAGAAGGCAGTTTCCAAAAACTTCTTGAGGAGGTGTTGGCTCGTCTGGCAAATTTATAACCCAGGTTTTTAATATCTAATGATTTTATATCATTGTTCAGGACAGAGAAATATTTGTCTGTAAGACGCCTTTGTTTCTCCATCATGCCAGTCATTCGATCTCCATTACTGGATATATAGCCGACCGAAGCAACACGCTCTCTCTGTAGTTGATGAACAACCTGACTGGCTGCCACCATGTAGTCTGCAATGTTCCTGATCTGATCAGTATGTTTCTTGGCTTCAAATTCATGAAGCAGAAGTATTGACATGAATCCACCTACTATCAGTGCCGGGATTAGTGCCAATATTATCAACTGCTTCTTCAGTCCCCATCCTGAAGAACGTTTGTGGTCTTTCTGTTTTGTATGTAAACCTTCTGCCTTCATTTCAAATATTTATCTAGGTCAGGACGGATAGTATCTTAATACTTTATAGTACGGATAAAAGTGAAATAATGATGGTCTTTCCCATAGTTCCACCTTTCAATATCTAATTTACAACACTGTTTTCTGTGCCTTTTGGTTATTCTTAATTTTTCGGATATTCAGACTTTTTCTTGATTTGAAAACATGATTTGTAGTTTTTTTAATTAAATGCAGGCCATTTGAAGAGGTAATTTTGCTGGTATCCTGTCCATAAGTACATAAATCTCGGAAAATCACTATCTGTTGCAGTGGCATTTATACCAATCTTTATTGTGCGGTTACCAAACAAATTATCCATTGAGCCTGCAAAGATTTCTGCCAGATTAAACATTTTCTTATATTTTATGATTTTTGCTTCTTTTAAACCCGATATTTCTTTAGCTAAAGTTATTGCATCATCCATATAACCCAGTTGGTCTACCAGGCCATTTTCAAGCGCCTGCTTACCGGTATATATTCTGCCATCCGACAATCTTCTAACCTCTTCTATTTTCATATTCCTGCCGTCAGCAATTATATTCAGAAACCTTGTATACATTTCGTCTACAATATCCAGTAAAACCTTTTTCTCTGCGTCAGACATCTGTTTAAGTGGCGAGCCTATATTCTTCATATCTCCGGATTTTACGGAAGTGTCCTTGATGCCGTATTTTTCTACCAGTTCAGTTATATTAAGAAGTGGCATGATTACACCTATACTCCCTGTGACAGTCGTTGGATGAGAGATGATCTGATCAGCGGCTGCCGAAATATAATAAGCACCTGATGCTGCAACATCCTGCATGCTGACAATTATTTTTTTATTTGTATTCTCTTTGAATTCCAGGATCTCTTTATAGATGATATCACTTGCGGTAATTCCACCACCGGGGCTGTTAACCTCTAATATCACCGCTTTTACGTCATTATCATTACGTGCCTGATCAAGTTGTTGTGTTACAGCTTCAACCACACTTTGTGTTTCCTGGAAAAGCTTCATGGATGATTGTGCTGTGATAACACCTTTGACGGGGATTATGAGTATTTTATCAGTGCCTGTTCCTTCTATAAAGGTTTCGGCTAGTTTTTTTATCTCCCTTTCCTCTTCATGTGGTGAGAGTGCACCCTTGAGCATGAGAAGCCCCACCAGCGAAGAAAAGAATACCACACTGCAAAGAAAGAAGAATATTGCCAGTGAAGTTGCAATCCAGAAACCTACTCTACTCTTTTTTTTATTGTCATTCATTGTAAGTTTAAAATCTATGATAATAAATTACTAATCCTCACACAAAGAGCACAAAGATTGATTTTATTGGAGATCTCCGTTTATAATTCTTGTTATTCCATCCTTCATCAAGTCTTCACCAAAGTTCAATAAATAGTCTAACTTACATCCTGTCAGCCTAAGATAGGTTAACACTTGTTTCTTATGTGCTTTTGTGACAGATTCAACCGATTTCAATTCTAGGATTACCTTGTTTTCAATGATAATGTCTGCCCTGAATCCTTCGTCGAATTTTATCCCATCATATTCTATTGATACAGGAACCTGCCTTTCAACTTCTAAATCATGCTTCTTTAGCTCATGAGTTAATACAACTTCATACACAATCTCGTAAACACCAGGACCAAGCGCTTTGTGAATTGCAATTGCAGCATCAACTACAACTTTCCCAATCTCATTTTCAGTCATTATTCTTTGTGCCTTCGTGGCTTTGTGTGATTATTTTATTAAGTATTATACTTTTCTACATTCCCTACCTTGTCTGCTTATTTAATCATCAATTCTGGATCCATGTATCCCAATTCCCCATATCTTTTTTTTGTGTATGGTGGATATTCTATACCGATATAATCGAGGATCTTTCCTACTATGAAGTCTATCTGGTCATCGATGGTTTCTGGATGGTAATAGTATCCAGGCATAGCAGGTAGAATACAAACCTGAGCCTTTGATAATTTCAACATGCCTTCCAGGTGTATAGGTGTTAGTGGGGTCTCACGTGGTACAACAATTAATTTTCTTCCCTCTTTCAGTGTTGCACTGGCGGTGCGTTGAATGAGATTTGATGCAATCCCATTTGCTATTGAACAGAGTGTGTTCATACTGCACGGTGTTATTATCATTGCCCTGGTTTTAAATGTACCGCTTGAGATGGATGCGGCAATATTTGATATATGGTGGTAAATTACACTGTGGTTTTTTCTGTCTATAAATTTGCCAACATCGAACTCGTTCAGGTTTAGGGCAAGATTTAATTCACTTTCAATTACTTTTACAGCGGCCTCGGATACGCTTAAGTGTACAGGATATGATTTGTCACTCAAAGCCTGTAAAAGACGTTGTCCATAAACTACACCGCTGGCTCCGGTAATACCTACTATTATGTTTTCCATTTATGGCACTCCATTATGCCTTAAATCTGTAAAAATTTGTTTTTGTAGGGGCGTATTGTTCGCCACGACGAATCTGCCTAAGGCACGGCAACCTGCCCGAATAGGTACAGGCGGGTACGCTCCTACATTTCTGAATATTATTACAAATTTTAACATAAATTACTAATCAATTACTCTTATAAAAAGTTAAAAGTGCCTACCCGTCCGCCGGTTTGTTAGGCGGAAAGTTTAAAGTGAGCTAAAGTTGTGGTAGAAAACACTCTCTTAAAAAGGGGGCAGTTCCTGGTTATAATTTAAGAATTTAGGGATTAATTGATTTACCACTCAATTCTCCAATTCCTTAATTCTTCAATTTCTTCAAAACTTTAACTTTAGGCACTTTAGGTCACTTTAGACACTTCAAACTTGGCTTCGGCTATACTGTACTATGCATAAGCCTTGTGGATTATTAAGATATCGTATATAGCATGTGTATAAACTGCAATTCCCAAACCACGAAAGACAAAGATTGCTGACAGTACAAACCCTGCGACTGCACGGAACAAGAAGCTGTTCATTGAGAAGCTATCACCTGCCATGCCTATATAATGCATAATAGAGAAGGTGCAGGCACATATTAGTATGCTAAGAAGAGAGCCGATTATTGCATTGAGTTTAAAGATTTTAACTATAACCAGGTAAAGGATGCTTAATAGCAGGAGCCGGAAAAGTATCTCTTCATAAATGCCAGCGCCTAGAGAAATAATTATTCCCTTTGTGAAGCTCTGTGTATGTAAATCAGTAATATTAAATGGTAAGTATCCGTGTACAAAAAAAAGGATTACGTACCCGAGGGAGAAGGCATAAGCTGCACTCTCTAAAAACATGGGGATAAAGATTCCACAACTCAGGCGGTTTTTTCTCTCAATATAAAATATCGAACAGAAAGAGACAATGATAATTAAGGAATTAAATACCAGGGTAGCGTGATTCCCAAAGATTTCAAATGGTTTCTTTATGATGATATCAGCAGTATTCTTTGTTTCTGAACCATACAGGATTATCCCGACCTCATAAAAAACTAAAAGGGGCAGAATGAAAAGAAAGCTTTTCGGTAGATTTCTTGAACGAGTCAGATAATCATTCATAGGAAGAAGAGAATTACAAACAACCCGACAGGCCAGCAGTAATAAGAGAAAAAATGCAGTTTTCCAATGGTAACAATTTTTATCAATATGCGCAGGGAAATGTAACCCGTTATTGCGGCGACAACACTCCCAATTATGAGAAAAGAAATGTCTTCATTTTTGAGAGTAACAGTGTCTTTCGCCATCATTGCCATTGCTCCCATGATCGCGGGTATTGCCAGTAAAAAGGAAAACCTGGCAGCGGTCTCTCTGTCAACTCCCCTGAAAGTAGCGGCAGCGATTGTTGTACCTGAACGTGATATGCCGGGGGTAATTGCAAGTCCCTGTACGGCGCCGACTATCAAGGCATCAATAATGCCTAAACTCTTTTTATTACCATCTGCCTTGAAACTATATTTGGTAAGCCAGAGTACGGTGCCGGTTACGAGCAGCATATATCCTGCTACTGCCGGCTTACTGAAAAGACTCTCGAATGAGCTTCTAAAGGAAAACGCTATTATTACTGTGGGTATTGTGCCTGTTATTATGAGAATGAAGGTGCGGGCATGAATGTCGTCTCTAAAGATGCTGGTAATACTTTCACCAGATACCAGCTTTTTAAAGGAATGACAAACACTTTTTAGAATCAGGAATATATCTTTGTAGAAGACTCCTAAGATAGCCAGAAGCGTACTGAAGTGTAACGATATTTCCCAGATAACGCCCTGGGTTTCTATGTCTAAAAAACTTTTGAAAATTACAAGATGACCGGAACTACTGATTGGTAGAAACTCTGTTAGACCCTGTATTGCGCCCAGTATTATTGATTTTATCAACATTTCAACATTTGCTTGGAGTACTATCTAATAATTGGCCAATTCTGGCGGTGAAAGGTTGCCAAGTATATCAATCGCTATATTTAGTGTCAATTATTTTTGCTTTAATAAAAAGGAAATCTAACCTATATGTGAGGTAAAAAATACATGGCGAATAGAGATATAATATACTCCCAAGTTTTAGCGTGGTCTGATTTTGCGTATTTCAAAATAATGTTGACAATAATGTTGACTATGATAACTTGTATGTTAGAATTTTTGTAGTATTTTGGACAGATTATGAGGGAAATACTGTGATGGTTCACATGGAATTATCAAGGATAATGATATCTGAAACGAGCGACCATCAGATAATTGTTCTTAAGGAAAAAGGTGGTCAAAGAAGTTTTCCTATCGTTATAGGCTTGCATGAAGCATGGGCTATTGATAGAGCGGTTAAGGATATACCAACTCCAAGGCCGCTTACTCATGACCTACTTTCAAATGTGATAATACAGTTAAGTGGAGGCATAGATAGAGTTGAAATAAGTGATCTGAAAAACAATACTTTTTATGCCAAAATAATCATAAGTCAAAATGGTAGTGCATTAGAGATAGATTCAAGGCCAAGTGATGCTATTGCTTTGGCCATGCAGGGCAACACACCAATATATGTGGCTAAGACGGTTCTGGAAGAGGTCTGTAAGTGGGAAAATATATGATACGAAAAGTTCCAAGTTAAAAGTGCCTAAAGTGAACTAAAGTTAAAAAATAAAAACTTTGTTTTTACCGTACTGAGTGCGGTTTTCTCGCAACTTTAGCTCACTTCAAACTTTAGGCACTTTTAACTCTTTATGATGCGAAAAGAACTTACAAAAAGAAGAAGTTTTTACAGAGCTAAGCTCCGCTTTGCAGGGTAATATTTCAGGAGGGATGGCCGAGTGGACGAAGGCGGCAGTCTTGAAAACTGCAGTCCTGGCAACGGGACCGTGGGTTCGAATCCTACTCCCTCCGCCAAATCAAACAAGAAAGAAAGTGTTTCAAACCATCATTGGAGAGGTGGCTGAGCGGCTTAAAGCGGTGGGTTGCTAACCCATTGTACTGCTGATAGTGGTACCCCGGGTTCGAATCCCGGCCTCTCCGCCAGTTATCACGCCCCTTTTAAATATTACAGCTTCTTTCTACCATTTCAGTCCTTTTTCTCATCTTTAACATGTGTCTATCCCTGTTCGACAGTTAGTTTGGCGGGTGCGGTGAATTATCTATTTGTTTTTCTCTTTTAGTGTCAATCCCTGCCCGACGGTCTGTGTGGCGGGTGTGAAATTCCCTGCCTGTCGGCAGACAGGGTGTCTACTGTCTTTTGCCTTGCAATCCAACCCCACTCTTTTATAATAACCACCAATATGCAGCAGTTACAGATCACTTTTACCACATTCTAAATATCTTCAAAAAGATAGTTTTACTTGTTTATACGAGTAAGATTTTCACATACATTTATATTCTCTGACAACGTCCCTATTATTTACTAGACCAAATCGTGGAAATTATTGACAATATAAACCAACTGCTGGGCGATAGCCTGAAAAGCACAATCAGGACTGAAT
>JAANXD010000017.1 GCA_018263435.1 Candidatus Scalindua arabica | reverse complement strand
CTACTCGGCGCCTTTGCGAGAGCTTACTTACTGTGTTTTGAAAGTGCTTCTTGTTCATGGATATTATAAAAGAGTGGGGGTGTTTTGCAAGACAAAAGACATTGGACGCGGATTAACACAGATAAACGCTGAGGTCAAAAACAAAAGAAAAAAGGAGAGAAACAATATTCACCGCAGAGTTCGCGGAGAGCGCACCCGCCAAACAACACGTCGGGCAGGGAGCAAACTAAAATGTAGGGTAAAAGGCGAAAGATTGGTTTCACACAAAGACGCAAAGGAAGGGTAACGGTCTCATGAAACAAAAAGTGTAAACGATGTCATGAAACTCGCCATCTATTGTCTACTGACTATTGACACTGACTATTGACTCTTGACTCAATGCCAAAATGAAGTAAAATCACTAGTACCTAAGAAGTGAAAAGATACTATACTCAGTATTCCATCCTTACAACACTTTCAATGAAAATATGGATCTAGATCAAAGAGATATTGAAAAAGGTGCATTACCCGGAATTTTACCCAGATTTTATCCTAACAGTATTCCATATCTAAGCGAACTTAACGACTATAGAATGTATGCTGAAGTCTGGAGTAATAAGAAAAGTAAAGAGAATGCAAAAAGAATGGAAATAGGGCATGCGGGATATATGCAAACACTGGAGTTTGGGGAGAGGAATCAGAAGAGACAAAGTGATAAAGTCAGATTTGATTATTTTGAAGTTTCCACTAATTCAATTATGAACTCAAGTTATTCCCAGAGAGTACTTTTAATGCATATATATGGAGAAGAAGCCTTCTCCGAGAGAATGCAACTTCTGTACAAGGTTGAGCGCAAGTATATCAGGTGCCTTTTTGAGGATCCGGCAATCTTTGAAAGAAACAGGAGTATGTCCAATACAATCTCAAGGTTGTGTGTTGCCTGGCCTTTTTTTGAAACAATAGTCTTTGATTTTGCAGGAACGCTTGAAGACTATTGCGACGCCTGTTTGTTCGGAACATTAATAAATGAAAAGGAAGAGAAGGTTGAGAGAAATGAGAAGGCAACAGAGGACCAGACAGAAGATGAAGGATGGCTTGATGGCCCTGGAATCGACAGTTATATTTAGATATTTGTGGATACAATACCTAATTACTGAGCATATACAACAGACACTAATTACAGTAAATAGAAATGGCCGTATATCTTGCACCTGCACTACTGAATACCTAACTTAAATTTAAGAGATTTGAGGGTATTTTTCATAAGCATCGTAATCGTCATAGGCCCGACACCACCTGGAACCGGCGTAATACTTCCGGCAATCTCTTTGGCTGCTTCGAAATCAACGTCGCCTCTTAACACCGCGACCATTTTGTTTGGATCCTTCTTGCTGGGTTTTTCGCCTACTCTGTTAACACCTACGTCAATCACACATGCACCCGGTTTAATCCACTCCGGTTTTACCAGGCCAGGAACACCGGCGGCAACTATTAAGATGTCCGCACGTTTACAGTGTTCGTCCATATTCTTTGTGCGTGTATGAACAATTGTGACTGTTGAGTTGGCGCCTTTTCCTTTCTGAAGCATCATATTGGCAATTGGTTTTCCAACAATATTTGAACGTCCGACCACTACCACTTCAGCTCCACTTGTTTCAACTCCTGCGCGTACTATCATCTCCTGAATACCGGCAGGTGTGCACGGAGGGAATCTAACCTCATCTCCGCCGATCATGAGACGCCCTACATTCACGGGATGGAAGCCGTCGACGTCCTTATCCGGATCAACGGCATTTAGAACCTTCTTTTCATCTATATGATCAGGGAGGGGAAGCTGAACAAGGATACCGTTTATAGTATCATCGTTATTATACTTGTCGATAAGTGCAAGGAGGTCATCTTCTGAGATATCGACCGGTTGAGAATCCTGAACCTCATTGAAGCCGACCCTGTGGGCGGTCTTAATCTTTAGAGTTACATATGACATGGAGGCAGGGTTTTCACCTATCAGTATAGTTACAAGCCCGGGCACAACCCCGTGCCTTTTTTTTATTTCAGCTACTTCAGCAGTAATTTCTTCTAATATTTGTTCTCGAATTTCTGTGCCCTTGATTAGTTTTGCAGTCATTTTTCAAGTTCTCCTTTTATAATATGCGTTATGTTTAATTGTACAATACCAAATGGAAAACCACCCCTAGTCCCCTCCTTCGCAAGGAGGGGAAAGAGAGGAGATTATAAACCCAATTGAATTCTATTTGATATTGAGAAAAGCTCTATACGATGTTCATCGTTTGTATTTCTTAACGAAAACGTTTAGAAAGGTAAGATAATAGTAAAACAATCACGAAAATACAACTTTTTTCCTTACTCCTTCAATCTCTTTTAAGGTGTGGGTTATCACTACATACAGTAGATTCAAATTGTATGACGGTATGACCAATACTATATTTTTCTTTTACCAGTGTATTGATATTTGACATGATTTTCTGAGTTTCACTGACCATTAAGTCCTTGATATAAATGTGAGCGCTCATTGCGTACATACCTGACGTAATCGTCCATATATGAACATCATGTACCCCTTCTATTTCATCAAGTTCACTTATACTTTTTACTACATTCTCCAGGTCTACATCCTTTGGAGTAGCCTCGAGCAGGATGTCAACGGATTCCGTAATTAATTGATATGACCATACCAGGATTACGATACATATCAGGATACTCAGGGCAGGATCTAATATATACCATTGTGTATAATGCATAATAATTGCCCCAAAGACCACAACCAGAGATGAAAATGTATCTGCCATCATGTGCATGAAAGCAGATTTGATATTTAAACTTCCGTGACTTGTTTTGAGAATGTATGCACATGCTAGATTTACAAGAAGGCCGATAATGGCGACAATGAACATATGCCCGCTTGCAATAGGTTCCGGGTTAATGATGCGTTTGTAAGCGTGGAAGAAGATCCATAAGGTGATTAAGAATAAGGTAGCACCGTTAAATAATGCGGCCAGGATTTCGAGACGATAAAAGCCGTAGGTCTTTCTGGCAGTTGGAGGCTTTGATGCAAACAGAATAGCTCCAAGACTTATCAATAGAGCGATCAGGTGGGTTAGCATATGCCCTGCATCACTGAGCAGGGCTAAACTATTGGTTAGAAAACCTGCTATACCTTCCACAATGAACATGATTCCGGTTAAGGAACATGCTAAAATGAGTTTTGAACGCTCTTCACCACGGTGTGTATGGTTGTGGGAATTATTAGAAACTTTATCTATTTTAGTATTGTGATGTATTGACATTTTTCATATTGACGTTGTAGAAAACATTTATTATAAAAAATAGTCTCTTAAGTACAAGGCATAAATCATCTTCCTCCGGTTGTTAATTCCTGGTCTTGTCAGGGATATGTCTTGTACTTTTTTGTGTGTTATAAGATTAGAAAGCCTTATATTCCCAGCTCTTTTAATTCCTTGACTCCAGTGGTTTGCGATGGTAGAAAGAGATGCAGTCAACTTATGTTATACTGTGGTAGAGTAGGGTGGTTTAAACGAAGCGCCTGACGGTCAACGACCATAAACATCTTCTAAAAAGTTAAAAGTGCCTGAAGTTTGAAGTGAGCTAAAGTTGTTGTAAGCAACAAATCTTTTATATTTAACTTTAGGCACTTTAGTTCACTTAAGACACTTTAAACTTGGCTGCGGCTTTGCCGCACTATGAGATAAATGACAAAAGTATATGCAGGCCTTGGGTCTAATCTTGGAAACAGAGAGGCAAATTTAGTTCGGGCTATTACCAGGATAGATGCTTGTAATGATATTTGTGTTAAAGGTAAATCCGGGTTTCTTGAAACAAAGCCTGTTGGTGGCCCTCCACAGCCAGACTATCTTAACTGTGCCATAGTATTGGATACAGAAATTGAGCCACAGGCATTGTTGAAAGAGTTTAAGAAGATTGAGGTAGAACTTGGGAGAAAACCTGGTGTAAGATGGGGGCCGAGGATTATAGACCTCGATATACTATTATATGGAGATAGAGTCATAAATGATCATAATCTTAAGATTCCTCATGAAAGCATGCATAAACGTATTTTTGTGTTAGAACCATTATGCAAGATATCTCCAGATATCAGGCATCCTGTATTAAGAAAAAACGTTTCTGAACTATTGGAAGAATTAAAGTAGACAATCGGCTGCTCTTTTGAAGGAGTAAAATGTTATTTAAGATTGATAAATATATAATTAAGGCATTTATACCGACTTTCATCATATGTATGTTTGCTGTATGCGGCATTTATATAGTTGTTGATGTGATTCAGAAGCTTGATGATTTTATCGAAATGGGTTCCAAGGCATTTGCATTGGCAGGACATTACTATGGACTTATGGTGCCAGTATTTGTAGCACAACTATTTCCGGCTATAACACTGATCGCAGTGAGTCTGGTTCTTGTAAAGTTTGCAAAGAATAATGAAATATTGGCTATGCAGGTTGCCGGGATTAATCTTTATAGGATTTTACTTCCTGTTTTCATTTTATCGGTTCTTCTGTCGTTTATGTCAGTTGTAAATCAGGAACTGTTTATACCGAAACTTGCAGAGGAACTGGTAAAAGTAGAGCAGTCAACATTTGAAGAGGAAGAAAAAAATAATATTCTTATTGAAGATGAGGCAAATCGCTTACTCTTAAGAGTGTGGACATTTAATGTTACTGAAGGACGGTTAGAATCTGTATTTGTTATTGGAAAGAACGAAGAAGGCAAAAAGGAATTTACCATTAGTGCCAAGGAAGGTAAATGGACAGATGACAATAGATGGTTGTTAACAAATGTAGTCAGGCATAACTATGATAAAAGTGGCAAGTGGGTTGCACCTACAGAACAAATGGATGAGTATTACCTGGAAACTACGTTAACACCTGAGCAACTAAGCATCGTTGATATCAATGCAACACTGAAGAGCTTTAAAGAATTGAGAGAGTTATGTAATAAAGAACCGGAGAATCCAAGATATAGCGTTATGTTTCACGCAAGGGTGGCGTCTCCTCTGACTAATTTTGTGCTTCTTTTCTTAGGCATTCCCTTTGTTGTGGGTTTTGAAAGAATGAGCAGGAATGTTTTTTTGAGGGTTGGGATAAGTATTCTTATTTGTTGTGCATTCTTTGTCTTATCATATATCTGCATGAATCTTGGTAATATGGGCATTCTACTTCCAGTCATGGCAGCATGGTTGCCAGTAGTTTTGTTTGGGAGTCTGGGATTATTCTTATTTGATGGAATGCGCATTTAGTGTCCCTGCCTTCCGGTAGGCAAGTTTACAGGGAACTAATCAAATTATTTTTTAATCATTTCTTAGACTTAGTCAGGAAAATCTGTTGTTAAAGAGTAGCGATGCGGGGATTGAGGTAATTGCACTCATTCAGTGTCTTTGTCTAGTTTTTCAATCCTGACTATACCGTAAAGAAATAGATAAGCGATGGCAAGGCCTACTATAAAACCAATTGCAGTTGAGTGAAATGCTATGATTACCGCTGCCGTTAAGAGCATGACGAACATATCGCTTCTTGTCTTAACATCTCGTGACGTCATTGCGAGTTCCATACCGGAGAATGTAAGAAGAACTCCGAGGACGCTTAATGGATAAACAGATAATAACTTAATGGCATAAGCACCAAAGAAAAAGCCGATAATCATTTTAGCTATCCCAAGGATAGCTATACTTCCTCCGGTTCTGGCTCCGAAACTATACTGCCCGGCCAGCCCCCCGGCACCATGGCACATCGGCATAGCTCCAAACCAGCATCCTACAAGGTTCATTAAGCCTACACTGGTAGATACCCTTCTTACATCAGCACCTTTCTTTGGGAAGAGATCCCAGGAAAGTGCGCATACGGCAATTACTGAGTTCAGGATTGTCAGCGGTATTTGAGGTATTGCCGCCCGGAATGTACCACTTATAAAGTCATCTGTATTTAAAGCAACAAATTCCGGGATACTTAGCTCATAACTGAATCCCTTGAGGATGTCTGGTGTTCGTAGAAATAGAAATATAAAGCCGATAGCAAAGATTACAAGGGCACCGGGAAATTTTTTGCTGAAGAACAGGAACAGGACAAGCAGGCCGCAAAAGGCTCCTACTGCTATACTGTCAAAACCAAAGATTGTATTGGTATTGGTAACCATCTTAATACCCTTTATAATAAGCAATAAGCCGAGTCCAAGTTGTAACCCTCTGACAACACAAAGCGGTATGTGTCTGTTCAGGAACACTATCAGGTTTGTTACGCCCAGCATGAATACAATTGAGCTTACCACTATTCCGGCAGCCAATATCTCATGAAGTGTGAGACCCTCATTGATTGCAATTATGCCTATCGCCTTCATTGGCTGAACGGCAATGGGTATTCCAAATATAAAACCGGAGAGCAGGTTAAAAAGTCCGGAGAAGAACAGGGCGCTTCCGGCATTCAGTCCGCAGACCGTTACCATGCCGACCAGTATGGGAATAAATGTCCCCATGTCGCCTAATGCTCCTGCAAATTCGTGTCGGTTGAAACGAAAACCCTTAATATTATTTAATGTATCTTTAATCCACATAATGTGTCTTCTGCAGCCTTTAATGCAAAGAAGTGAACCTTTGAATCGTTTTTCTGTGTAAATCCGTATTTTGGTTCCAAGTGGTAGTACAAACGACCAAAAATGATGTCATGCTCAATTCCGAAGTATTCGGCTAATTCTTGAATATTGATCGGCACATATATACCTTTGTAGTGCGATTTTGAGACTCCTTCGAGTAAGCTGCGAATACAGTGTAGTACCTACGATAAATTTCCTCAAGAATTTGAAGATCAGTCGGTGGCCATTTCACTATTTTAAACTCCGAACTTTCTTTCAGACACGTTTTGAATTTTCCAAAGTGTTTCAAGTGCGATATCAATATTTCCTGTCCATACAACTGTACCATATGCAACCGTAGCTTTCATAAATAATGGTAAATGTTTAAGCTTCGTAAACTGTTTTTTTCTAAATATGGGTTCATATCAAATAACCGTTTTTCCTTATTTTCGAAAACAAGCAGTAGCATATTATTCTTTTGTGGTTCAACTTTGATAACATCCAATAATATTTCCATAAAATCCTCCAGAATTACTGTAAAGGAGCAATGCGAAAAGGTATTATGGCTGCTTTTTGGGGTCTTGTCTATTATCAAAAACAGAGTGAATCACAATTTCTTCATCTTCGATTGTGTAAAATATTGAGAAAGGAAATCTTCTAATAACACATCTTCTAAAGTTGGAATAACATATCGCGTACATTTTGGGGAATCTGAGAATGTTACTTAGCGACATCTCAACACAATCAAGAAAATCAAAACCAAGGCCTCTTCTTTGCATTTCATACCATTGAAAGGCTAAATCAACATCATCTTTGGATCTATCTGTGTAACGGAGAATCATTTATATTTGTTCCTTAGTTCATCATGAACACCTTCCCAATCATGGAGATTTAATTTCTTGTTTTTATAATCACTGTACCTCTTATCTAACTCGGCTTTCTGCCATTCTGGCATTGGTAGCTCAGAATTACTTCGGGCAATAGAATCCCAAATATCCTCAACTAATATTAATTTTTCTGACAGGCCTAAATTATCTATTTCTTTTATTATCTCATTTGATCTCATATTAACGCCTCCTGTTTAAAATGCTCAATGTACTTACTAATGTATGTCGAAAAAGGGAAACGCCGTACATTTCGAATATCATGACTATTTTTCAAAAATTCTGTAACTCAAAAAAAGCCATCAGCTATTTCACAATCTTCACGTCTTTACCTGGTAGTATTGTTTACTGTACGTTTTTTATATTGATTCCGACACTCTTAGTCAATAAAAAAACCCATCGTTCTATCTTGTAACAGATAAGGCGATAGGTTTTATTTATAAAATAGAAAATATGTAGGGGCGAACGGCCGTTCGCCTCTACAACTATTATTTGTGTCCGTTTAATTTTTCAATCTTAATTGCACACGACTTGTATTCGGGAATCTTACATACCGGATCGAGTGCATCGTTAGTCAGGAGATTTGTCAGGGCATCCCGATTATGGAATGCAAGGAACGTAATACCCGGCTGTACTCTGTCAGTTATGTGCACCTTTACTTCCATCTTGCCTCTTCTTGAACTGGCAAGTACCTTTTCGCTGTCCTTTATGCTAAGTATTCTGGCATCAAACGGGCTCAGTTCCAGTGATTCTTCCGGCCATTGGTCCATTATCGAACTTGATCTTGTCGTCATCGATCCGTTGTTATAATGCTGCCTTCGACGGCCCGTTGAAAGGATTAATGGATATTTATCATCAGGTACTTCAGCTGAAGCTATGTGCTCCTTGAAATTAAACTTGGCCTTTCCATTCGGCCTGTTGAATTTCTCCTCGTACATAATTTTGGTACCTGGATGATCTTTACTTGGACATGGCCACTGGATACCGTCAGGATTACATCTCTCATGAGTAACACCTGCAAACATCGGTGCATGGCTGGCAAGTTCATCCCATATCTCAGAGGGTGAAGAGTAATCCATATTTTTTATACCAAGAGCCTTTGCTACTGCGCATATGGTCTCCCAGTCTGCTTTACCAGCCAGTGGTTCTATCGCCTTTCGAATCAGTTGAATCCTTCTTTCGCCATTGGTGAACGTACCATCCTTCTCGGCATGACTTGAACCCGGAAGGATTACGTCAGCAAAATCGGATGTTTCAGTTGGCAATATATCCTGTACCACAAGGAATTCCAGTTTCTTCAGGCCGCTCTTTACAAAGTTGACATTTGCGTTTGTCATGGCAGGGTCTTCCCCAAAGATATAGTAGCCCTTTAATTTGCCTTTATTCATTGCAACGTCCATCTCAGTGCACGTCAGGCCTATCTTATCATCCAGTTTGGTCTTCCATGCCTTTTCAAATTTCTTCTGTGCCTTTTCATCACCAACATTCTGATATCCAACAAACTTATTAGGCAGCGCTCCCATGTCACATGCACCCTGTACATTATTCTGCCCACGGGTTGGATTAATTCCTACACTTGATCGTCCAAGATGTCCGGTAACTGTAGCAAGATTTGCAAGTGACATAACATTATAAGTACCTGTTGTATGTTCCGTCATACCAAGACTGTAAATAATCATAGCCTTGTCAGTGGAAGCATACATTCTGGCTGCTTCGATAATTCTGTCCTTGGCGACACCCGTTATGCCTGAAACGTATTCCGGCGTGTATTTCTTGACACCCTTCTTGAGTGCATCGAAACCTTCGGTACGTTTCTTGATAAAATCCTTGGCCTCAAGTCCTTCTTTTAATATTACGTGTATGATCCCATTTAACAGCGCAATGTTTGTACCTGGTATCAGGTTCAACCATACATCCGCCTTCTCTGCAAGCTGGGTCTTTCGCGGATCACCAACTACCAGTTTTACCCCTTTTTTCAGTGCATCTTTTATCTTAAGTCCAACAATAGGATGTGCCTCATAGGGGTTAGCTCCAATTACGAAGAGGAGTTCCGCATCGCGGATCTGATCAAATGAATTTGTCGCTGCGCCGCTGCCGTAACATGCTGCCAGCCCTGAAACACTCGCACTGTGGCAAACCCTCGCGCAGTTATCAACATTATTAGTACCCAACATCCTACCCAGTTTCTGGAATACATAATTTTCTTCATTTGTACATCTTGATGAAGAGAGGAATCCCAGACTGTCCGGACCGTACTTCTTCTTAATCTCGGTAAATTTTTCAGCTACAAGGGAAATTGCCTCTTCCCAACTGGCCTCTTCCAGTTTGCCATTTCTTCTGATGAGCGGTGTTGTCAATCTGTCTTTATGGTGTATGTGCTCGTAACCAAATCTACCCTTTACACAGAGGCTTCCTTTGTCATTAACCGGTGCGTCAAAGCATGGCGAAATAGAGACTACTTTCTTATCTTTAACATTTAAATAGTAGTTGCAGCCAGTTCCGCAATATGTACAGGTGGTCCTGGTTTTTTCAAATTGCCAGGGGCGTCCCTTACCTTTCACGGCTAGTTCCTGTAAGGCTCCTACCGGACACGCATCTATGCACTGTCCACATAGCTCGCAATCACCTTCTTTAGAGATATTAGTCTTGCTGGGGGTGCCAATTGCCGTAAACCCGTGAGCCTTAAACCCGATTGCGTATGACCCCTGGAGTTCGGCACAGGTACGTGAGCACCTGGTACACATAATACATTTATCCTTGTCCCACTCTATCACACCATTATTGGGGTATTCAGGGAATTTACGAATAGTCTGCTGGCTCCATTCAGCATGTACTCCAAACTGGTAAGCGTAATTCTGGAGCTTACAATTGCCTGTCTTTTCACAGGTCAGACAATCGTTAGGGTGGTTACCTAGTATCAACTTAAGGCTGCTTCTTCGGAGTTCAGCAATGTTATCGCTTTCCGTCACAACATTCATGCCATCCCAGACAGGAGCGTTGCAAGCTGTCACCGGCCCCAGGTTCCCGTCCACTTCAACAACACACATTCCACATTGTCCAAAAGGCTCTAATAGACTCCAATGACATAAATGTGGAATGTGGATATTGTTTTTCTTAGTAACATCCATGATGGTTTCACCTTCATGGGCTTCATATTCCTTCTGGTTAATTTGTAATGTAATCTTTTTCATGCTTTTCTCCTGAGCTTATCATCCAGCTATTCAAAGTATGCAGAATATAGGTTATCTGGACTACATCATTTTAAAACTATTACAATTGAAATCCTTCCATAAAAGGCTAAAGTCATGCCAGAGGACAGATCCGCCTAAGGCGTGACCTTAATTCCCGAGGAGTTAAAGCTTTAGCCTTTTATGTGTTTTCTACAGCTGCAACTTAAGTATTAAGTAATAAAAAACAAAAAGATCCAGGCCGTTACTACACATCAGCAGTAACTGGAGCCTTTTTCTCAACGTATGTCAGCGCAAAGGTTTGACATGCCTCTACACAGGCCATATCATCATACCCTTTGCAATCATCACAGTTTATGGCAACAGCCATTTCTGTTTCTTTGGTGATGGCGCCGAAAGGGCATGCATCTATACATTCCCAGCAGCCGGTACACTTTTCCTGGTCTATAACTACATTGCCATCCTCAAATTTAGTAATTGCTCCATACTCACATGACTCCCTGCATTTTGGATTTTTGCAATTCTGGCAGACTGTTGCATGTGGCTTATCTTTTTTGAAACTTATATTAATCCTTGGTAACGGAGCCGGACTTTCCTGAGCGGATGCGGCTAATGCGAAATCCTGTGCCTGTGAATGCCTGGTAGCACAATCAATCATACATCTTTTACAGGTAACGCAGTTTTTGCTTTTAAATTTTTTCTTTAACATAGCGACTTCTCAATCTGAAAATAATTCATAAAAATGATAGTATTAATTAAAAGTGCAAACTCTTAATTTATCAAAATTACGGTGTGTGTGCAATAATATTTTATCATACGGTATCTAACTACTGGAAATTCTACTTTTTTACGGCATCAATGAACTTCTTTATCAGTTTTCTGTCTTTTTTGCCGGGGCTGCTTTCTACGCCGGAGGAAACATCTACACCATAAGGTTTTACGATTTTTATGGCCCGAGAAACGTTTAAAGGTGTCAATCCTCCTGCTACTATTATGGGAATAGATGTCCTTATGTCTTTAACAATCTTCCAGTCAAAAGAAGTTCCCGTTCCACCCATATTTTTTTCTGAATATCCGTCGAGCAGGATGGCGTCAGGTTTGTATTTCTTTATTGGAAGTATATCTTTTTCATTTTGTATTCGAAACGCCTTAATAGTTTTGAAAGCTTTCAGTTTATTTAATAAACTGGGCCGTTCATTTCCATGGAGTTGTATGGCGTCCAGACCGCAAAACCTGCAGATGGCTTCGATATTTTCTGCGGTATCATTGACGAAGAGTCCAACAGTCGTAACGAATGGAGGTAATTTTCGTACGATAGCCCGTGCTTTTTCCTTACTTACATTTCGTACACTTTCTGCAAACACAAAACCAATAGCATCTGCACCGTAATCAACAGCGACCTTTGCGTCACTTAAAGTTTTTATACCACAGATTTTTACCTTTGTCATTTTTATAATGGTAATTGGAAATCTCCAGCAACAACGCCAGGAACTGTAATGTCTTCATCCAAAGATTCCCATCGCAAAGCATAACCATCTAAACGAAGCGTTACCTCTTTTAATTGTTCATCTGTAGCATTCTTCAATATCCTGAATCGATTTGCTGGAAAACCCAAAATGCGTCCGTCAGTAAGTTCAATAAAAATGATTCTACCTTCCGACCATGCTCTAATTGCTATAGGCTCAATATTACTAGATTTCTCAATAGTTGTGGATTTCATTATACTTCTCCTTCAACAAATCACAGTGTTTGTAAATTAACTTTTCAATTTCTCTGATGACATGAGGTGATACACCTCTGTTTCCAGCGAGTCGAATAGGTTCTAGCCAGAATTTACACTCACCATCTGGTGTTGCTACATGGATATGAGATGGTTCCTTACCTTCATCAGAATAAAAATGAAACCTAAACGATTTAATTCTTAGTACAGTTGGCATTTTCTGATTGCGGAAAATATAATATGCTAATGTATTCCAACATACACTATTATGTTTTATGATGAGATTTTAAGTGAATTTGTTTTTATTTTCAAGGTAATATATTACCATTTATAGCTAAGTTCATGTAAGTATTACAGGTCTGTTATTTTAAATAGTTTTTTTTATAAATATATTGAAGTTTTATGGATAGTGTACCAGGTTTAAAGTATTATGAGGAAGTTTGGGAGTTCGAAGATATTGGTTGAGTGATACAAACATAATTATTGATTTTTCCCAAACTCAAAAGATTGAATATATTAATAGGGAAATTTAATAGAGCATTTTAAAGAAACAAGAAAATAGTCGCTGTCCCTATTTGTCATTTATGGTGCCTGAAAAGAATATATTCAGACAGGTTCCCTATATTCCATTATTTCTTAGAAGTATTCAAACCGTCTGTTTCGGTTGATAAGTACTTTTGAAACTTTTTAATAATTTCTGTGTTCTTCACATTCCTTTCAGCAAGAAAATCCTTGATGTCATCAATAACCTCTTTTTTCTTTTTGTTTTTTGTTTTTGCCTTTGCCGTATCAAATGCTTCCATATCGAGTTCGTCAAACCCCAGCTTATTCATCCTCCTGGATGCGAACTGCATAGATTCATCCCTTATTTCCGACAGGAATGCTGAGGTGATCACTTTGTATCCTTTTTCCTTAGCACGCTTTTCCATAAGCTTATAAATTCCCGGTCTTACAAAATCTGGGGCATTTTTTACTCGTTCTTGTGCCTCGGTCTCCCATTCAATCTTTCCGTTTTTGGCGGGTTTCTTTTTAAGCAGATTCATAAACGGGAACATGGCCTTCTTGTCTACTGCCATTTTCTCCTTTGCTTCCTTCATTATGTCTGGTGTAATCTCAGAATATCCTTCTTCCCTTGCATATTGTTCTACTCGTTTTATTACCATTCCTTTTCCAAAGGAAGGTACCCTGCCCAGCCTTTTCTTTGCGTCTTCACTCCATGAAAGCTCAAATTCTTTGTCTAAACCAAATGTGTTTTCTTCCTTGAAAGTCAGTTTCTTCCCTCCATGTTTTCCAGGTTCATAATCACACCACGAATCCTCTTCCATTTGATCACCGGTAGTAACCAGCGCCCTTGCGCGGCAGCCCTTGCACATTGACTCAAACTCACACTCTCCGCACCTGCCTTTGAGGTCTGATTCTCTCAATTCCTTTAATATACCGGAGTTGTTCCAGATTTCTTCAAAGCTTTTTTCCTTTAAATTTCCGCAGGATGTATCCATGTACGGGCATGGAGTAACGTTTCCTTCCGGTGTAATCCTGCAGTAATTGGTTCCTGCAGGGCATCCGCCTGAATAGTATTTAACTAAAGCCGATTCCGGATTCATCTCATATGCTATCCTTCTGTAATGTGGTGCACATTTTGCGCTGACCAGCATCGTTCCCTCGTACTGATTATGGAGTTTGTAAATTTGTTTCAGCGCATCTTCATATTGTTCTGAGGTGATATCGGTTATGTCCTGGCCCCTTCCTGTGCAGACGAGGAAGAAAAGATTAAAGACCCTTGCCCCCATTTCATTTGCAAATGCAACTAATTCCGGAATCTCATCATAGTTTTTCTTGAATACTGTGGTTTGTATCTGAATCTCCAATCCTTGCATTTTACACGCCTTCATTCCTTCAATAGCACTCTTCCATGAACCCTTCATACCTCTGATAGAGTCGTGAACATCAGGGTGTATAGAATCGAGGCTTATGCCTATACCTGAGAAACCGTTGTCTTTTAATTTCCTGGCAACATCGTCATTAATAAGGCAGGCGTTGGTACCCAGAAGTACCATCATTCCTTTCCGGGATGCATGACGGGATAAATCAAAAATATCTTTTCGTAAGAGCGGTTCACCGCCTGTTAAAATCAGGATTAGATTTGGATTTAGTTCGGCAATCTCGTCTATTACCTTAAGTGAAGCGACAGTATCCAATTCATCGCCAGTGTCTTGTGTTGTGCATTGCATCTGGTTAAAGTTAAGAGTGTGTTGGCTGGATGTGGCATCTGACAGGTTAGTATTTGTTTGGTCAAGCTGTTGGATATTATCTGCTAAAATATAGCAATGAGAGCATAATAAATTGCATGCTTTCGTGAGATTCCAGGAAATTACGTGAGGTATGGATTTCATCTTAATGAATGTAAATAAATATGATAAATCAAGTTTTATTTAATTGCAAGTGAATATTGCATCAGGAGAGGTTCTTTGATAAAATGTGCAAAAATCGCTGAACATATAAAGAAATCCGATATTAGATTAACATATGCTGAGCCATATTTTCTAAGATTGCGCATCGTAAATCTTATTTATACAAAATTGTCTTAATATGCCTTTTGACATTGTGTCTTCAAAAATTTTGAGTGGCAAAGTTACAAATGACATTTTGTCAAATGTGAAATTTATCAGAATTAAATTGCAAATAAGTTATTAAATGTTAATATCTTTATCTATTTGTATAACAGTACTTAGAGAAAACAGGATAAGATTTTGATACCTTTCCAATTTTGGCATTATAGTTGCGAAAATACAACATTTCAATCTACATGGTAGTGAAAAGATTAAAGGTTGATTTATACTAAAATTATCCAAAGTACGTATTCTATATTTATATTTGGTTCAAAAATTCCGTTAGGTTGAGGGCTTTATTACTATGAAAAAAGAAGAAGAAAAGTCATATGTGGGTTGGTATGTATTATTAAGTTTTATACTTGCCATTACTAACGTGTGGGCATTATGGGCTGAAATTGTAGGGAAAAGGCCATGGAAAGATTATCAGACTCGTTATTATGAGTTGGAATATGAGAATGCAAAAAAGAAATATGATGATGCCGTAATGGCATTTAAGCAACAAGATGAACAGGATGTGTACAGAGAGATTGAACGAAAACTAGAGAGGGCAAAGCGTGAGTTTAATAAACCGATGGTACAACGTGAGTATAAGAAAGTTTTAGCGGAATTGCGTACTTTGGATAAGAAGGAGTTAGCGCCACTAAAATTTGAATCAATAGTTACACGTAATAAAATGTTGGAGGCGGAATTTCTGTATGGCAAGCACAAAAAAGATGATTCAAAGAAACATATACTGGAGCTGGATGACAAGAGTAAGGCTTTAGCTGAAAAGATAAAGCGGGTTGAGGAGAAGAGAGCTGTGCTGCAAAGTAAGTTAGACGGAGCTAAGGCTTACATTACAAAGTACACAAAAGAACTGGAGTCACATTCCAGTAATATGCATCTATTAAAAGAGACTATGGATAAATTAGGATCAAGACGTCCGGGATTACAGGTATACCAGGTGCATCTTGAGGAGTTGAATGAGGTAGACAGGTGTATGTCTTGCCACGTTGGTATAAACAAGAAAGAGAGTATTTCAGAGGAGCATCCTTATGCACGCCATCCGAGGAAGGAAGTGTATCTTGGTAAACATCCGCCGGAGAGGTTTGGTTGTGCGATATGTCATGAGGGACAGGCAAGGGCAACCACAAGCCCGAAAAAGGCTCATGGAGAGGTGGAGTACTGGTTGGAGCCTATGAATAAAGGTAAGATGGCTCAAGCTTCATGTGTAAAATGTCATGACAAGGGTGAGGAATTGGTAGGTGGTGAAGATATCGGGAAGGCAGTAAAGTTGGTTGATGAGTTGGGATGTTATGGGTGTCATCCGATTGAAGGATTTGATACAGATAAAAACAGGATGATTGGGCCTGATTTAAACGAGATAAGCAGTAAGGTTAGTCCGGAATGGGTGGTTTCATGGCTACAGGGTCCTAAGGGTTTCAGGGCAAGCACAAGGATGCCTGATTTTAAGTTGAGTGAGGATGATGCTATGGCTATAACGTCCTATCTCTGGCAGAATTCAGAAGGGTTTGAACCTGGTGAGCCGGAAGAATTTGACGAAGAAACTGTAGACGAAGGTGCGTTTATATTTGAAAATGTAGGATGTTTGGCATGCCATAGTGATGTAGAGGAAGACGGAAGAATTCATGGTCCGAATCTTGCCAGGGTTGGCGATAAGATTAACTATGAATTCCTGGTCAGCTGGTTATTGGAACCCAAAAAGCACCAGCCCAGGACGAGGATGCCTGATTTAAGGCTTGACGAGGAAGATGCACAGTATGTCGCCGCATTTCTTACTAGTTTGAAAGGTGGATTTATTGAAGCTTTATCAAGTGAAGAGTGGCTAACCGATGAAGAAACCGCCAGCAGGGGAAAGGATTTGATAAACAGGTATGGATGTTTTGGTTGCCATAATATACAGGGAATGGAAGAAAAGACAAAGATAGGCGTGGAACTTTCCGAGATAGGTTCCAAGCATATACATTTGTTTGATTTTGGTTTGTTAGAGAAAAAGTTACTTCATGGGGTTGGGCTTGAAAGTTCACATGAGAATATAGGAGAGGCAAGGCGTGCATGGTTAAGGGCAAAATTAACAAATCCAAGACAGTTTGATGAAGGAAGATATAAGAGGCCGGAAGATAAATTAAGGATGCCTGATTTCGATCTGACCGAAGACGAAATAGAGACGTTATTAGTACTGCTGACGGGAATGAGAGAAGGAGAGTTGCCGGAGAGTTATATCGCCAAATTAGAAGGTGATAAAAAGTCTCTGGTAGAGGGTAAAGGTGTAATTGATAAATTTAATTGTATGGGATGTCATCAGTTCAGCATAGATACGTTACATATGAAAGATGGGGTAGTGGCAAAAGGAATGGTTAAACTTGAGGAGGAGGAAAACCTCTATTTTCAGTTATGGGAGGATAATGAAGTCCTGGGAAAAAAGGCTGGTGATACTGTGCAGATAGCAAATGAGAATATAATGAGTATATCCAGGTCGGAAGGTGGAGATATCGGTGATTTTATTATAGATTATCATGTTGAGGTGGAGGGAAGAGTTGCAGAAGAGGCCAAGGTTTTTCCTCCTCCTGTTTTATATGGAGAAGGCAAGAAGGTTCAGGGCCCGTGGCTTTTTGACTTCCTCGAAGAACCTGTAGCCTTGAGGCCCTGGCTCGACGTTCGTATGCCTACTTTTAAGATGACTGAAGATGAAGCTACGGTATTAGCCAGGTATTTCGCCGCTTTAGAAAGGGAGGAATATCCATACGAATATATAGCTGAAACTAAAGAAAAGTATTTGGAAGAAAAAGAAGAGGAAAAACCGGGATACTTATCCATGGCCGAGCACTTATTTCAGTCTAAGAATGTAAACTGTGCATCGTGTCATATTAGAGGTGATATAATGCCTGAAGGTGAGCCTGCAGATTGGGCTCCTGATTTGTCCAGGGCAAGAAAGCGATTAAAACCTGATTGGATAGTGGACTGGTTGATGGACCCTCAGCTAATACAACCAGGTACTAAGATGCCTAAATTTTTCAGAGAAGGTGTATTTCAGGATATTTTCCCTGGTACTCCCGAGGAACAGGCTGTGGCATTAAAGGACTTACTGATGAATCTTCCTGAGGAGATGCTTAAACAACAAGCAGATGGGTCGGAGCAGGAAGAGGAAGAATAGCTATTCCTTGATTACTGAATTAATAGTTTCCTAAGATAAAGATAAATTATATTTGAAAAGTTCAAATTTATTTGTTATAAGTTGTAACTTTCTGCCTTGCGGTTAAGTTAAGAATGCAAAGCTAAAGGTATGTATTACTTATATATAGAACAAATCGATTTTTTTTGTAACATAAAACAATTTAACATAAATACGGGGGGCGTAAGAAATGAAGAAATTTACAGATCGTTATAACGTATGTTTTTTGGCGATAGCGTTGCTTTCGCTGGTTTTGTTTCTTGGTAATTCCAGGAACATACTGGCTGCGTATGAGGAAGGCGATGTGTCTAACGGTGGATCAATAACTGGCACTGTAAAACTTGCAGGTGATGTGCCGGCAGTAAAAACGTTAAAAGTAGACAAGGATCAGGCGACATGCGGGCATGATGATCTTCCATCAGAGGCTTTGGAAGTTTCTGGTGATGGAGCTGTAAAGAATGCCGTAGTATCTATTACAAAAATCTCGAAAGGGAAAAAATTTGGAGCGGGAACCTCATCATCAATCGATCAGAAGGGTTGTGTTTTTTTCCCACATGTGACTATAATTCCTCCAGGAAGCACCATTGATCTGCTTAATAGTGACGATGTAATGCATAACCTTCATTCATGGTCAATGAAGAATACGGCATTTAACGAAGGAGTTGCCGGTCATGGAAAGATGCCTAAAACTTTTGAATTTCCTGAGACTATTAAGATAACCTGCGATGTGCATAAGTGGATGACTGCATGGCTGATTGTACAGGAGAATCCATATTATGCTCTTACAGGTGCAGATGGAAAATTTAAGTTGGATGGAGTACCTGCCGGTACTTATACAGTACAGGCATGGCAGGAATCACTTGGAAAGACTACACAGGAAGTTACCGTAAGCGCCGGTGGAGACGCTAAGGCAGACTTTGAACTGACAAAGAAGTCAAAGAAGAAAAGAAGAAGAAGGAGAAGATAAGAATATGACCGGATTTCTTCCGAAAGGCAGGCTCCTGTTCACGCCCGCCTGAAATAAATACCTGCCCGGTCAATCTGTTCAGAGTCGGGCAGGCAGGGAATCCAGTTTATATAACATAGTTTAGAATGGATAATATAGAACCTTTCATAAATTTCACATCCAGAAAGCTTCAATATAGGGTCTTATTTACGCTTTTCCTGGCCATTTTCCTTTTAGCACTGGCCACCGGTACAGGTATGGCTCAGGAAAATGCTGAAGCTGCGAAAACTACCGAAGCTTCAGCAGAAGCAACCGCAGAGGCAGAACCAGAGGCACCACCAGAACCATATGAAGTTGTAGATTACAGGAATTTCTTTGGAATAGACGGCAGGCTGATTGTCTGGATAATTGCAGAATTACATCTTATGTTTGCGGCCTTTGTATTAGCAGTACCGATCTTTGTCGTTATTATTGAGATGATCGGTGTGAAGAGCGGTGATATAAGGTTTGACAATTTAGCACGCGAATTTACGAAGCTTCTGTCCGCAGCATTTGCAACAACTGCCTCATTAGGTGGCCTGCTGGCGTTTGCTTTGTACGGCCTTTATCCAGCCTTTATGCGTTATATGACGGATGTCTTCCATCCTTTCATGTTCATATATGCACTTTGTTTTTTTGGAGAGGTATTTTGTCTTTATGGATACTACTATTCCTGGGACCTGCTTTCCAAGACTCCTAAAGGTAAATGGATTCACATATCAATTGGTGTAATGCTGAACCTTTTCGGGACGGCTTTAATGATGTTGGCTAATTCCTGGGCAACATTTATGATGTCGCCTGGCGGTATTAATATGGAGACCGGCACTGTAACAAGTCTTTATCATGCCTTCTATAATTTCCTGTGGATGCCCGTTAATATTCACCGTATTATTGCCAATGTTGCCTTTGGAGGTTTTGTAGTGGGTGCCTATGCTGCTGTTAAATTCATGGGGTCGAAAACTGATGAAGAAAGGGCGCATTATGATTGGATGGGGTATATAGGCAATTTCATTGGCTTAGGCGCCTTGATACCTCTGCCATTTGCCGGATATTATCTTGGAAGAGAAGTTTATAGTGCCAGCCCCGTTATGGGAAATATAATGATGGGCGGTGCCTTCTCCTGGACATTCATAATCCAGGCTATTCTTATTGGAATGTTATTTATTGGTGGAAACTATTATTTATGGAATGGTATGAGCAGGATAAAGGGCGCTGAGCGATACACGCCATATATCAAATATATAAACATGGTAATCTTCTTCTGCTTTGCTGTCTGGCTGACGCCGCATAACTTACCACTGAGTGGCGAGGAGAGAGCCCTTATCGGAGAACAATATCATCCATTTTCTAAATTTTTCGGTGTTATGGCTGCAAAGAATGCAGTTGTAAACCTCCTGATATTATCCACATTCTTCAGTTTCCTATTGTATAGAAGGGCCAATAAAGGCGAGACAAAGCCGTTCTCAAGCCATGGTAGTGGTGCTAGGATTACGCTGATTATTACGGTCGGTCTTACAGTGATGTATCTGGCGTGGTATGCTTTAGGGCTCAGGGGGCTTGACATGGAAGAAAATATACTGCGGTATGTTTCTCCTCTTGTCTCGTGTCTTGTGATCCAGATATTTGCAATTGTCATTGCCCTCCTTCTTACGTTTGCAAATAAAGGTAAGCTTGCGCAGATATTCCTGTTTGTAGTTACTACTGTTATGGCAGTAATGTATTTCTGGTATTATGGGTTTGTGGTGATGGAAAAGGCAAACCTGGTTTTAAGATATCTGTCTGTTACACAGGTTTCAATAGTGATAAGTTGTCTGATTGTTAATACTGTAATAGATGTCTTTCTCTTTAAAGATGCTAAAGAAGTGGGCGGTATACAGTGGGGGAAAATACCACACAGGTCACAGTATGCCCTGCTGCTTCTCTGTGTAGCCATTGTAACTCTTATGGGATTGATGGGCTTTATACGTTCCGGCCTTAGGATGAATTGGCATATTTACGGGTATATGCAGGATACTTCTGCAGGTTCATTTACTCCGAGTATTGCTTATATGGGTTGGACTGTCGGTTTAATTGTTATTCTATTCCTGGCCCTTGTTGCCTTAGTTTTCTGGCTTGCAGGCCTTGCTGATAAGAAAAAGAAACATGCATAGACTCTTACATATGAAATTCTTGAATTTCCTGCGACTATAAATGTTGGAGAGATAATAAATAATGAGAAGTTTTTTAAACGCAGTAGTATTTACGGTGGCAGTTGTAGGGTTTTTTATCTACGTTTGTATGTACGTAACAGGCCTTTCCGGTGGTGGCGGTGGAGGGGGGGCTACCGGAGTCAGCCCTGAAGCCGGTGAAAAGATATTCTGGGGTGATGGACAGTGTCATACGTGTCATCGTATCGGTACATCCGGAAGTGCGACAAGAGGTCCTGACCAGGAGGGTCTTGCGGCCAGGGCAGAAGAGAGAGCAAAGGAAACAGGTTTGGGTTCCGGTCTGGAATATATGGTTGAATCAATAGTAAACCCTTCTTCACATGTAGTGGAGGGATTTGATGATATAATGCCGAAGGTATATGATCCTCCGATCATGTTGGATAGAGAAAAGATTCTGGCCGTACTCACATATTTGCAGACATTGGGAGGCGAGCCGGATATAGATGCTGTAGCAAAGTTTAAAGACAAGATTCCTGAGGCATCAAAGACGAAAGTGGTTCCCTGGGTACCTCCTATAGAGGTTGATCCGAAAGAAGGTGAAGCGGTATTTTTCGATGAAACTAGAGATGTTACATGTTCAAAGTGCCATGTCTTAAACGGAAAAGGTTCAAAGGTAGGACCTGATCTTACTGGTATAGGGGCAGTACAGACGCCTCAATATCTTATAGAATCGGTCCTCAAGCCAAGCGACGTAATAGTCAAAGGCTTTGAAACGATGTATCTGATGACGAATGATGGAATGGCCTATAATGGTCTACTTGTGAGTCAGGACGAAGAAGAGGTGGTATTAATGGTCGATGAAGACGGTGTAATGGCGGAATATGTTTTTTATCCTGATGAGATTGCACAGATGCAGAAACAGGATGTCTCAATTATGCCGGGCAATCTTAGTGAAATGCTAACCACAAAAGAGTTTTATGGGATTATTTCGTTTCTTTTGAGCCAGAAATAAATTCAGCATAAGCTGAAAAGAAGGATACGTTCTTAGCAGGGAAGGTTATGTGAATGGGAAATAAAAAGAATTCATATTCGATGATATTGGCAATCGTATCGATATTGATTGTTTTTATCATTATAAAATTTGTTGCTCCTTACGCTTTCATGTATTTGTTGGCAAAGGATCATACAATGCCAACGCCAAGCACACTCATGCTATGGTACATGATTTTGGCTATACTTGGTACGCTTGTTTATGTTTCAACGAGTGACCTCAAGTGGGCAAAATTTTTAAGTTTTATCTTGCCTGCAGGTGACGATAAAATAAAGGCGTTATTTCAAAAGATGATAGTTATATCTTTTCCAGTGTTGGTTGCCTGGTTTGCCTATTCAGGGACGGTGCCGGGCACGGCATCTCCCGTGGAGTTGAGAATTCAGCATCCTACTTTGTTGCAGGAGTATGAGAAACTGGAAAATCCTTTTGCAAATGCTGATGAAGCGACTAAAAGAAGATGTATAGAAGAGGGAAAACATCTTTATCAACAGAATTGTCGTCCATGTCATGGCTCAAAGGCTGATGGTAACGGTCCTTTTGCTAATGCCTTCCGTTTGAGGCCTATTAATTTTACTGATCCCGGTACGATAGCAACGGTAGTAGAGAATTTTGCCTTTTGGAGAATTAAAGAAGGTGGCCCCGGGCTTCCTAATGTGTCTACGCCGTGGGATTCTCCTATGCCTGCCTGGAAAGATGTTTTAACTGATACACAGATATGGAAGATTATAATGGGTGAATATGTGACTGCAGGTGTTGTGCCGCGTCAAAGAGAAGAGATAGAGCACTAATAAAACAAATTGGATCTTAATATGCATAAGGTAAAAAATAATCTCATTTTAAAAGGCTCATTTATCTGTTTGCTTGCTGTGGCTATAGCTTTCTTATGTCTCAGTGAAGGCTTTGCCCAGAGTTCGCAGTTATTCAGGACTTATAAGAAAGAGGTTTCTGGGAAGATACCGGAAACTTCTGACGCAATTGCAGCAGGGAAGAAAATTTATGAGACAAAGTGCTACTATTGTCACGGGATAAAGGGTGACGGTAATGGTTCCGCAGCTCCACGTTTAGATCCAAAACCAAGGAATTTCACGAGAAATGAATTTAAAATACGTTCTACAGGGCTTGGTACACTTCCAACAGATGATGATCTTTTCAGGATAATTTCAAGTGGTGTGGAAGGTTCGGCGATGCCTTTCTGGAACACATTGACCGTTGAAGAACGGTGGCAGGTTATACATTATATCAAGACATTTAACGAAGACTTTAAAGCCAAAGAAGCTCCAGGAGTAGCTTCGCTGGGTGCAGAAGTCGCTTCAAATTCAGAGTCTGTTAACCGCGGCAAGAAGTTGTTTAAAGAGGCTAAATGCTTCCTGTGTCATGGTGAAGATGGCAAAGCGGACGGACAAATTACAACTACACTAAAGGGGAAATGGGATCTTCCGTATAAAGCAAGGAATCTGACAAAGAGTTGGTTGTTCAAGGGAGGTAATTCATCAGAAGATATTTTCAGGACAGTAACAACAGGTATAAACGAAACGCCAATGGGTTCCTATGCTGATTATCTTACAGATGAAGATCGATGGCATCTAACGCATTACGTGAAATCAATTTCTCATGAGATGAAAACGGAGGTTGTTCTCAAATCAAAGCTGATAGTTGGAGATTTACCGGACGGTCCAGACGATGAGGCATGGAATACTGTAAGTCCTACCGAGTTGCCAATGGCAGGTCAGATAGTTGCAAGTCCGAGATTCTGGACTCCGTCTGCAAATTCCGTAATGGTTAAATCTATGTACAACAATGAAGACATAACATTCTTGATAGAATGGGATGATATGACAAATGAACAGAGTGAAGTCTACAGTGATGCTGTTGCCCTTCAATTTCCAACGAAGATACCGGAAGGACTTAAGAAGCCATACTTTGCCATGGGAGAGTCTGGCGGCAGCGTAGTCCTCTGGCACTGGAGAGCATTCGAGGAATCTTTGCATGCGGTGAGAAAAGGAGCGGATGAGGATCCAGAAACTGCTACTGACGGCGGCAGTGATGTTGCCGAGGAACATGGAGAAACAGCTCATGCAGAAGCAGAGGAAGTAGAAGAAACGGTAGCAGAAGAAGTAGTAGTAGAAGCGCAAGCACAAGAAGAGAGTACTGAAGAAAAATTCAAAGATTTTATGACAATCAGGGAGTTGAATGCGAAAGGATTTAGAAATCTTTCCGATCAGCCGTCCAACAGTCAGGATTCAAAAGGTAAAGGTTACTGGGAAAATGGAAAATGGAAGGTTATGATAACAAGGCCTCTCGTGACCGGTGACAAGAAAATAGATATTCAATTTGAAACAGGAAAACTGATCCCGTATGCGTTAGCTGTATGGGATGGGTCGAATGAGGAGATTGGCGGACAGAAATCAATCACATCCTGGTATTATTTAACTTTGGAGATGCCTACGCCTAAGAGTGTTTATCTTTATGTGATTATTGCCGTAATAATGGCTGTAAGCATTCAATTCTGGGTAATCGGAAGGATAAGAAGATTTCCGCTTGAAATTCCTGCTGAATAAAATAATTATGGATTTGATTGCTGACACACAAAGAAAATGAATAGTAATAATAAAAGGAAATATATATCGTCTTTTGTAATAGCCTGCGTGGTTTTAGGCTATATACTTGTTTCTGAGAGAGTCGCTTTTGCAGAACCTCCAACTCCGGATCCTCTTTTTCTGGAGTTAGAGGAGATGTACAGGGGTGATAAAGACTATAAAGAGTTACCTTTCGTTCCGGAGGACCCACATAAACGTTCTAAAAACGGACCTACTCTAAAGAATGTTACACATAAAGCAAACAAAGAGTGGCTTAAAAAGTGGATATCAAATCCCAGCGAAATGGTACCTAACGCAAGGATGCCGAGACTTATGCTGAGTGATGGTGAGATAGAGGCAGTTTTGGCATATCTGACAAGCATTGCGGACAAAGAACTGCCTAAACAGGAGTGGGATTCGTATTTATTGAAAGAAGAAGATGATATGACTGATGATGAATACGAAAAGATGGATGAACTGGTTTCAGGTGGTAAGGCAATTTGGGGACGTGCGAGATGTAATATTTGTCATCCGGTTAAAGGTAAGGGCGGCGCCGTAGGAGTGGGGCCTGATCTTGGCGCCGTAGCGGAGAAGATAAATCGTGATTGGTTATACCTCTGGGTAAAGGAGCCTCAAGGTTATTTCCACCAGACGCAGATGCCAAGATACAGGTTTACGGATAAAGAATTGAGACGGTTAGTAGAATATCTCCTGAGAGATTGGGATTTTATGCCTGATGAGGATTATGAAGAGGAAGAAGAAGATGTGGCAACTGATGAAGTAAGCAATGGTGGAAGTGTTGAGCAAAAGGCTGAGGCGGAAGAGAAATCCTCTATAATTCCAGAGGGTACTTTGGCGGAAAAAGGTAAAAGGATAATTGAACTGAGCCGCTGTTTTATCTGTCATGAAATTGAGGGCGTATCGGAGTTACTGCCGGTTAGCAGTGAGAAAAGTGAACCTACTAACGAGTTTGAAAAGCTGTTAAATGATGTCAAATGTATGACGTGTCATAACATACAGGGTAACGGCGGTACTTTTGCCCCTGAATTGACACACGAAGGCAGTAAGCTGAAGGGGTCGTGGATAAAAGGTTTTGTTGAGACTCCGGATATTATTCGTCCATTGCTAAAACAGATGCCGAAGTTTAATCTTTCTTCAAAGGAAGCTGAAACAGCAGCTAATTTTGTTGAAGAATATTTTATAAGCGAAGAGATTCCTTTGGATAAATTTGCTGATGTTGAGCCCACAGAGGAAGAGATTAACAAGGGAAAAGAGTTATATGATGCCAAGGGGTGTAGGACCTGCCATACAATAAAGACCGGAGGTATAGTTGGCCCTAATCTTAAAAGGGTTGGTGACAGGCTTGAGAATGGTTATATTTTCTTCCATTTAAAAGATCCTCACCATGAGACTCCCGATGCAGTGGAGCCCAATTATAATCTTACCGATGAAGAGGCGACAGCGATAACACATTTCCTGATGTCTTGTAAAAGCAAGAAATAGATTGGAACACAAGAAGATGTTAATGAAAAATACTTTAATTGGAATAATATGTTTCTTAATTGTAGCGGGAACTTTTCTCAGGTTTACTGATGGTTCCGAAGGAAAAGAGACCGGACAGTCAAAAGAGTTAGTGCAACAGAGTGAGGCTGCAGAACCGGAGAAGGAATACGAATTGATTGAAAAAATCGAGGTTTATTTGACTTCTCCAAAAGAGACATTTATATATTATTGCAGTCCGTGTCATGGAAAGGGGGCTAATGGGAAGGGTATTTATTTTACAGTTGACCTTGAACCAACTCCAAGAGATTTAACGGATGTAGAGTATATGGCGGCGCTTACTGATGATTATCTCCTGAACTTTATTTCAAAAGGTTCTGCTGCCATGGAGAAATCTAAGTTGTGCCCTCCGTGGGGTAATACACTTGGTGAAGACAGGATAAAGGGTCTTATAGCATATTTGAGAGGACTGACTATCTCAAAATCAAAAGAGGGAGAAGAAGTGGCAGTGAAGGAAGAAGCTGCTGCGGCAGAGGCTGGAAAGAAAGGCACTCCGGCTGCGGTGATCTGGAGTGTTTTGATATTGTTAACTGCCTTCTTTGTATTTTCAGCGAAAAAGGAGTGGGAAAAGCTGGCTGAAGAAAATGCTTCAAAGACAAAGAAGAAATAATTATGAATGTTAGTAGCTGCAACCTTCCTGCTTGTCGGCAGACAGGTAGGTTGCGATTGATTAAGGAGTTGAAGTTTGTATAAAAAGATTTTTGTTCCGTTAGATAATTCAAAATATTCTGACTATAGTTCAGATTTAGGTGTGTCAATAGCAAAGAAATTTGACTCTGAATTAATAGGAGGGCATGTATATGCCGCCAGTCTTCACCACAAGAGGTTCAGAGAGATGGAGGGTGGCTTACCAGAAAAGTACAGAGATGAGAGTGAACTTAAGAAGCAAAGGGAGTTTCACAACACACTGATAGGCAAGGGGCTTCGGATGATTTCAGATTCTTATCTAGACAGTATAGTGAAAAAAAGCCAGGAGTTGAATGTTCCCTTTAAGAGGAATATCATGGAGGGTAAGAATTATCTTGAGCTGGTAAAAGATATAAAGAGCAATGATTATGATCTGGTAATTATTGGTGTCCTGGGGCTTGGTGAGGTAAATGGCAATCTGATAGGCAGTGTATGTGAGAGAGTTGTCAGAAGGATCAATACTGACGTATTAGTTGTTAAGAATGACAAGCCACTTGAAGGCAAAGTTATCGTTACCGTTGATGGAAGTGAACAATCTTTCAGGGCTGTAGAGATGGCAAGTGGATTAGCAGCAAAATATAATATGAAGATAGAGTTGTTGTCGGTCTTTGATCCTCATTATCATCGAGTTGCCTTTGAGGGTATCGCTAAAATCCTATCCGGCGAAATGGGCGATGTGTTTAAGTCGGATGAGCAGGAGAAGCTGCATGAAGATGTCATAGACAAAGGGTTGGAAAAGATTTATGATGGACACCTTGAGATTGCCTTAAATAAGGTAAGAGAATTAGGTCTTGATGCAGAAACTACACTTCTTGAAGGCAAACCATATAACGAGATATTGAAGTATATAGATAAGGTGGAGCCCTCTCTGTTAGTTTTAGGCCGCACCGGTATACATGCAATTGACGGTCTGGATCTTGGGAGTTCAACTGAAAATATTTTGCGCAATGCTAAATGTAATGTCCTGATAACAAAAAGCGGGAAGAGCGCCGAGATAAATCCTTTTTATGAGAAGGAAGAGAATATAAAGATCGAGCAGCCAGTGAATCGGACGGTGAAGACAGAAGATATTTCCTGGGATGATGATGCCAAATCTTTAATCTCAAAGGTTCCTGCTTTTGTGAGGCCTATGGTTGTTGGCGAAGTTGAGAATTATGCCAGAACGAATGGTAATAGTGAGATTACACGAGAAATAGTTGAAGAAGTTAAGACTAAATGGTCTGATTCAATGAATTACTCTTGAGTCGGGACACACCCACCAAACTTTCCCAATTCAAAGAAAAAAATATCCTTTTTATTAGTAAGCCATTTCTGCAACCCTTTTTCCTTGACTTTAATGATGTGTAATTTTAACATTACACTTCATTCAATTCATAAAGCATAAAAACTATACCACATTGAGCGATGTGGAGAAGTAGCGGACCTTAAGCATATTAGTGATAATGAAATTACCTAACGGAGTCAAAGCTGTCATTCCTGAGGGAAAGTTGGTAGATTATTGCTTAAATCCATTTCATCCTGATGGAAAACATAAAGCTAAGGTATTTAAGAAAGCGCTTGGAATTACTCAGGAAAATAGCGTAAAGCTGAAGACATTAGTTTTGCAATCCGCTGAATCTTGTGAAGTAACGAATGAACTAGAAAATAATTTTGGGAAAATATATCGTGTTGGATATGAAGTTGAAGGGATTAATCAAAAAGAGATTTTGTGTACATTGTGGATAGTACACAAGGGTGAAGATATACCATATTTAACATCGTGTTTTGTCAAGACAAGAAAGGGAAAGAAATGATAGAAATTCATGATTATATTGCAGTATTAGTAGAGATTGAAAACACACCTGTCACACGAGGGACTACAGGGACGGTTGTTTCCAAACTTTCAGATACTCATTTCTTGGTTGAGTTTTCAGACAGTGAAGGACAAGTTTATGAGCAATTACCGATACATCGAAATAATCTACTTGTTTTGCACCAGATAACAGAAAATCTCGGGGTGGGTTAAGTATTAGAACCTTTCTTGATGAATTTTATCTGTTCGCATTGAACTAAGTTATTGATATTAACGAGGAACGTTCAAGCAGGAAAGCCAACGGCAGACTTGACCCTTTATCGACATTCTGGTTAGCACATATGTTAAGATTAGGAATCCTGCCCGAAGGATATATTTATCCGAAAGATATCCGTCCAATAAGGGACTTACTCAGGAAACGTATGATGTTGGTGCANNAGAGAACA